>NZ_DASRXZ010000018.1:0-73486 GCF_035687345.1 Microbacterium sp.
CGACACGATCGACCTCGAGACGGCGCTGCGCCTCCTCGACCTGCCGCGAGTCGTCGGCACCGACCCCGAGACCGGCGAGGTCATCACGGCGCAGAACGGCCGCTACGGGCCGTACCTCAAGAAGGGCACCGACTCGCGCACCCTGCAGAGCGAGCAGCACATCTTCGACATCACGCTCGACGAGGCGCTCGCGATCTACGCGCAGCCGAAGTACGGCGCACGGGGTGCGTCCAGTGCGCTGAAGGAGTTCGAGGCCGACCCGACGAGCGGCAAGCCGATCAAGCTCAAAGACGGTCGATTCGGCCCCTACGTCACCGACGGCGAGACCAACGCGACGATCCCGCGCGGCGAGAGCGTCGACGACGTCACGTTCGAGCGCGCGGTGCAGCTGCTCGCCGAGAAGCGGGCGAAGGGTCCCGCGCCCAAGCGCACGCGGCGCACGACCACGACCCGGAAGGCGGCGGCGAAGAAGTGACCCTCGACAACGAGGCGGTCGCTTCCGCCCGCGGTGTGTTCGTGACGTTGGAAGGCGGCGACGGCGTCGGCAAGTCGACGCAGGCGCAGCGCCTTCAGGAATGGCTCGACGCCGAGGGCTACACGACGGTGCGCACGCGCGAACCCGGCGGCACGGAGGTCGGCAAGCTCGTGCGCGACATCGTGCTGCACCATCGCGGCGAGATCGTCGCGCGCGCCGAGGCGCTCTTGTACGCGGCGGATCGTGCGCAGCACGTCGCCACCGTCGTGCGGCCGGCGCTCGAGCGCGGCGACATCGTCATCCAGGACCGGTACTTCGACTCGTCGCTCGCCTATCAGGGCGCCGGGCGCGTGCTCGGCCGCGAGGAGGTGCGCCGGCTGTCGCTGTGGGCGGTCGACGGCCTGATCCCCGATGTCACGGTCCTGCTCGACCTCGACCCCGAGATCGCGCGCGAGCGCCGTGAGGCCCAGGGCAAGCCGTTCGACCGGCTCGAGGCGGAGGAGGCGGAGTTCCACGAGAACGTGCGCCGCGAGTTCCTCGCGCTCGCCGATGCGGAGCCTGCCCGGTTCCTCGTGGTGGACGCGTCGCAGCCGGCCGACGAGATCGCCGCCGCCGTGCGCAGGCGCGTGCAGTCGGCACTCGAGTGGGCCGGGATCTGACCGGACGCCGCGTCGGCGCCGCCGATTAGGCTGAACCTCATGGACGCCACCGCCGCCGCGCCCGTCGAGCCGGCCACGCTCGACGAGCCGCCGTGGGGCGCGGTGTGGGGGCAACAGGCCGCCGTCGAGGTGCTGCGGGCTGCGGCATCCGACCCCGACCTGATGACCCACGCGTGGCTCCTCACGGGCCCGCCCGGCTCGGGCCGTTCGATCCTCGCGCACGCGTTCGCCGCCGCGCTCATCGCCGAGCCCGGCGACGAGCAGGCGATGCGGCAGGTGCTCGCGGGAACGCATCCCGACCTCACCGCACTGCGCACCGAGGGCGTCATCATCTCGATCAAAGACGCCCGCGCGCTCGTCGAGCGCTCGTATTTCTCGCCGTCGATCGGTCGGTACCGCGTGATCGTCATGGAAGACGCCGACCGTATGACCGAGCGCACGTCGAACGTGCTCCTCAAGGCCCTCGAAGAACCGCCGGAGCGCACGGTCTGGGTGCTGTGCGCGCCGAGCGACGCCGACCTGCTGCCGACCATCCGGTCGCGTGTGCGCACGCTGCGCCTGCGCGAGCCCGAGGTCGACGAGGTCGCGAAGCTCATCGCGCTGCGCACGGGCGTCGATCCGGCCGTCGCGGAGCAGTCCGCCCGTCACGCCCAGCGTCACATCGGCATGGCGCAGAGACTGGCGACGGATGCCGCGGCCCGCGCCCGCCGCGACTCGACCCTGCGCGCGGCCCTCGCCGTGCGAGGCGTGGGCGACGCCGTCGAGGTCGCCGGACACATCGTGCAGGCCGCCACCGAAGACGCGAAGGCGCTCACCGCCGAGCGCGACGAGGCGGAGCGCGCGAACCTGCTGCGCACACTGGGAATCGTCGAGGGCGCGCCCGTGCCGCCGGCGGTCCGCTCGCAGCTCACCGCGCTCGAGGAAGAGCAGAAGCGCCGCGCGACGCGCAGCCTGCGCGACGGCATCGATCGCGTCCTGACCGATCTGCAGTCGATGTTCCGCGACGTCGTCGTGCTGCAGTTCGGCCGCGACGCAGACCTCGTCAACCGCGAGCTCGAACCCGAGCTGCGTGCGCTCGCCGAAGCGTGGCCGCGTGAGCGGACGCTCACGGTGCTGGATCGCATCGCTGAGACGCGGCGCAATCTCGAACAGAACGTCGCCCCCGCGCTGGCCCTGGAGAGCATGCTCGTGACCGTCGCGAGCGGGAGGACCCTGTGACCCGAACCGCCCCCCGCCGCTCCCGGCGGCTCCTCGCCGTCGTCGCCGGACTCGCCGCGGCATCCGTCGCGCTGTCCGGATGCCTGTACGCGATGATCCCCGAGTCGCGTCCTGCTCCGAGCCTCACCCCCGACACCGAGGGCGTTCCGGCAGAGCTGCTGCCGTATTACGACCAGGAGCTCGAGTGGGAGCCGTGCGGCGAAGGCTTCGACTGCACGACCGTCCGGGCACCGCTGGACTGGGAGAACCCCGGCGACGCCGACATCGAGCTCGCGGTCATCCGCCACGCGGCGACCGGTCAGTCGCAGGGGGCGCTGTTCACGAACCCCGGCGGCCCCGGGGTGAGCGGCAAGTCGTACGTCGCGGACTCGCTGTCGTTCGCCGTGGGGGAGGAGCTCACCGAGTCGTTCGACGTCGTCGGGTTCGACCCGCGTGGCGTGGGTGAATCGACGGCCGTGCGCTGCTTCGACGACGCGGGCATGGACGAGTTCCTCTTCGGAATCCCCGAGGCCCCGCGCGGATCCGAGGAGTGGACCGCCGAAGTCATCGCGTCGAGCGAGGAGTTCGCGCAGGCGTGCGACGCGAACAGCGACGGCATCCTGCCGTACATCACGACCGAGAACTCCGCTCGCGATCTCGATCTGCTGCGCGCGGTCCTCGGGGAGTCGGAGCTCACGTACCTCGGCTACTCGTACGGCACGTACCTCGGCGCGCAGTACGCCGAGCTCTTCCCCGAGCGCGTCGGACGCCTCGTGCTCGACGGCGCCCTCGACCCGACGATCTCGATGCTCGAGCTCGGTGTCGTGCAGACGATCGGGTTCGAGCGGGCGCTGCGCGCCTACATGGAGAACTGCCTCGCCGACGACGAGTGCCCGTTCCGCGGGACGGTCGACGAGGCGCTCTCCGATCTCAACGCGCTGTTCGCGAGCCTCGACCGATCGCCCCTGCCGAGCGGGGACGAGCGCCCGTTCGGCGCGGACGCCCTCGAAACGGCGATCTCGACCGCGCTGTACGCCCGCCAGTACTGGGACTTCCTGACCGAGGCTCTTCGAGGAGTGCTGCAAGGCGACCCCGAGATCGCATGGCTCCTCGTCGACGCGTACTTCGACCGCCAGGACGGCGTCTACCTGTCGAACCTCATCCAGGCCTTCACGGCATACAACTGCATGGACTACCCGGTCGACTGGACTCCCGAAGAGGAGGCGGCCGCCGACGATCGACTGCGGGCCGAAGCACCGACCATCGCCGAGTACAACATCGGGCCGAATCTGTGCCGGGTGTGGCCGTACGAGTCCACGAACGCGCGTGAGCCGCTCACCGCGAACGGCGCCGCCCCGATCGTGGTCGTGGGCACGACGAACGATCCGGCGACGCCGTACGAGTGGTCCGTCGCGCTCGCCGACCAGCTCTCGTCGGGTGTGCTCGTCACGCGTGTCGGCGAGGGGCACACCGGTTACAACAAGGGCAACGAATGCGTCGACTCGGCGGTCGAGGCCTACCTGCTCGAGGGCACGGTTCCCGAAGACGGGCTCCGGTGCGAGTAGCCGCCGCTCGGCGACCGCCTCGGTTCGCGAGCACTCCCGCGACCCTGTAAGATCGTTGATCGTGCATCGCGCAAGCGGGGCGCGCCACCTTAGCTCAGTCGGCAGAGCGATTCACTCGTAATGAATAGGTCAAGGGTTCGATTCCCTTAGGTGGCTCGAGATGAAGGCCCGGGTTTCGCCCGGGCCTTTCTCGACACCGGGGAGGCGCGATGGGGCACGTGCTCGACGCGGTCCTCGAGATCTTCGCATGGGTCGGCATCGGCGGCGGCCTCGTCCTCGCGCTTCTCGCTCTCATGCTGCGGATCGCGGACGGCACGTGGGTGCCGGTGCATGTCGTGATCGACGATTCTGCGAACGGACGGGTCGCCCGGTGGTTCGATGACGGCGGAGTGGGCGAGGCCGTCCTGACGCCGCACCTCGTGCGCGAGCTCGGCGACAAGGACGAAGCCGACCTCTACGCGCGGCGCGGATCGCGAGACCGTGTGCGACTCGTCCGTACGGCGCCCGGCGTGCGGTTCACGGCGTTGATCGCCCTCGCGCTCGGGGGGCTCGGGATCATCGCGCTCGTCGCGTCGTGGGTGCTGCTCTTCGCCCGAGGCTGACCGCCCGGCGCACGCGCGAGCACGCCCCGCCGGATCAGCCGACCGCGAGCATCGCACCCGCGGCGAGCGCGAGGATGAGCCCGACCCACTGCACCGCGGCGATGCGCTCGCGCAGCACGATCGCCGCGAGCAGGATGGTCCCGCCGGGGTAGAGCGCCGTGAGCGCCGAGACGACCGACAGATCCCCCAGCCTCAGCGCGAGCAGCATGAAGCCGTTCGCGACGGCGTCGAGCGCGCCGCATCCGACTGCGAGCCACCATGCGCGGCCGCGGGTGGACGTGAGGATCCGCGCGGGGATGGGCGCTGTCGCGTGCGCGAGATCCGCATGCCCGGTCGGGGTCGCACCGAGGTCGGGGTCGGCGGGAGTGAGCACGGCGGTGACCGCGCGGCCACGCCGCACGGCCGCGAGGATCATGCCGCCGACGACCGCACCCGTGATGACGACGCTCGTGAGCCTGCTGAACACGAGCGGCACGAGGCCGCTCTCGTCGCGCGTCTGGTCGATCACGATGAGGAAAGCGCCGATCGCGATGCCGGCGCCGACGGCCATCACGAGGCCGCGCACGCTCGGCCGCACGACCTTCTCTCCCGGAATGAAGCCGACGAGCACGACAGCCACGAGCGCGACGCCGAGTCCCGCGTAGCCGAGCGGCGAGAGGCTCTCGCCCTTCACGAGCAGTCCCCACAGCATGGGCGCGATCGCCGAGACGACCGCCGTGAGCGGCGACAGGATGCTCATCGGTCCGATCGCGAGGCACGCATACAGCAGCACGACCGCCACGATCCCGAAGAGGCCCGCCGCGACGCCCCACGCCATGTCGGCGCCCGTCGCATCGACCCCGAAAAGGGGGAGCGCCAGCACGAGGACGACGAGACCGGATGCTGCCGACACCGCCGTGACGACGATCGAACGCAACCGCCTCGCCGCGATCCCACCGAGGAAATCAGCCGACCCGTACACGAGGGCGCCGAGCAGCGCGATGAGGGCGGACAGCATCCGCCCAGCCTACGACCGACGCGCACACCGCCGGCGGGCTCACGTCAGGATTATGCAAATCGCGTAGATGCTAGATAAGCTAGCGATATGTCATTGCGCCAAAGGGACCGCCACACGACCAATCGCTGGGTCAGGATCGGCATCCCGGTCGTCCTCGTCCTCGTGTGGCTCGTCGGCGGCGCCGTCGGCGGCCCGTACTTCGGCAAGGTCGGTGAGGTGTCGACGAACGACCAGTCGACCTTCCTTCCCGAGAGTGCGGATGCGACGCAGGTGAGCGAGCGGCTCGCGGACTTCCTCGGCGAAGACTCGATCCCGGCCGTCGTCGTGGCGACCGGCGACGGAGAGCTCACCGAAGGCGACCTCGCGGCGCTGCAGACGCTCGCCGACGATCTCGCCGACCTCGACGGGATCGCGGGCGAGGTGTCGCCGCCCATCGTCTCCGACGACGGCGAGTCGGCGCAGCTGTTCGTGCCGATCGACGGCGACGAGGTGCGCGACAGCGTCGAGGAGGTGCGCGCGCTCATCGCCGAAGATCTCGACGCGCCGCTCGAGGCGTGGGTCACAGGCGCCGCGGGCTTCACGGCCGACCTCGCGGAGGGCTTCCTCGGCATCGACGGGCTTCTCCTGGCGGTCGCCCTCATCGCGGTCTTCATCATCCTCGTGATCGTGTACCGGTCGCCGCTGCTGCCGATCCTCGTGCTGCTGACGTCGACGTTCGCGCTGTGCGTCGCTCTGCTCACGGTGTGGTGGCTCGCGAAGGCCGGAGTGTTCGTGCTCAACGGCCAGGTGCAGGGCATCCTGTTCATCCTCGTGATCGGAGCGGCGACCGACTACGCGCTGCTGTACGTGGCGCGATTCCGCGAGGCGATCGCCGACGGCGCTCCTCGATGGGAGGCGACGACGCGGGCATGGCGCGGGTCGTTCGAGCCGATCCTCGCATCCGGCGGCACCGTCATCGCGGCACTGCTGTGCCTCCTGCTGAGCGACCTCGCGACGAACCGCGCGCTCGGTCCGATCGCGTCGATCGGCATCGCGTTCTCGATCCTGTCGGCGCTCACATTCCTGCCGGCGCTGCTGGCCATCTTCGGTCGCGCGGCGTTCTGGCCCTTCGTCCCGAAGCCCGGCACGGGCGCGCTGCCGGCCGACCTCACCAAGCCCGCGAAAGGCATCTGGCCGCGTCAGGCGCGCTTCGTCGCACGTCACGCGCGTCCGGTGTGGATCGTCGCGACCGTCGTGCTGCTCGCGGCGACCGCCGGCGTGCTGCAGCTCAAGGCGGACGGCGTGCCCACGAGCGAATTCGTGTTGGGCGCGTCCGAGGCGCGGGACGGCCAGGAGGTGCTGTCGGAGCACTTCCCGGCGGGCTCGGGAAGCCCCGTCTACGTCATCGCCCCCGAGGATGACCTCGCGGAGGCGGTCGAGCTTCTGGAGGACAGCGACGGCATCGAGGCGGTGGCCGTGGCATCCGCCGACTCTCCGACCGGTCAGGCGACCGTCACCCTCGAGGACGGCGAGGCCGTGTTCGCCGCGCCCGGACCTCCCGGAACGCCCGTGCCCGCGCCCGCGCCGAGTGTCGCCGACGGCGATGTGCTGCTGATCGGCACGCTGACGGATGCCGCGGACTCCACCGCTGCCGACGACACCGTGCGCGACCTGCGGGTCGCCCTCGACGACGCGTTCGGCGACGGCACGACGCTCGTGGGCGGCGTCACCGCGACCGACGTCGACACGATCGACACGTCGATCCGCGACCGGACGCTCATCATCCCCGTCGTGCTGTTGGTGATCCTCGCGATCCTCATGCTCCTGCTGCGATCGGTCGTCGCGCCGGTGCTGCTCATCCTGAGCGTCATCGTGTCGTTCGGCGCGGCCCTCGGCGTGAGCGCGCTGGTCTTCAACAACGTGTTCGACTTCCCGGGCGCCGACCCCGCCGTGCCGCTGTACGGCTTCGTGTTCCTCGTCGCGCTCGGCGTGGACTACAACATCTTCCTCATGTCGCGCGTGCGGGAGGAGTCGATCACGCACGGCACGCGGCCGGGCATCCTGCGGGGCCTCGTCGCGACGGGCGGTGTCATCACCTCGGCGGGCCTCGTGCTCGCGGCGACGTTCGCGGCGCTCGGCGTCATCCCGATCCTGTTCCTCGCGCAGATCGCGTTCATCGTGGCGTTCGGCGTGCTGCTCGACACGTTCGTCGTGCGGTCGCTGCTCGTGCCGGCGATCTCGTACGACATCGGCCGGGCGATCTGGTGGCCGTCGAAGCTGTCGCGCAAGGACGCTGAGCCGAAGCCGGTCGACACGGGCGGGCCGGTCGACGAAACGGATGCCGTCGCTCCGGCGACGCGTGCGGCACGGCGGCGTACGCTCGTGTCATGAGCAAGGCGCTGTTCATCGTCGACGTTCAGAACGATTTCACCGAGGGCGGTGCGCTCGGCGTGGAGGGCGGCGACGCCGTCGCCGAGCGCATCTCGCGGTTCCTCGCCGACCACGCGGACGAGTACTCGATGATCGTCGCCTCGCGCGACTGGCACGACGGCGACAACGACAACGGCGGGCATTTCGCCTCGGGCGAGCCGGACTTCATCGAGACGTGGCCGGTGCACTGCGTCGGAGGCACCGAGGGTGCCGAGTACGACCCCGCGTTCGACACGAGCCGGGTCACGCATCATGTGAAGAAGGGGCAGGGTCAGCCCGCGTACTCGCTCTTCGAGGGCACGACCGACGAGGGCGAGAGCGTGCACGAGCTGCTCGAGCGCCATGGGGTCGTCGAGGTCGACATCGTCGGCATCGCGACCGACTACTGCGTGCGGGCATCCGCTCTCGACGCCGTCGAGCACGGTCGCCGCGTGCGCGTGTTCACCGACCTCGTCGCGGCGGTCGCCCCGGGATCGGGAGAGGCCGCGCTGGCCGAGCTGGCGCACGCGGGCGCCGAGCTCGCAGAGTCGGGTGTCTGACCGCGGCGCTTCGGCTCACTCCGTGTCGGCGCGCCGGCGGCTGTCGCGGATCGCGAGGAACACCGTGAACGCGAGCGCCACGAGCGCGGTCGCGCACAGGAGCGCGAGCCCGATCGTGTAGCTGTGGGCCGCGGCGTTGTACGTCGCACCCATGACGAGCGGCGGGAAGTACCCGCCGAGTCCGCCTGCGGCGCCGACGATCCCCGTCACCGCGCCGACACGGTTCGCCGGCGCGCGCTGAGCGACCCACGTGAACACCGCGCCGGTGCCGAGGCCCAGGGCGAGCGCCATGAGCACGAACGACGTGCCGGCGGCGAGCTCGGGCGGAGGCTTGAACGCGATCACGACCGCCATGATCGCGGCGCCCGCGAGCGAGATGCCGAGCACGATCGGCGGTCCGATCTTGTCGGACAGCCACCCGCCGACAGGGCGTGCGACGACAGCGGCGATCGCGAAGCCGGCGGTGCGCGCCCCGGCATCCGCCAGATCGAACGAGTACACCTCTTTGAGGTATGTCGGCAGATACGTCGAGAAGGCGACGAAGCCGCCGAACGTCACGGCGTACAGGAACGCCATCTGCCACGTCACCGCGAGCTTCGACGCGGCCGCCAGCTTCGGGAGCACGGGGTCGCGGTTCGGCTTCCACGCCGGCGAGTCGCGCATGAGGAACCACACGAGAGCCGCCACGACCAGCAGCGCGACGGCGATCACGATGTGCGTCGCGACATAGCCCCACCACGCCACCATGCGCGGTGTGAAGAACGACGACAGGGCGGTGCCGCCCATGCCCGCGCCGAACAGTCCGGTCGCGAACCCGCGGCGGGACGGCTCGTACCACGCGTTGACGAAGGGGATGCCGATCGCGAACGTCGTTCCGGCGATGCCGAGGATGAAGCCGAACACGATGAGCAGCACGTACGAGCCGATGAGACCGGCGAACATCACGAGCAGCACCGGGATCGCCGAGACGGCCGTGAGGATCGTGAACATGATCCGCCCGCCGTAGCGGTCGGTGAGGGCGCCGGTGAGGATGCGCCCGAGCGAGCCGACGATGACGGGCGTCGCGATCAGCAGCGACTGCTGCGTCGCGTCGAGGTCGAGCTCGGCGGCGTACTGCACCGCGAGCGGGCCGATGATGTTCCACGCCCAGAACGTGATCGCGAAGGCGAGCAGGGCGAGCCACAGGTTGAGCGTGCGGCCCTGCAGAACGGCGGCCGTGGTCGGGGTCGGGGCGGTCGTGCTCACCGGGGGCTCCTTCGCGAGCGACGGGGTGTGCGGTCGGGTTCGCGGTCTCGCGTGCCGACGGGCGCCCAGCCGCGACGGATGCCGCGAGCCGTCGTCGGCCTGCCGTCACGCGACCGGTACACGATGTACGGCCGGAACAGGTAATGGATCGGCGCGGTGAACGCGTGCACGAGCCGCGTGAACGGCCAGATGATGAACAGCAGCATGCCGATGAGCGTGTGCAGCTGGAAGGCGAACGACGCCTCCGACATCGCCTGGATGTCGGGCTGGAAGATGAACAGCGACCGGAACCACGGCGACACGGTCTCGCGGTAGGTCTGGTCCTCGTGCGGGCCGACGACGCTCAGCACGGTCGTCGCGAGCCCCGCGACGATGGCGGCGACGAGTACGACGTACATCGTCTTGTCGTTCTTGGTCGTCGCCATGAACACCGGGCCGGTCGTGCGGCGCCGGTAGATGAGGATGCCGACGCCGACCAGCGTCGCGACGCCCGCGATCGTGCCGAGCCCGAGGGCGGCGAAGTGGTACATGTCCTCGGTGATGCCGAGCGCGTCGGTCCACGACTTCGGGATCACGAGCCCGGCGACGTGCCCGATCACCACGACGAGGATGCCGAAGTGGAACAGCGGCGACCCGATGCGCAGCAGCCTCGACTCGTAGAGCTGGGACGACCGCGTGGTCCAGCCGAACTGGTCGTATCGGTAGCGCCAGATGAGGCCGCCGATGAGGATGATGACCATGGCGTAGGGGAGGATTCCCCACAACAGGAGGCTCACGCGCGACCTCCCGCCGGTACGAGGGGGATCAATCGCGGATCGCCCGCGTCGAGGCCCACCGACTCCTGGGGCGGCCCGGCGGCGGCCATCGCCATCGCCTGCTGCCGATCGGCGGGCGACGGCCCCGGCAGCGTCGCGCACACCGCCGCGACGACGCCCGCGTACGGCGATCCTCGTTCGGCGAGCGCGATGCGGATGAGCTCGACGCTCGCGCGGTACTGCTGCAGGATCGCGGTGCCCGCGTCGGGCCGGTGGCGCGTGAACTCCAGGACGAGCGGCAGATAGTCCGGCAGTTCGCCCGTGTCCGCCTCCATGCCCGCCGCACGGTACCTGGCCTTGAGGTCTGCCAGCGCGCCGCCTCGCCTCCGTGTGTCCCCGTCCGTCCAGTACGTGAGGTAGAGCGCATGGCGCCGCGACATGTCGAACGTGTCGACGTAGGCCGTCCGCACGACAGCGGCATCCGTCTGCGCCCACCACTCCAGCAACGGCGCGAACTGCTCCGCCGCCTCGGGCGCCGACTCGCGCAGCGCCGTGGCGATGAGCGGACCGGATGCCAGCACCTCGTCGTCGGGATACGAAAGACACACGGATGCCGCCTGGTGCACGACCGCGGCCCTCATGACGAGCCTCCGTCCGGGGCATCCGCGTCGACCGTCCGCCGGGGTGGGAACAGGCCCGGCGGTGCGCCGTTGCCGTCCCAGTTGAGGAGGTTCACGCGGCCGCGCAGCGTCTCGTCGCCGGCGCGCGCATCGGACGTCTGGCGTTCGCGCAGTGCGTGGAAGTTCTCGACGGCGACGGGCGTCGGGCGTCCGCTCGCCTCGCCGAACGGACCCGACTCCTCGGCGTACGGGCCGCCGTCGAAGTCGAGCGAGCACCCGAGCTCCTCGAGCTCGTGCGCCTGCTCGTAGTGCGCGGTCGGGATGACGTACCGGTCCTCGTACTTCGCGATCGCGAGGAGCCGGTACATCGCGTAGATGTCGTCGCCGGTCATGCCGACCGCGGCGGGGATCGACTCATCGCGCTCGCGGTCGAGCGTGATGTCGCGCAGGTACGACCGCATCGCCGCGAGCTTCCACAGCACGTCCGACACGATGTCGGTGTCGCCCGCCGTGAAGAGCTCGGCGAGGTACTCGACCGGGATGCGAAGCGCCTCGATCGCACCGAAGAGCGTGCCGGCCGCCTCGGCGTCGTGGCCTTGGTCGCGCAGCAGGTCGACGATGGGCGACAGTGGCGGGATGTACCAGACCATCGGCATCGTGCGATATTCCGGATGCAGCGGCAGAGCCACGCGGTACTTCTTCGCGAGCGCGTAGACGGGCGACCGCCGCGCCGCGTCCATCCAGTCCTCGGGGATGTCGCCCTGGGCCCGCACCGCCGCGATGACCTCGGGGTCGTCGGGGTCGAGGATGAGGTCGAGCTGTGCCTCGTAGAGATCCTTCTCGTCGGGCGTCGAGGCGGCCTCGGTGACACGGTCGGCGTCGTACAGGAAGAGCCCGAGATACCGCAGGCGCCCGACGCACGTCTCCGAGCACACCGTCGGGATGCCGACCTCGAGCCGCGGGTAGCACAGCGTGCACTTCTCGGCCTTGCCGGTCTTGTGATTGAAGTAGATCTTCTTGTACGGGCATCCGGTGATGCACTGGCGCCAGCCGCGGCAGCGGTCCTGGTCGACGAGGACGATGCCGTCCTCGGCCCGCTTGTAGATCGCGCCCGACGGGCACGAGGCCATGCACGACGGGTTCAGGCAGTGCTCGCAGATGCGCGGGAGGTAGAAGAGGAACGTCTTCTCGAACTGCATCTTGATGGCGTCCTCGGACTCACGCCGCACCTTCTCGACGATCGGGTCGAGGTGGCCGAGCTCGCTCGTGCCGCCGAGGTTGTCGTCCCAGTTGGCCGACCACGTGATCTTCGTGTCCTCACCGGTGATGAGCGACTTCGGCTTCGCGACGGGGAAGTCGTCGCCCAGCGGCGCGTCGATGAGCGTCTCGTAGTCGTACGTCCACGGCTCGTAATAGTCGGCGAGCTTGGGCTGCACGGGGGACGAGAAGATCGTCAGGAGGCGCCGCAGGCGGCTGCCGGTGCGCAGCTTCAGGCGTCCGCGGCTGTTGAGGGTCCACCCGCCGCGCCACTGCTCCTGATCCTCGTACCGGCGCGGGTAGCCCTGCCCGGGCCGCGTCTCGACGTTGTTGAACCACACGTACTCGGTGCCTGCCCGGTTCGTCCACGCCTGCTTGCACGTGACCGAGCAGGTGTGGCATCCGATGCACTTGTCGAGATTCATGACCATGCCCATCTGGGCCATGACACGCATCAGTACGTCACCTCCTGCGAACGGCGGCGAATGGTCGCCACCATGTCGCGCTGGTTCCCCGTCGGGCCGAGGTAGTTGAACGCGTACGACAGCTGCGCGTACCCGCCGATGAGGTGGGTCGGCTTCACGAGCAGTCGCGTGACGGAGTTGTGGATGCCGCCGCGCTTCCCGGTGGCCTCGGACTTCGGCACGTCGATCGTGCGCTCCTGCGCGTGGTGCACGTAGACGACGCCCTCGGGCATCCGGTGCGACACGATCGCGCGCGCCACGAGCACGCCGTTGGAGTTGACGCACTCGACCCAGTCGTTGTCGGCGGCCCCGATCGCGGCTGCGTCTTGCGGGCTCATCCACACGGTGGGCCCGCCGCGCGACAGCGACAGCATGAAGAGGTTGTCCTGGTACTCCGAGTGGATCGACCACTTCGAGTGCGGCGTGAGATAGCGCACCGTCACCTGCTGCGCGCCGTCGGGGCCGAGTCGCGGCTCGCCGAACAGCCGGTGCAGATCCAGCGGCGGGCGATAGATCGGCATCGCCTCGCCGAGGTCGCGCATCCAGTCGTGATCGAGGTAGAAGTGCATGCGCCCCGTGAGCGTGTGGAACGGCTTGAGGCGCTCGATGTTGACCGTGAACGGCGCGTATCTCCGCCCGCCCGTCTCCGAACCCGACCATTCGGGCGACGTGATGACCGGCACGGGCGCCGCCTGTGTCATGGCGAACGTGATGTGCTTCTCCTCCGAACCCGCCGCGAGGTCGGCGAGCGGCTTCCCGACGCGCTTTTCGAGGGTGCGGAACCCCTGCCGCGCGAGCTCGCCGTTCGTCGTGCCCGAGAACGTGAGGATCGCCTCGGCGAGCTTGACGTCGGTGTCGATCGCCGGGCGCCCGGCGGCGGGACCGGATGGGTACACGCCGTGCATGTGCGCGAGACGCTCGACCTCGTGCGACACGTCGTACGTCACGTTCTTGACCGTGAACCCGAGCTCGTCGGCGAGCGGCCCGATCGCGGCGAGCTTGTCGGCGATCGCGGTGTAGTCGCGCTCCACCACCACGAACTGCGGCATCGTCCGCCCCGGCACCGGGGCGACGTCGCCGCGCGCCCAGTCGCGCACGACACCGCCCGGCTGCGCCGTCTCGCCCGGGGTGTCGTGCTGCATCGGCACCGACACGAGGTCCTGCCGCACGCCGAGGTGCTTCTTCGCCATCTCGGACAGCTCGCGCGCGATCGCGTGGAACAGGTCGAAGTCGCTGCGCGCCTCCCACGGCGGATCGATCGCAGGCGTGAAGGCGTGCACGAACGGGTGCATGTCGGTCGAGGAGAGGTCGTGCTTCTCGTACCACGTCGCCGCGGGGAAGATGACGTCCGACAGCAGCGTCGTCGACGTCATCCGGAAGTCCGCCGAGACCAGCAGGTCGAGCTTCCCCTCGGGGATCTCATCGCGCCACACGACATCACGGGGCCGAACGGATGCCTCATCCGACGCCATCACGTTGCTGTGCGTGCCGAGGAGGTACTTGAGGAAGTACTCGTTGCCCTTCGCGCTCGAGCCGAGCAGGTTCGACCGCCACAGCGTCAGCAGGCGCGGCCAGTTCTCGGGCGCGTCGACGTCGGAGATCGCGGACTTGAGCTCGCCGTCGGCGAGCTGACGGACGACGTAGGCGGCGGCATCCGGCGCCTGTCCGGCCTCGACGGCGTCGGCGGCCTCGTCGGCGAGGTCGAGCGGGTTGCGGTCGAACTGCGGATAGAAGGGCATCCAGCCGAGCCGCGCCGACTGCGCGATCGTGTCGGCGGTGTGCAGTCCGTCGAGGTTGCCTTCGGCGAGCGGCGACGCGAGCGCGTCGGCACTGTAGCCGTCGAAGCGCCACTGGTCGGTGTGCATGTACCAGTACGCGGTGCCGATCATCGTGCGCGGCGGGCGCGCCCAGTCGAGCGCATTCGCGAGTGAGATCCAGCCCGTGATCGGGCGGCACTTCTCCTGTCCGACGTAGTGCGCCCAGCCACCGCCGTTGCGCCCCATCGAGCCCGTGAGGATGAGCATCGCGAGGATCGCGCGGTACGTCGCGTCGCCGTGGAACCACTGGCAGATGCCCGCGCCCATGATGACCATCGAGCGTCCGCCCGAGTCGGCGGCGTTCGCCGCGAACTCGCGCGCGATGCGCGTGCACGCCTCCGCGGGGACGCCCGTGATGTCCTCCTGCCACGCCGGCGTATAGGGCGTCGTGGCGTCGTCGTACCCGGTCGGCCATTCGCCGGGCAGTCCGTCGCGCCCCACGCCGTACTGCGCGAGCAGCAGGTCGAACACGGTCGTCACGAGCACGCCGTGCACGCGCGTCGCCGGGACCCCGCGGCGCATGACGGCGCCGGATCCGTCCGGCGCGTCGAAGCGGGGAAGCAGCACCTCCGCCGCCTCCTCGGCGACCTTCGCGTCGCGCACCGACAGCGCCGGCACGATGCCCTCGAGGTCGAGGTTCCATCGACCCTCGCCCGACTCGGCGTAGCGGAAGCCCATCGAGCCGTTCGGCACGCGAGGGGCACCGGATGCGGCATCCAGCACGACCGTCTTCCACGCGTCCTCCGGGGCCTCTTCGCCCAGATCCGCCGCCGTGAGGAACTTGCCGGGCACGAGCCCGCCGTCGGCGTGCGGCACGAGTGTGATGAGGTGCGGGAGGTCGGTGTACCGGCGGGCGTAGTCGACGAAGAACGGCACGCGCGCGTCGACGTAGCGCTCTTTGAGGATGACGTGTCCCATCGCCATAGCGAGCGCGGCATCCGTCC
Organism: Microbacterium sp.; assembly: GCF_035687345.1. Classification (GTDB taxonomy): domain Bacteria; phylum Actinomycetota; class Actinomycetes; order Actinomycetales; family Microbacteriaceae; genus Microbacterium. Next base: position 15,546 of record NZ_DASRXZ010000018.1, read on the forward strand.
CCGCCTGGCACGGCAGCCACTCGTCGGCGAACTTCGTGTTGTCGGCGTAGTCCGGGCTCACCGTGACGACCTTCGTGCCGCGGTAGCGCACCTCCGCCATCCAGTGCGCGTCGGGCGTGCGCGTGACCGGGACGTTCGAGCCCCACATCATGAGGTAGGTCGCGTCCCACCAGTCGCCTGACTCCGGGACATCCGTCTGGTCGCCGAACACCTGCGGGCTCGCGACCGGGAGGTCGGCGTACCAGTCGTAGAAGCTCGTCATGACCCCGCCGACGAGCTGTGTGAACCGCGTGCCGATGCAGTGCGACACCATCGACATCGCCGGAATCGGTGAGAAGCCCGCGACGCGGTCCGGGCCGTACTCCTTGATCGTGTGGACGTAACCCGCCGCGACGAGCTCGACCGCCTCGCGCCAGCTCGCGCGCACGAGTCCGCCCTTGCCGCGCGCCTGCTGGTAGCGACGCCGAGTCTCGGGGTTCTTCGTGACCTCGCCGAATGCGAGCACGGGGTCGCCCGTGCGCGTTCGCGCCTCGCGGTAGGCCTCCAGCAGCGCGCCCCGGACGTACGGGTAGCGCACGCGCGTGGGGGAGTAGGTGTACCAGGAGAACGCGGCCCCGCGGGGGCACCCGCGGGGCTCGTATTCGGGACGGTCGGGGCCGACGCTCGGGTAATCCGTCTGCTGCGCCTCCCACGTGATGATCCCGTCTTTCACGTAGACCTTCCACGAACAGGATCCCGTGCAGTTCACGCCGTGCGTCGAGCGGACGACCTTGTCGTGACTCCACCGATCCCGGTAGAAGACGTCGCCCTCGCGCCCGCCTTCGAGGAACGCCGCGCGATGATCGGGGGTCTCCTCCCATCGCGTGAAGAACCGCCCTGCCGCGAGCAGAGCGTCTGAAGCCGGCCCATCAACACCGATGCGAGGCGTCATGCTCGGGACGATACTCAGGTGCGGATGTCTCCACCAGGGCCCCCGGCGAGGGGTGAGCGGTGGGCCCGGAGGGGCTCGAACCCTCGACCCGCGGATTAAAAGTCCGATGCTCTGCCAACTGAGCTACAGGCCCGTTCATCAAGCCTACTGGCCGATGCGGACGGGCTGACCGACTCAGCCGTTGCGGCCGTTGCCGTTGCCGCTGTTCGAGCCGCCGCCGTTGCCGTTGGCGCCGTTGTTGTTGCCCGGGCCGCGGTTCTCGTTGCCGCCGCCGTTGCCGGGGCCGCCGCCCGACGGTCCGGAGTCGTCGACCGGCTCGACGGGCTCGCTCTCGACGGGACCCTGCTGGGCGGGACCCTGCTGGGCGGGACCCTGCTCGGCGGGAGCCTGCTCCACGGGCACCTGCTCGACGGGATCGTCTCCCACGGAGTCCTGCGGGTCCACTCCGGACGTGTAGGCCGGGTTGGGGTCGCGGTCGGTCAGCGGTGTCGCGGCGCCCAGGCCGGGCAGCCACATCACCATGACGATCGCCGCCGCGAGCAGGGCGGCGGCCGCGAGGATCGCCACGAACACGCCGCGCGGGCGGCGGGAAGGCGCGAGCGGCGCCGCACGGTCGTCGTCTTCGATGAGGTATGCCGCGGGATAGGCGGCGGTCTCCGCATCCGCCGTCTGCGGCACCGCCGCGATCGGCTGGGGCGTCACCGGCTCCTCGCGCATCCACTCGGCCGGGATCGTCAGGGGAGCCGTGTTCACCGTGACGGTCTCCGCGTTCGAGCGCGCGGCGGCGGCCTGTCCGGCGAGGGTCGCCGCGACGTCGAGCGCCGACGGACGGTCTTCGGGACGCGATGCGGTCATGCCGCGCAGAAGGCACTTCCACGTCTCGTCGAGGTCTTCGGGGATCTCCGGCGATCGCACGAGGCGCGCGGTGACGGCGCCGAAACCCTCCGCCTCGGCGAACGGGCGCTTTCCGGTGATCGCCTCGAGCAGCATGATGCCGAACGCGTACACGTCGGCGGGCGGCGCGGGCGGTGCCCCGCTCGCCTGCTCAGGGGCGATGTAGGCGATCGTCCCGATCACGATTCCCGGGTTGGTCATCCGTGCGGAGTCGAGCAGATAGGCGATCCCGAAGTCGGCGACCTTGGCGCGCCGCGGATGCCCCGGCAGCGGCGACTCACAGAGCAGGATGTTCGACGGCTTGATGTCGCGGTGCACGATGCCCGCGGAATGCGCGAGGTGGAGCCCCTCGGCGATGTCGACGGCGATCGCGGCGAGCTCGTCGAGGTCGACGGGACCTTCCGCGATGAGGTCGCGCAGCGTGCGTCCTTCGACGTGCTCCATCACGAGGTAGCTGACGTCCTCGTGCGACAGGTGCGCATCGAAGAGGGTCACGAGCGAGTGGTGGTTGAGCGTCGCGAGCGCCGCCGTCTCGGACTCGGCGCGTTCGTGGCCTCCCGGCTCGGAGAACGGGCCCTGAAGCATCTTTATCGCGACGGGGCGGTGCAGCAGCGTGTCCTCCGCGCGGTAGACGCGGGCCATGCCTCCGACGCCGATGCACTCCTCGAGGCGATACCGTCCACCGAGCAGTTCGCCGGTGGTCGGTCCGCTGATCTCGCGTACATCCGTCATGGTCTGGTTCCCCCTGCCCGTCAACACGGCCTCGTGACTCGGGCAGGTTCACGCTACGCTTCGACCACTTTCCGCCGAGACGCCCTTGACTTGTCGGCCGATCGATGCAACGGAGCCTCTCGGATCCGCCCTGAAACGCCCGGAGTACCCTTGAGCGGGTGAGCGAATCGAGGGACTTCCACAAGCCCGTGCGGCGGCCGGCCGAGCTCTTCGACCGGCTGTTCTCGGCGGAGGATCCCGCCGAGGTGTCGCGCGTCGCCCACGCCACCGCGAGCGCGCTTCTCACACGCGTGCGCGAGAATCCCGACTCCGCCGTCGTCGAACGGCTCGTCGCGTTCACCGACGACCACGGCATCGACGACATCGCGGAGCTGTGGTCACGGTCGCCGGCTCGCACGCTCCCTGGCGCGCTGTGGCGGCTGTACCTGCTGCAGTTGATGATCCACGACGATCCGAACACCGCGGCGCTGCTGTACGCGCGCGGTCGCACCGAGCTCATGTCCGCCGACGACGTCATCGCCGGGGCGCCGTCGCCAGCGGGGCCCGACGAGCTCGTCGCGCTCGTCGACACGATCCTGCGGGGGCTGTTCCAGGGCGACTTCGCGGTGGCCCTCGATCGCGCGGCGGCGTTCTGCCGCGTGCAGGCGTCCGGCGCGAGCCACATCGCCGACGACTACGAGGGCACCGAGCCCGACCGCGCATCCGCCCTCACGACGCGCGCGCTGCGGCTGTCGACCTACGCGACCGACCTCACAGCGTGCGCCGCCCTGTGGCGCCGCGACTCGCTGACCTGAGGCCAGCGGATGCGCCGGGCATGAAAGTGCCGGGCCGCAGAACGCCTCTCGGCGCGAGGCCGCTCGCAGCGGCAGAAGTTGGAGCCCGGGGTTACTGCGGCCCGGCCGATCAAGTGTAACCGCTGCACACGGTGGTCTATTCCGGCCCGGTTAGGCTCGGAGGATGACCTGGCGTTTCGCGCTCGTGATCGAGCCCGCGGCATCCGATGATCCCCGTCACGACTTCGCCGACACGTTCACGGTCATCGACGCGTCGGCTCCCGCGCTCACCGTCGGCGAGCTGAGCACGCAGCGCGGCGACGGCGTCTTCGAGTCGATCGGCGTGGTCGACGGCCACGCCCAGGAGGTCCGGGCCCACCTCGAGCGCCTCGCCCATTCGGCCTCGCTGTGCGATCTGCCCGCGCCGAACATCGAGCAGTGGCGCCAGGCCGTCGCCGTCGCGGCGGCTTCGTGCGCGCCGGGCGAGGCGGTCATCAAGCTCATCCTGAGCCGCGGCATCGAACACGGGCCGACGCCCACCGCATGGGTCACGGCCGCACCCGCCGCCGACAACACGGCGGCGCGCGAGCGGGGAGTGCGCGTCGCGACGCTCGACCGCGGGTACAGCATCGACACGCCGGCGCGCGCCCCGTGGCTGCTGCTGGGTGCGAAGACCCTGTCGTACGCGGTCAACATGGCGGCGATCCGCGAGGCGAAGCGCCGCGGCGCGGACGACGCCGTGTTCGTGTCGTCCGACGGCTTCGTGCTCGAAGGGCCGACGTCGTCGGTCATCCTGCGCCGGGGCGAGACGTTCGTGACGCCCGCGCCCGGCGCCGGGATCCTGCACGGCACGACACAGCTCAGCCTCTTCGAGGAGCTCGAGAGGCGCGGCTTCGCGACCGCCTACGAAGACGTTCCGGTCGAGGCGCTGCGAGAAGCGGATGCCGCGTGGCTCGTCTCGAGCGTGCGCCTCGCCGCCCCCGTGGTCGCCGTCGACGGGGATCCCGTCCCGTTCGACCCGGAGTTCACGAGATCGCTCAACGCCTACCTGCTGAGCCCGCGGGACTGACCGCCCGGATCATCCGAAGCGGCCCGACACGTAGTCCTCGGTGGCCTGCACCGACGGGGTCGTGAAGATCGTGCGGGTGTCGTCGTACTCGATCAACTTGCCGGGCTTGCCCGTACCGGCGATGTTGAAGAACGCCGTCTTGTCGGACACGCGCGACGCCTGCTGCATGTTGTGGGTCACGATGACGATCGTGTACTCCTGCTTGAGGTCCGCGATGAGCTCTTCGATGGCGTAGGTCGAGATCGGATCCAGTGCCGAGCACGGTTCGTCCATGAGGAGCACGTCGGGCGACACCGCGATCGCGCGAGCGATGCACAGGCGCTGCTGCTGCCCGCCCGAGAGCCCGGACCCGGGCTTGTCGAGGCGGTCCTTGACCTCGTTCCAGAGGTTCGCGCCGCGCAGCGACCGCTCGACGAGGTCGTCGGCATCGGACTTCGAGATGCGCCGGTTGTTGAGCTTCACGCCCGCGAGCACGTTCTCGCGGATGGACATCGTCGGGAACGGGTTCGGCCGCTGGAACACCATGCCCACCTGCCGGCGCACGAGCACGGGGTCGACACCGGGCGCGTACAGGTCCTCGCCGTCGAGCAGCACCCGGCCCTCGACGCGCGCGCGGGGGATCACCTCGTGCATGCGGTTGAGCGTCCGCAGGAACGTGGACTTGCCGCATCCGGAGGGCCCGATGAACGCCGTGACCGAGCGCGGCTCGATCTGCAGCGAGACGTCCTCGACCGCCAGGAAGTCGCCGTAGTAGACGTTGAGGTCTTTGACTTCGATGCTCTTCGACAAGATTCTCTCTCGTTGGTCCGTGGCCGATCAGCGGCCGGTCTTGGGGGCGAACACCCGTGCGACGACCCGCGCGACGAGGTTCAGCACCATGACGATGACGATCAGGGTCAGGGCCGCGGCCCACGCGCGGTCGATGTACGCCTCGGCGGGGATGCCCTGGTTCATGTACTGCGTGTAGGTGAAGACGGGCAGGGTCTGCATCCGTCCGTTGAACAGGTCGTAGTTCATCGATGCCGTGAAGCCCGCGGTGATCAGCAGCGGGGCCGTCTCGCCGATCACGCGCGCGATCGCCAGCATGACGCCGGTCGTGATGCCGGCCACGGCGGTCGGCAGCACGACCTTCGCGATCGTCGCCCACTTCGGCACGCCCAGCGCGTACGCCGCCTCGCGCAGCTCGTTCGGCACGAGCCGCAGCATCTCCTCGCTCGAGCGCACGACCACGGGGATCATGAGGACCGCCAGCGCGACCGACCCCATGATGCCGAGACGGATGCCGGGACCGAGGAACAGCGCGAAGAGGGCGTACGCGAACAGGCCCGCGACGATCGACGGGATGCCGGTCATGACGTCGACGAGGAACGTGATGCCGCGCGCGAGGCGCTTGCCCTCCCCGTACTCCACGAGGTAGATCGCGGTGAACAGCCCGATCGGGATCGAGATGACGGCCGCCGCGAGCGTGATGAGGAGCGTGCCGACGATCGCGTGGAGCGCCCCGCCCCCCTCACCGACGATGTTGCGCATCGACATCGAGAAGAAATCGGCGTCGAACCGCGCGATGCCGTTCGCGACGACGGTCCATGCGACCGAGATGAGCGGCACCATCGCGATGAGGAACGCGATCGTGACCAGGCCCGTCACGAAGCGGTCGACCGCCTTGCGGCGGCCCTCGACGACCCCGGAAAGCGCGAAGATCGCGACGAGGTAGGCGATCGCCGAGACGATGAGCCACGCCGCGACGTCGAGACCTTCGCCGGCGGCGAGGGCCATCACGCCGAACACGCTCAGGACGATGAGGAGCGTGGCTCCCAGGAGCGTCCAGGGCACCCACGCGGGGAGCCGTCCGCTGCGCAGCGACGTCTGCGGGCGGGTCTCCGGGCGGACCTGGGGAGGGGCGGCTGTCAGCGTCATGTCAGTTCGCCCCCGAGAAGTCCTTGCGGCGGTTCACGATCCACCGCGCGAGCGCGTTCACCGCGAACGTCACGACGAACAGCACGAGGCCCGTCGCGATGAGCACGTTGATGTTGAGTCCGTACGCCTCGGGGAAGCTCAGGGCGATGTTCGCCGCGATCGTGTTGGGGTTGTCGGATGTGAAGAGCCGGAACGTGACGCCGCCCGACACCGAGAGCACCATCGCGACGGCCATCGTCTCGCCGAGTGCGCGGCCGAGGCCCAGCATCGACGCCGACACGATGCCGGAGCGGCCGAAGGGGAGCACCGCCATGCGGATCATCTCCCACCGCGTCGCACCGAGTGCGAGCGCCGCCTCCTCGTGGAGCACGGGCGTCTGCAGGAAGATCTCACGGCAGATGGCCGTGATGATCGGCACGACCATGACCGCGAGCACGATCGCCGCGGTGAAGATCGTGCGTCCCGTCGCCGAGACGTCGCCCGCGAACAGCGGGATGAAGCCGAGGTTGTCGCTCACCCAGGCGTACGCGGGCTGCACGGCGGGCGCGAGCACGAGGATGCCCCACAGGCCGAACACGACCGACGGCACGGCGGCGAGCAGGTCGACCACGTAGCCGAGGCCCTGTGCGAGGCGGCGCGGCGCGAAGTGCGTGATGAACAGCGCAACGAGGAGCGACAGCGGCACCGCCATCAGCAGGGCGAGGAAAGCCGCCCATACGGTGCCGAAGACGAGCGGCCACACATAGTCCCAGAAGTTCGCGGGGAGGATCGACGCCGTCTCGCTCGTCGCGAACAGGGCCGGGAGCGACTGCACGATGAGGAACACCGCGACCGCGGCGAGCGTCACCAGGATCATCGAGCCCGCGAACAGCGCGGTGGCCGAGAACCAGCGGTCCCCGGGCCGGATGCGCGGTTTCGCCGCGCTCTTCGGCGCGACAGGTGCGGTGGTGGTCATCGGCCCTTCCGTGGTGTGTTTCCAGCCGGGAGCCCGACCCGGCCGGGGAGGGCCGGGTCGGGCATCCGTGTCGTTGTTCAGTTGATGGCGTCGATCGCCGCGTCGATCCGCTCGCGCAGCGTGTCGGAGATCGGGGCGTTGCCCGCGGCGGCCGCGGCAGCCTCCTGACCCTCGGCGCTCGCGGCGTACGAGAAGAACGCCTTCACGAGCTCGGCTGTCGCCGAGTCGGTGTACTCGGCGCAGCCGATGAGGTAGCTCACGAGCACGATCGGGTACACGCCCGGCTCGGTCGTGGTGCGGTCGATCGCGATCGCGATGTCGGTCGCGGCGCGTCCCTCCTCCTCGGGCGACGCGTCGACGACGCGGGCGGCGGCCTCGGGCGAGTACGGCACGAACTCGTCGCCCACCTGGATCGCGACGGTCCCGAGGTCGCCGGCGCGCGAGGCATCCGCGTAGCCGATCGTGCCCTCGCCGCCCTCGACGGCCGACACCACGCCGCTCGTGCCCTGCGCGGCCTCGCCGCCCTCGACCGGCCACACGCCGTCGGGCTCGTACGTCCACACGTCGGGTGCGGTCTGGAAGAGGTAGTCGGTGAAGTTCTCGGTCGTGCCCGAGTCGTCCGAGCGGTGCACGGGCGTGATCGCGAGGTCGGGGAGCTCGACGCCATCGTTGAGGGCGGCGATCGCGGGGTCGTTCCACCGCGTGATGTCACCCGTGAACATTCCCGCGACGGTCGCGGGGTCGAGGTTGAGCGAGTCGATGCCCTCGAGGTTGAAGATGACGGCGATCGGGGAGATGTAGGTCGGCAGCTCGACGAGGTCGGACCCGTCGACGCACGCGTCGAAGGGACCCTCGGCGATCTCATCGGTCGTGAACGCGCGGTCGGAGCCGGCGAACGCGAACGCGCCGGCCTGGAACGACTCGCGACCCGTGCCGGAGCCGGCCGGGTCGTAGTCGATCGTGAGGTCGGGGTTGGCCGTCTGCAGACCCGCGGTCCACGTCTGGACGGCGACCTCCTGCGACGACGCGCCGCCGCCGACGAGGTTGCCGGACAGCTGCGCGCCGCCGTCGTTCTCGGCGGCGCCGGCGCCGGACTCGTTCGCGGCGCAGGCCGACAGCGTGAGGGCCGCGATCGCGGCGACAGCGCCCACCTGGGCGATGCGGGAGATCTTCACAGTGGATCCTTCTTCACGTTTCAGGGATTGAGTCACCCGGTGCGGGGTTCGCCCTGAAACGTAGACACCGGTCGTTACCAGAGTGGGGTGCGACGGTGAACGGAAGGTGAACGACGGAAGTCCCGGAATCTCCGGATCGCGGGGGTCAGTCCTTGGGCACGTGCGTCTCGATCGTGACGATCCCCGAGCCGGGGCTGTCGACCGAGAGGTGCACCACCGAGAAGGCCGCGGGCTCGAGCGCCGAGGCGCTGCCGAGGTACGAGCCGCGCAGCGTGCCCGTCGCGAGCGCGAGCTCGTTGAGGATGTCGGGGAGCACCGGGCCGTGGCTGCACAGCACGGCGGGCTTGCGTGCGCGCACGCGCTGCCCGACGACGGTCCGCGCGTCGGACTCGCCCTTCTCCCAGGCGTCCTGGCTGATGAGCTTCGTCGTCTCGATGCGCCGGTCGAGCACGCGCGCGAGCGGCTCGACCGTCTCGACGCAGCGCACGGCGGGGCTCGAGATGATCTTGCGCACGCCGAACGCGCGCAGGGGGCCGACGAGCGCCTTCGCCTGCTTGCGGCCGCGCGACGTGAGCGGGCGCTTGCGGTCCTTGCCCTTCCAGGCGTCGCGCGAGACCGCCTTCGCGTGGCGCAGCACGACGAGGGGGAACGTCGTGAGCACGCCCTCCTCCACGATGCGGGCGAAGTGCTCGAGGATCTCGACGTCGACCGGGTAGCTGAGGCGGCCCTTCGCCTTGCGCAGCGAGACCCATTCGAGCGCGGCGATCTCGCGGTTCGGCACGAACGCGGAGGCGCGGATCGCGGCATCCGTCGCCTCGGCCGCCCAATAGTGCACGATCTTCTGCCGCTTGTTCGGCATGTGGTAGCGCGAGACGCCGACGGGCACGCCGAGCGCGACGCGGATGCCGGTCTCCTCGAAGATCTCGCGCGCAGCGGTCTCGGCGAGCGTCTCGCCGGGGTCGACCTTGCCTTTGGGGAGCGTCACGTCGCGATAGCGCGTGCGGTGGATGAGCAGGACCATCACCTTGCCCTCCACCACGCGCCACACGACGCCGCCCGCGGCGTAGACGGCGACGTCCGTCATCGAACCGCCCGAGCGCGCCGGCGACGCTGCACGCTCATCATCGTGCGGTCCTGGAGGTCGGTGAGCGGCTTGCCCGACTCGTCGAGATGATGCCGGGTCCATTCGCCGTCCGGCCCTAGCCACCACGAGCTCGTCTTGTCGGACATCGCGCGATCGAAGAGCTCGGTGAGCGCCGCGATGTGCGCGGGCGCCACGACCCGCACGAGCGCCTCGACGCGGCGGTCGAGGTTGCGGTGCATCATGTCGGCGCTGCCGATGTACACCTGCGGGTCGCCCTGGTTGTGGAACGCGAAGATGCGCGAGTGCTCGAGGTAGCGGCCGAGGATGCTTCGCACCGTGATGTTCTCGCTCATGCCCGCCACGCCCGGCTTGAGCGAGCAGATGCCGCGCACCCAGACCTCCACGGGGACGCCCGCCTGGCTGGCCCGGTAGAGCGCGTCGATGATCTGCTCGTCCACCATCGAGTTGACCTTGATGCGGATGCCGGACGCCTTGCCGGCGAGGGCGTTGCGCCGCTCCTTCTCGATGAGCCTGAGCAGACCCTTGCGCAGGTGGAGGGGTGCGACGAGGAGCCGCTTGAACTTCTTCTCGATCGCGTACCCGCTCAGCTCGTTGAACAGGCGCGTGAGGTCGCGCCCGACCACGGGGTCCACCGTGAACAGCCCGAAGTCCTCGTAGATGCGGCTCGTCTTGGGGTTGTAGTTGCCCGTCCCGACATGGCTGTAGTGGCGGAGCACCCCGTCTTCCTCGCGGATGACGAGCGCGAGCTTGCAGTGGGTCTTGAGGCCGACGAGGCCGTACACGACGTGGACGCCCGCCTTCTCGAGCTTGCGCGCCCACACGATGTTGGCCGCCTCGTCGAACCGTGCCTTGACCTCGACGAGCGCGAGCACCTGCTTGCCCGACTCGGCCGCGTCGATGAGCGCCTGCACGATCGGGCTGTCGCCGGACGTGCGGTACAGGGTCTGCTTGATCGCGAGCACGTGCGGGTCGCGCGCGGCCTGCTCGAGGAACGCCTGCACGCTCGTCGCGAACGACTCGTACGGGTGGTGCACGAGCACGTCGCCCTTGCGGATCGCCGCGAAGATGTCGGCGCGCTCGTTGTTGTCGCCCGGCTGGAACGCCACCGCTGTCGTGGGCACGTGCGGCGTGTAGTGCAGGTCGGGGCGGTCGATGCGTGCCAGGTCGAAGAGCCCGCGCAGGTCGAGCGGACCCGGGATGCGGTAGACCTCCTGCGCCGTGATGTCGAGCTCCTTCAGGAGCAGGTCGAGCGTCAGCTCGTCCATGTCGTCGCCGACCTCGAGCCGGATCGGCGGGCCGAACCGCCGGCGCAGCAGCTCGGCCTCGAGCGCCTGGATGAGGTTCTCGGTCTCGTCCTCCTCGATCACGACGTCCTCGTTGCGCGTGAGGCGGAACGCGTGGTGGTCGAGGATCTCCATGCCGGGGAAGAGGTCGCCGAGGTGGTTCGAGATGAGCTCCTCGAGCCGCACGTAGCGCACGCCCGATTCTCCGTCGGAGACCTGCACGAAGCGCGGGAGCATCGGCGGCACCTTGAGGCGCGCGAACTCCTGGCGCCCGGTGCGCGCGTTGCGGATGCGGATCGCGAGGTTGAGCGAGAGGCCGGAGATGTAGGGGAACGGATGCGCCGGATCGACCGCGAGCGGCATGAGCACGGGGAAGACCTGCGCGTGGAAGTAGTCGCTCAGGTGCTCGCGCTCGTCGTCGTCGAGCTCGTCCCACCCGACGACCGAGATCCCCGTGTCGGCGAGAGCGGGCTTGACCTGGTTGAGCCACACGTCGGCGTGGCGCAGCTGCAGGCGGTGCGCCTCGGCGGAGATGTCGGCGAGCACCTCCTGCGGCGAGCGGCCGACGTTCGTCGGAACCGCGAGGCCGGTCACGATGCGACGCTTCAGTCCGGCGACGCGCACCATGAAGAACTCGTCGAGGTTGCTCGCGAAGATCGCGAGGAAGTTGGCGCGCTCGAGCAGCGGGACGAACGGATCCTCGGCCAGTTCGAGCACGCGCTGGTTGAACGCCAGCCAGCTCAGCTCCCGATCCAGGTAGCGGTTGTCGGGCAGCTGTGAGTCGAACGCCTCATCGAGGTCGAAGTCGTCGTCGTCCGCGTCGCCGAGTCCGGCGTCGAGCACGTCCTGTTCGATCATCAACACATCATTGCAAACGCACGTGACGCGCGGGGATCCGGATCAGGCGTCAGTGCGGGAGTCGCTGCGCGTGCGAGGGGCGGGGACCTGGTCGTCCTCGTACACGTTGAATCGGTAGCCGACGTTGCGCACGGTGCCGATGAGCTGCTCGAGGTCGCCGAGCTTCGCGCGCAGGCGCCGCACGTGCACGTCGACGGTGCGCGTGCCGCCGAAGTAGTCGTAGCCCCACACCTCGCTCAGCAGCTGCTCGCGCGTGAACACGCGGGACGGATGCGTCGCGAAGAAGTGCAGGAGCTGGAACTCCTTGTAGGTGAGGTCGAGCGGCTTGCCGTGCACCTTCGCCGAGTACGACGACTCGTCGATCGTGATGCCGGAGGTCTGGATGCGCGTGGACCCCTGGTCGGCGGCCGACTGCCGCCCGATCGCGAGCCGGATGCGGGCGTCGACCTCGGCGGGACCGGCCGTCACGAGGATGACGTCGTCGACGCCCCAGTCCGTCGAGACCGCCGTGAGGCCGCCCTCGGTGACGACGAGGATGAGCGGCGCGTCGAGCCCCGTCGTGTTCAGGATCTTGCACAGGGACTTCGCCCCGACGAGGTCGACGCGGGCGTCGACGAAGATGACGTCGGCGCTCGGGGCGTTCACGAGCTGGGCGGGCTCGGCGGCGATGAGGCGCACCCGGTGGCTCAGCAGTTCGAGCGAAGGCAGGACGGGACCGCCACCGTGGGTGGAGCTCAGAACGAGAAGCTGTGCCAAGGGGGGCCCTCCCGGCGACGGGTGCGCCGTGCCACACCAGTGTAAAGGCACGCGCGAAGCGGCTGCGCGAGGCCGTCACACGACGCAGGATGACGAGGAACGTCCGACTGCGCGAGAATGGAGGCGTGGTCGCGCCGGAACTCGTTCCCCGCCGCACGATCGGCGGCATCATCGCCGTCTGGATCGTCGCGGCGCTCGTGGGCATCGCGATCGCCCTGTTCGTCCCGCTCGGGTGGCGCGCGCAGTGGCTCGCGGTCGGTCTGGCCGGATGCCTCATCGTCTCGTTCCTCGTCCAGCTCGCGTACGGGCGTTCGCAGGGCTTCACGCAGCGCGTCGGCGCGAGCGTGCTCGGCGCGTTCGTCGTGCTCGGCATCCTGAGCCTCGGGTTCGGGCTCGCGTCGCTGTTCTCGGTCTGACGCGCGGCGGTCGCGCCCTCGCGCGGGGGTAGAGTGGAGCCATGGACCTCGTCGCGCTCGAACTCTTCTTCGTGGGCCTTCTCGCGCTTGCGTCGCTGGCCATCGTCTTCGTCTCGGGCGTCGTGGTCTGGAACCTCTACCGCGGCCAGCGCTGACGGGCGGCGTCGTGCTGGACCTGCCCACCGACCTCCCCGCGGACCTCGTCCCGTTCGCGTGGCTGATCGGCGTGTGGGAAGGCACGGGCGTCATCGACTACGAGGCATCCGGTCATCGGTTCTCCGGTGAGTTCGCGCACCGCGTCAGCTTCAGCCACGACGGCGGCGACTATCTCAACTACTCGGCCACGGCGTGGCTGCTGGGCGACGATCCGGATGCCCCGCGCGAGCCGCTCGTCGCCGAGATGGGCTTCTGGCGGCTGTCGCGCCCGTCCACCGACGCCGACCCCGGCCCGGGGCTGCTGCCGGCGATCGCCGAGCCCGCGCCCCGCACCGCCGAAGACGTCGAGGTGCTGCGCAACGCCGAGGGCGGCTTCGACATCGAGGTCTCGCTCGTGCACGCCGACGGCGTGAGCGAGCTGTACCTCGGCCAGATCCGCGGGCCTCGCATCGACATCGCGACGGATGCCGTCGTCCGCACCGCCGGCGCGAAGAACTACGCCGCGGCGACCCGCATGTACGGCCTCGTCGAGAACCATCTGCTGTGGGCGTGGGACATCGCCGCCCTCGGCACCGAGCTGTCGTCGCACGCGTCGGCGCGCCTCGCGAGGGCGGACTGATGTCGAGCCCGTTCGCCGACGTCCCGGGTGCCGTCGTCGAAGACGGCGTGCTCCTGCACGTCGGCAATCCTCTCGTCGAGCAGCGCGCGCTCGCCGCGGCGAGGGCGATCGCGCCGCTCGCCGACCGTCGCGTGCTCGCCGTCACCGGCGAGGATCGCCTGTCGTGGCTCGACTCCCTGACGTCGCAGGCGCTCAAAGACCTCGCGCCCGGCGTGAGCGCCGAGCTGCTCGTGCTCGATCCGAAGGGTCACGTGGAGCACGAGGCATCCGTCGTCGACGACGGAGAGACCACGTGGCTCATCGCCGACGCGGTCGACGCCGCCGGACTGCTCCACTGGCTCCGCAAGATGCGGTTCCGCCTTCGCGTCGACCCGCGCGACGCGGGGGAGGAGTACGCGGTCATCGGCGGTGCTCCCGATGCGTTCGCGCCGGTCCACGTCGCGGCACCCGCGGGGGTCGCGCTCGTGTGGCACGACCCGTGGCCGAACGTCACCGTGGGCGGCTGGGCCTACTCGCCGGTCGACCCGCACCCCGGCGCCGAACGGGAGTGGGCCGAGGCGATCGTCGCGCGCGATGAGGAGAAGCGGCTCGCGCAGGCGGCCGCGGCGGGCGAGATCGCACTGGCCGGCGCGGTCGCGGCCGAGGCGCTGCGCGTCGCCGCGTGGCGCCCGCGCCGCTCGCGCGAGGTCGACGAGCGCACGCTTCCGCACGAGGTGGATTGGATCCGCACGGCGGTGCACCTCGACAAGGGCTGCTACCGCGGGCAGGAGACGGTCGCGAAGGTGCACAACCTCGGGCATCCGCCGCGGCGACTCATCGCGCTGCACCTCGACGGCAGCGACAGCGTGCTGCCCGAGTCGGGTGCCGTGGTGCGCGTCGGCGGCGACATCGTCGGCACCGTCACGTCGTCGGCGCTGCACTACGAGGAGGGGCCGATCGCGCTCGCAATCGTCCGCCGCACGACCCCGGTCGACGCCGAGCTGACGATCGACACCGACGCGGGCCCAGTGGCCGCCGCGCAGCAGGTCATCGTGCCGCCCGAGGCGGGGGCGACGGCATCCGTCCCGCGCATCCCGCGGCTTTCGCGCCGCGCCCGCGCCTGACGCGAGCCGTCGGCATCACCGGGGCGCGACCGCCGCCCACGGCACCGTGAGCTCTCCCAGGCGCCACCGCGACCGCGCCACGAGCGGCCAACCGCGCTCGACGAGCGACCCGAGGGCCGCCTGCCACCGGTGCACCGAGCCGAACGGCGACAGCGCCGCGGCGCGGTCCCACTCTCGGTCGAGCGCGTCCAGCAGATCGTGCACCCTCTCCCCGCGGACGTTGCGGTGGATGAGGGCTTTGGGGAGCCGCTCCGCGGCGATCGACGGATGCCACGCCTCGCCGCCCGCGATCGTGGAGTCACCGCGCGGCAGGCGCAGCGAGATGCTGAGGCTGCGGGGCGCGGCATCCGGTCCGATCGCGACCCACGTCACGATGCGGCCGAGCTCGTCGCATGTGCCCTCGGCCAGCAGCCCGTCCGGCGCGAGGCGTCCGGCCATGCGCTGCCACGCGTCGGAGACCTCGGGCTCGTCGTACTGCCGCAGGACGTTCATGGCGCGGATGACGGCGGGACGGCGCCCGTGCGGGGCGGGTACCTCGAACCCGCCGAGCGCGAACGACACGTGCGCGTCGCGGGCGAACGACGTGCGTCCGGCGCGCACGTCGGTGAGCTGGCCGCGTGCGCGCTCGACGCGCGCCGGATCGATCTCGAGCCCCAGCACCTCGACGTCGGGCCGCGTGCGCGCGAGGCGCGCATGCAACTCGAGCGCCGTCACACCGCTCGCCCCGTAGCCGAGGTCGACGACGAACGGGTCGGTCGCTCGACGAAGGGCGGCGTGGCGCGCGATCCACCGATCGACGCGACGCAGCCGGTTGGTGCCCGTGGTCCCGCGGGTCACCTGCCCGACGGGGGAGGAGGCCATGCCTCCATCATCGCCCAGTCGCGGCATCCGCCCCTCGATATCATGGGCGGATGACCGAGCCCTACACGCTGATCCTGCTCCGCCACGGCCAGAGCACGTGGAACAAGTCCAACCAGTTCACCGGGTGGGTCGACGTGCGTCTCACCGAGCTCGGGGCCGCCGAGGCCAAGCGCGGCGGCGAGCTGCTCCTCGAGTCGGGGCTCCTGCCCGATGTGCTGCACACGTCCGTGCTCACGCGGGCGATCCAGACCGCCAACATCGCGCTCGAGGCGGCCGACCGGCTGTGGATCCCGGTCAAGCGCTCGTGGCGCCTCAACGAGCGCCACTACGGGGCGCTCCAGGGTAAGAACAAGGCGGAGACGCTCGAGGAGTTCGGCGAGGAGCAGTTCATGCTGTGGCGCCGCTCGTTCGACGTGCCTCCGCCGCCGCTGGCCGACGACGACGAGTACAGCCAGGTGGGCGATCCGCGCTACGCCGACATCGACGGCGAGGTGCCCCGCACCGAGTCGCTCAAGCTCGTGATCGACCGCATGATGCCGTACTGGTACGACGAGATCGTGCCCGACCTCAAGGCCGGCAAGACGGTGCTCGTGACGGCGCACGGCAACTCGCTGCGCGGGCTCGTGAAGCATCTCGACGGCATCAGCGACGCCGACATCGCGGAGCTGAACATCCCGACGGGCATCCCGCTCGTGTACCGCATCGGCGAGGACCTCATGCCCGTCGGCCCGGGCGAGTACCTCGACCCCGAGGCCGCCGCTGCGGGCGCGGCCGCCGTCGCGAGCCAGGGCAAGAAGTAACCGGGGTGATCAGCCGGGCTGCTCCGTCGGGGGCAGTTCGATCGTGTCGGTGTGCACCATCCAGTCGCCCGTCGACAGGTAGAGCACCTTCTTCGCGACCGACACCGCGTGGTCGGCGAAGCGCTCGTGGTAGCGACTCGCGAGGGTCGCGTCGACCGTGGCGGACGGGTCTCCCTGCCAGCTGTCGCTGAGCACCTTCTCGAAGACGCTCACGTGCAGGTCGTCGAGCTTGTCGTCGAAGTTGCGGATCTCCTCGACGAGCGCCAGGTCTTCGGTGCGCAGCAGCTCCGTGAGCCTGCGCGCGACCTCGGCGTCGAGCTTGCCCATCTTGGTGAACGT
Source organism: Microbacterium sp. (assembly GCF_035687345.1). GTDB lineage: Bacteria > Actinomycetota > Actinomycetes > Actinomycetales > Microbacteriaceae > Microbacterium. The sequence continues at coordinate 32,288 of NZ_DASRXZ010000018.1, forward strand.
CGACTTCAGACCCTTCGGGATCGCCCGTTCGGGGAAGCGCATGCGCGTGAGCTGCGCGATGTGCTCGGCGATGTCGCCCATGCGCTCGAGGGACGCGCTCATGCGCAGCGCGCTCACGACGATGCGCAGGTCGCGAGCGACCGGCTGCTGCCGCGCGAGGATCTCGATCGCGAGCTCGTCGAGCGCCGTCGCCTTCTCGTCGATGACGACGTCCTCCTCGATGACCTCCTCGGCGAGGGCCACATCGCTCGATTCGAACGCACGCGTCGCCTTGTCGATCGCGACGGTCACGAGCTCCGCGATCTCGACGAGGCGGTTCTGCACGTCTTCGAGCGACTGGTGGAAGACTTCGCGCATCGAAGCACCTTTCGTGGACATGGCGACACCGCGGTTCGGCGACCCCGGCGATTGTCACCGGCGAAGGTTAACGGCCGGTGCCGGAACAGTGAATAGTACCTTTCGGCCCGGTCTCCGCGCGGGTTCGCGGGGGGTCCCGTGCTGGCGCGCGCCCTACGCTGGAGGCCATGGACACCACGCAGCTCGCGCTGCTCTCCCTGATCGTCGGGGTGATCATCGGGGGCTCCGTCGTCGCCGTGGTGTTCGTCGCGCTGCGGATGCGGGACCGGATGCGGCACGTGACCTCGTCCGCTATCCCCGACGGCGTCTCGGCGGTGCTCCACGCGATGGACGACGCCGCGATCGTCGTCGACGCGTCGGGCACGGTGGTGGCGGCATCCGTCGGCGCCATCCCGTTCGGACTCGGCGAAGGGACCGTCCTCCCGTCCGACGAGCTGCGCGATCTCGCGCGGCGCGCGCGTGAGTCGGAGGCCGTGGTGACCGAGACGCTCCGGCTGCGTCGTGGCGCAACCCCCGCCGAGCCGCGACTCGTCGCGGTGCGGGCGAGCGTCATCTCGCCGAGGCTCACGCTGGTCGTCATGCGCGACATCACCGAGCGCGAGCGCGTCGAGCAGATGCGCCGCGACTTCGTCGCGAACACGAGCCACGAGCTGAAGACGCCGGTCGGCGCGGTGACGCTCCTCGCCGAGGCGATCGAATCGGCGGCGGACGACCCCGAGCAGGTGCGCGTGTTCGCCTCGCGGCTCACCGCCGAGGCGTCGCGCCTGGGACTCCTGACGTCGCGCATCATGAACCTCTCACGGCTGCAGGCGGCCGACGAGCTCATCGAGACGCGCGACGTCGCCGTCGACGAGATCGTGACGGCGGCGATCGAGGCCCACGTGGTGCAGGCGGCCTCCGCCGGCGTCGAGCTCGCGCGCGGGGGGCGCAAAGGGCTGTGGGTGCGCGGCGACGCGCAGATCCTCATCGAAGCGGTCGGCAACCTCATCGCGAACGCGATCGCGTACTCGCCGCACGGGGCCACCGTCGGCGTGGGTGTCAAGAACGCGGACGGCGTCGTCGAGATCGCCGTGACCGATCACGGCTCCGGGATCCCCGAGGGCGAGCAGGACCGCATCTTCGAGCGCTTCTATCGTGCCGACCAGGCGCGCTCGCGCCGAACCGGCGGCACGGGCCTCGGCCTGTCGATCGTCAAGCACGCTGTGCAACGCCACGGCGGCGAAGTGCGCCTGTGGTCGCGCCCCGGGCGGGGATCGACGTTCACGATCCGGCTGCCGCTCATCGAACCGCCCGAAGGCGAAGAGCCCCGCAAGCGCCGCAAGGGCAAGAAGAAGGCCGACAAGGCAGGGAAGAAGGCGCACGCGCCCGCCGCGACCATCGCGACCACGAACGGAGAGCCATGACCCGCGTCCTGATCGTCGAGGACGAGCCCGACCTCGCCGACCCGCTCGCGTATCTGCTGCGCCGCGAGGGATACGACGTCGAGATCGCCGAGGACGGCCCGACGGGTCTCACGGCGTATCGCGAACGGGGCGCCGACATCGTGCTGCTCGACCTGATGCTGCCGGGCATGCCCGGCACCGAGGTCGCGCGGCAGCTTCGGGCCGGGTCGAACGTGCCGATCATCATGCTGACGGCGAAGGACTCCGAGGTCGACATCGTCGTCGGTCTCGAGCTCGGAGCCGACGACTACATCACGAAGCCCTACTCGTCGCGCGAGCTGCTCGCGCGCATGCGCGCGGTGCTGCGGCGCATTGCGGCGCTCGACGCCGACCTCGATGAGCGGGTGCTCACGGGCGGTCGTGTGACACTCGACGTCGACCGCCACACGGTCGCCGTCGACGGCCGTGAGATCGCCATACCGCTCAAGGAATTCGAGTTGCTCGAGGTGCTCATGCGCAACGCCGGCCGGGTGCTCACGCGCGGGCAGCTCATCGACCGCGTGTGGGGCAGTGACTACTTCGGCGACACGAAGACGCTCGACGTGCACATCAAGCGCATCCGCTCACGCATCGAGGAGAACCCGAGCGAGCCCAAGATGCTCGTCACCGTGCGCGGGCTCGGGTATCGGTTCGAGGGCTGATCGGCCCCGCTTCCGCTCCCCCCCGCTCAGGGAACGAGGTCGGCGAGGTACGGAAGGGTGCCGTCGAGCACCGGAACGGGCTGGACGACGCCGGTGTGGTCGCCCGACTGGAAGAACATGTCGAGGTCGGCCCCGGGCATGGTGTCGATGCCCTCGAGCAGGATCGGCTCTTCGTCCTCGCCGAGGCTCACGACCGAGTTGGCGGGCACGCGCACGCTCACGCGCTCGGCGGGTTCGCCGAACTCGATGCGGAGCGTCTGGGGCTCAGCGGTGTCGTTGACGATGGCCGCCACGAGGTTGCCGTCGACGCCCTCCTCATCGGCCACGATGAGGACGTTGCGCACCTTGAGCGGCCCCGAGTCGGGGATGTTCACGCCGTCGGCGGGCGAGTAGGGGATGGTTGTCGCCTGGGTCGAGACCATGGCGCAGCCGCTCGTGCCCACGGCGACGGCGACAGCCAGGGCGACGGACGCGACGAGACGCGATGTGATCACGGATCCTCCCAGGGCCGAAGACAGCAACCCTTGCATTCTATGGGGCTTCGGCCCCTCTCCGTGGACGCCCCGAGGGGTGCGGGTGAGAACCTTAGCGTATGTCGCCTGTGGTATCCTATTAGTTGCCGAAAGGACATAACTGCATGCTTTTTGAGGTTGGCGAGACGGTCGTTTACCCGCACCACGGGGCTGCCACGATCGCGGAAGTGAAGACCCGCATCATCAAAGGCGAAGAGAAGGTCTATCTGAAGCTCCGCGTCACACAGGGCGACCTGACCATCGAGGTACCCGCAGACAACGTCGACCTGGTCGGCGTCCGCGACGTCATCGGCAAGGAGGGCCTCGAGCGCGTCTTCGAGGTGCTGCGTGCGCCCTTCACGGAGGAGCCCACGAACTGGTCCCGCCGGTACAAGGCGAACCTCGAGAAGCTCGCTTCGGGTGACGTCATCAAGGTGAGCGAGGTCGTTCGCGACCTGTGGCGCCGCGATCAGGACCGCGGCCTGTCGGCGGGCGAGAAGCGCATGCTCGCGAAGGCGAAGCAGATCCTCATCTCCGAGCTCGCGCTCGCCGAGAAGACCGATGAGGAGCGCGCGAGCGTCATCCTCGACGAGGTCCTCGCGTCCTAGTCGCGCGCTAGCCTCAGGGGTGTGAGCATCACCCCCTCTCCTCGCGTCGCCGTCGTGGTCGTCGCGGCCGGTTCCGGCACGCGACTCGGAGCGGGCGAGCACAAGGCGTTCGTCGGTCTCGGCAGGCACACGATCCTGCGTCACGCGCTCGACGGCGTGTTCGCCGCTCACGAGACCGCGCAGGTCATCGTCGTCGCACCCGAGGGTCGGGAAGGCGAGGCCGAGACGGATCTCTTCGAAGCCGCCGCGGCCGCCGGCGCGTCGCGCGACCTCGTGAGCGTCGTCACGGGCGGCGCCACGCGCCAGGAGTCGGTCGCGGCCGGGCTCGATGCGCTGTGGCCCGGCATCGAAATCGTCCTCGTGCACGACGCCGCCCGCGCGCTGACGCCCGGCGCCGTGTTCGACCGCGTCGTGTCGGCCATCGACCGCACGAACTGGGGGATCGTCCCCGTCGTGCCGGTCGTCGACACCATCAAGCGCCTCGAGGGCGACCGCGTCGCGGGAATGGTGGACCGATCGCAGCTCGCCGCCGCGCAGACCCCGCAGGGCTTCGCGCGCGCCTCCCTCGAGGCGGCCTACCGCGTCGCCGATCACGAGTACACCGACGACGCGGCGCTCATGGCGGATGCCGGGCACCCGATCGGCGTCGTCGACGGCGAGGCCCTCGCGTTCAAGATCACGACGCCGACGGACCTCGAGCGAGCCCGTGCCCTCGTGTCCGAAAAACCGCTGCCCGCGATCCCGGTGTCGCTCGACCGCACGCCCCGTTCGCCGCGCGTCGGGGTCGGAACCGACGTGCACGCGTTCGGCGGCTCCGGGACGCTGTGGCTGGCGGGTCTCGAGTGGCCCGGCGAGCCGGCGCTGAGCGGGCACTCTGACGGCGACGCCGTCGCGCACGCGATCGTCGACGCGCTGCTGTCGGCCGCCGGTCTCGGCGACATCGGAACGCATTTCGGCACCGATCGCCCCGAGTTCGAGGGCGCGCACGCCGACACGTTCCTGACGCACACGCTCGGTCTCCTCGGAGAGGCGGGCTGGGCCGTGGGCAACGTCGCCGTGCAGGTGCGCGCGAACCGACCGCGCTTCGCGGAGCGCCGCGCCGAGGCGGAGCGTGCCCTGTCGGAGGCGCTGGGCGGCGCATCCGTCTCAGTGTCGGCGACGACGACCGACGGACTCGGGTTCACCGGACGCGGCGAAGGCGTCGAGGCCGTCGCGGTCGCCCTCCTCGTCCCCGCGTGACGGCGCCGCTCCCACGACGTCAGCGCAGGTCGAGCGTCATGAAGACCGAGAACGGGTCGTCGACGTAGTCGCCGAACGGACCGCACTCCACGAACCCCTCGGCCGCGTACAGCGCTCGCGCGGGGAGGAAGTCGGGCGGTGTGCCGGTCTCGAGCCACAGGCTCTCGTAGCCCCGCTCGCGCGCCTCGGCGACGATGTGCCGCAAGAGCGCACGACCGATGCCCGCGCCACGGTGGCGGTCGTCGACGCGCATCGACTTGATCTCGCCGCGCTGCACCGGGGCATCCGGCGCGTCCATCGCCTTGAGGGCGCCGATGCCGGCGAGTTCGCCGTCGACCCACGCCGACCAGAACGTGATCGACGGATGCCGCAGCCCCTCCAGGTCGAGCGCGTGCACGCTCTCGGGCGGCGAGGAGTCGTGCATGCCGCTCAGGTGCTTCGCGATGAGGGCCTGCGTGAGCGGCCCGGAGAGGTCGTCGATCCGGATCTCGATCGCCACGGCGTCAGCCCTCCACCGCGAACGGGACCGGATCGCGCGGCGACCTGGCGCCCCACGCGAGCAGGATGAGCCCCGCGGCGAGCACGGCGAGGCCCACGATCGCGAGGGCGCTCAGCCGCTCACCGAGCACGAGGATGCCGAGCAGGCTCGCGGTGAGGGGCTCGGCGAGGGTGAGCGTTGCGGCGGTACCCGCTGTGAGCCGTTCGAGTCCCCACGTGAACAGCGTGTACGCGACCGCGATCGTCGCGATGCCGAGCCACAGCGCCATCGCGAGTCCGCGGCCCTCCGAGAGCCATGACAGGTCGACGAACGGCAGCGCGAGCGCGGCGACGAGCGCCGACCACGCGCCCATGGCACCGGCGACGGTGAACGGGTCCCACCCCGAGTCCATGAGGCGTCGCTGCGCGTTCGCGAACACCGCGAACGATGCCCCGGCGCCGACCGACCCGAGGATGCCGAGCGGATCGGCGCCCGCCGTCGCGCCCGCATCGCCGCCGACCCCGAGCAGCACCACGCCCGCGGTCGCGAGCGCGGTCGCGAGCACCCACGTGCCGGAGGGTGTGCGGCGCGTGAGCGCCCACTCGAGGACTCCCGCGAGCACAGGCGCCGAGCCGAGCGCGATGACGGTGCCGACCGCCACGCCGTTGCGCTCCGTGCCGAGGAAGAACAGGGGCTGGTAGGCGGCCAGGCATACGCCGGTCGTGGCCATGAGGGCGATGTCGCGGGCTGTGGCGCGTCGGGGCGGCGCACCCGTGCGGCGCCGGTGACGGCGGGCCAGGAACCAGCCGATGAGCGCGAGCGCGGTGCCGCCGATGACGAGGCGCATGACGCCGACGGAGAGGGGTGTCGTGTCGTCCGGTCCGAGGGCCTGGGACGTGCCGGTCGTGCCGAAGAGCACGGCGGCCGCGACGACGGCGAGGATCGGGAGCATCCCCCATTTGTACAACGACCCCGCCGGTAGGCTGGTGCGGTGACGGTTCAGCTCTACGACACGAAGGCTCAGGCGCTGCGCGACTTCGCGCCGCTCGACCCGTCGAACGTCACGATGTACGTGTGCGGCCCGACTGTGCAGTCCGGCCCCCACATCGGGCACCTCCGCGGCGCGCTGAGCTTCGACATCCTCCGTCGCTGGCTCGAGCACCGGTTCGGCCGTGTGACGTTCGTGCGCAATGTGACCGACATCGACGACAAGGTGCTGGCCAACGCGACGCCGGACGAGCCGTGGTGGGCGCTCGCCTACCGCATGGAGCTCGAGTTCACGCGTGCGTACACGGCGATCGGCATCGCCGCTCCGACGTACGAGCCGCGCGCGACCGCGTCGATCCCGCAGATGCAGGAGATCATCGCGCGGCTGATCGAGGCGGGGCACGCATACGCCGCGACGTCGGCGGATGCCGCGGGCGATGTGTACTTCGACGTGCGGTCGTGGTCCGACTACGGCTCGCTCACGCGCCAGTCGCTCGACGCGATGGAGCCCGCCGAGGACGCCGATCCGCGCGGCAAGCGCGACCCGCGCGACTTCGCGCTGTGGAAGGGCGCCAAGCCCGAGGAGCCGGAGAGCGCGTCGTGGGATTCGCCGTGGGGGCGCGGGCGCCCCGGCTGGCACATCGAGTGCTCCGCGATGGCGCGCCGCTACCTCGGCGCCGAGTTCGACATCCACGGCGGAGGCCTCGACCTGCGCTTCCCGCACCACGAGAACGAGCTCGCCCAGTCGACGGCGGCGGGCGATGGCTTCGCCAGGTACTGGGTGCACAACGGGCTGGTCACCGTCGGCGCGCAGAAGATGTCGAAGTCGCTGTTCAACTTCGTCCTCGCCGAGGACCTGCTGCGCGAGCGCGACCCGCTGGTCGTGCGCTACGCGCTCGCCGCGGCGCACTACCGCTCGAGCCTCGATGTCACCGCCTCGACGTTCGACGAGGCCGAGGCGGCGGTCGGCCGCATCCGCACGTTCCTCGAGCGCGTGCAACGCACCCCCAGCACCCTCGTGTGGACCGCGGAGCGGCCGGAGGGCGCGTCCGACGAGCCCGTCGGCCTGCTTCCGCCCGCGTTCGCCTCCGCGATGGACGACGACCTCGGGGTGCCGCAGGCGCTCGCCGTCATCCATGAGACGGTGCGCGCGGGCAACGCGGCCCTCGACGCGGGAGACGCGGGAGCCGCGCACGTCGCCGCGGCGCAGGTGCACGAGATGACGGGCATCCTCGGGATCGACCCGACGGATGCGCGGTGGCAGGCGGGCGGGTCGGCCGAGGCATCCGCCCTCGACGCCCTCGTGCAGACGATGATCGCGCAGCGTGCGCAGGCGCGGGCCGCGAAGGATTGGGAGACGGCCGATCGCATCCGAGACGCGATCGCGGCCGCGGGCATCGCGCTCGAGGACGGGCCCGACGGCACGCACTGGGCGCTCATCGACGCGCCCGCACCGGCCGGATCGCACACGGATGCCGGGGGTGGACCCCTCGTGAAGGAGAGCTGATGGCCAAGCCAGGACGCCCGGGAGCGGGCAAGCCGAAGAAGAAGGGCCCGACCAAGGGCACCGGCGGGCACAGCCGCAAGGCGCTCGAGGGCAAGGGTCCGACGCCGAAGGCGGAAGACCGCGCGTGGCACGTGGCGGGCAAGCGCAAGGCCGCGCGTGAGCGGTACGCCGCCGCGGGCGGCAAGGGCCGGCCGGGCGCCAAGCCGCAGGGCTCGAACCCGAACCGCGCGTCGAAGGCGAAGGGCGGCGACGACACCGAGACGGTCACCGGGCGCAACTCCGTGCTCGAGGCGCTGCGGGCGAAGATCCCCGCGACGGCGCTCTACATCGCGCAGCGCGTCGAGATGGACGACCGCGTGAAGGAGATGCTCGCGATCGCGTCGCACCGCGACATCCCGGTGCTCGAGGTCACTCGTCCCGAGCTCGACCGCATGGCGGGCTTCGACGGCGTGCACCAGGGCGTCGCGCTGAAGGTTCCGCCGTACGAGTACGCCCACCCGCAGGACGTGCTCGAAGAGGTTCTCGCCGACGACGAGGTGCCGCTCCTGGTCGCGCTCGACGGTGTGACCGACCCGCGCAACCTCGGTGCGATCATCCGCTCGACCGCCGCGTTCGGCGGGCAGGGCGTCATCGTGCCGCAGCGCCGCTCGGCGAGCGTCAACTCCGCCGCCTGGAAGACGAGCGCGGGCGCGGCGGCGCGCATCCCCGTCGCGATCGCGGCGAACCTCACCACGACGCTCAAGGAGTTCAAGAAGCAGGGCGTGTTCGTGCTGGGCCTCGACGGCGGAGGAGACGTGTCGCTTCCGTCCCTCGAGCTCGCCGACCGCCCGGTCGTGATCGTCGTCGGCTCCGAGGGCAAGGGCCTTTCGCGCCTGGTGACCGAGACGTGCGACCAGATCGTGTCGATCCCGATCTCGTCGGCGGCCGAGTCGCTCAACGCGGGGATCGCGGCCTCCGTCGCGCTGTACCAGATCGCCACGATGCGCGCCGGACGCGAGGGATGACGATACGTTTCCATTCGGGGGAATGAAGCGCGCGCAACGCACCTTGTCTCAGTCAGACTGACACCTGACCCGAAAGGAACAGCATGGCCCGCATCGCCGTCATCGGAGGGACCGGCTACGCCGGCAGCCACATCGTCGCCGAGGGGGTGCAGCGCGGACACGACGTCGTGTCGGTCGCGCGCAGGCCCGCGGCGGAGCGCGTGCACGGCGCGACGTACGTCGAGGCGACGCTGCTCGACGTGCCGAGCCTCGTTGCAGAACTGCAGGGGGCCGACGCCATCGTCGTCGCGGTCTCGCCGCGCGGCGACATGGCCGAGTCCTACGTTCCGGCGATGCTGGAGCTCGCCGACGCGCTCACGGGCACCGAGACGCGCCTCGGCGTCATCGGCGGTGCGGGTGGCTCGCTCGTCGCGCCGGGCGGCCCCCGCCTCATCGACACCGACTTCCCCGAGGAGTTCAAGGCGGAGGCGCAGGCGGCGATCGACGTCCTCGAGGCGCTGGAGCGCAGCCCCGAATCGCTCGACTGGTTCTTCGTGCACCCCGCGCAGATGTTCGGAGCGTTCAACCCGGGGGAGCGCAGGGGCACCTACCGCGTCGGCGGCGACGTCCTCGTCCGAGACGAGAACGGCGTCTCCGACATCTCGGGCGCCGATCTGGCGGTGGCCTTCATCGACGAGATCGAGAACCCGAGGCATCGACGCGAGCGGTTCACGGTCGGATACTGAACAAGGGGGCGGATGCTGCGGCATCCGCCCCTGTTCTTTCCGGGCCGATCACTATTACTGAACAACGATGCGGCCGCCGAGTCGCGCGGATCGATTGCAGGACCTTCTCCGCGGTGAGTTTGTCAAGTGAAGGTAACGGTTTGTTCAGTATCAATTGACATCGGGTGGCGTGCGTTGCTGTACTAGGACGCGCCAGCGAACGATTCCAGCGATCCCCGACGACGTGGAAGGTCTGATCACCCGGTGTTCGAACCCGTCTTCCTCGCGCAGCAGGCGCTCAACGGCCTGAGCTTCGGCGCCCTGCTGTTCCTGTTGGCCAGCGGCCTCACGCTCGTGTTCGGCCTCATGCGCATCGTGAACCTCGCGCATGGGGCCTTCTACATGCTCGGCGGCTACATCGGCGTCGTGATCGCGACGCTCACCGGCAACCTCCTTCTCGCGGTGCTCGCGGCGGTCGTCGCGGTGGGGATCACGGCGCTCGTCGTGGAGGTGGGCCTGCTGCGGTTCGTGCGCGGGCAGGAGCTGCCCGAGGTGCTGCTGACCGTCGGCGTCTCGTTCGTCATCGCCGACCTGTGCCTCGCGATCTTCGGCGGAGACCCCCGGACCCTCCCCGTGTCGGCGACGATCACCGGCTCGCTCACGATCGGCCCGCTCACCTACCCGTGGTATCGCATCTTCGTGATGGCGGTCGCGATCGTCATCGGCATCGCCCTGGCCCTCGTGCAGAACCGCACGCGCGTCGGTGCGATCGTGCGGGCCGGCGTCGACGACCGCGAGATCATCTCGGCGATGGGGGTGAACATCCGGTGGGTGTTCACCGGCATGTTCGTGGTCGGTGCGGCGCTCGCCGCGATCGGCGGCACGATCGGCGCCGGCATCATCAGCGTGCGCCCCGGCATCCAGGACGAGGTCCTCCTGTACGCGCTCGTCGTCGTGATCATCGGAGGCCTCGGCAGCGTTCCGGGAGCCGCCGTGGGGAGCGTGCTCATCGGCCTCATCGACGCCTTCGCCAAGGCGTGGATCCCCGACCTCGCGTACTTCACGATCTTCGCGCCCATGGCGCTCGTGCTCGTGCTCCGCCCGACCGGCCTCTTCGGAAAGGCGGCATGATGCTCGCGAAGCTCGTCGAGACGCGCACCGTCCGCACGATCGGGGCGCCCCGCAGCACCCGAACGCGCATCATCACGCTCGTGAGCCTCGCCCTCGCGCTCGGCATCGCGCTCGCGCTGCCGTACCTCGGCACGACGTCGTACGTCATCTCGCTCGTCACCACGATCCTCATCGCGGGACTCCTCGCCGCGAGTGTCAACTTCCTCGTCGGCGACGGCGGCATGGCGTCGCTCGGGCACGCGGGGATCGCCGCGGCATCCGCCTACGGCGCCGCATGGGCGTCGCGACAGGGCATGGACCCGGGGATGCAGGTCGTCTTCGCGCTCGGCACGACCATCGTCGTCACGTTCGTGTACGGCCTGCTGTCGATGCGGACGAGCGGAATCTACTTCCTCATGGTGACACTCGCCGTCGGGATGGTCGTCTTCGGGCTGGCGTACCGCCTGTCGACGGTCACCGGCGGCGAGAACGGGATCACCGGCATCCGTCGCCCCGACTTCATCGCCGAGTACTGGACCTTCTACTACTTCGTGCTCGCCGGTTTCGTGCTCGGGACGCTGCTGCTGTGGGTCGTCGGCCGCTCGCCGTTCGGCGCGAGCCTGCGCGGCATCCGCGACAGCGAGAGCCGCATGCGCAGCCTCGGCTACTCCGTCCCCTCGTACAAGCTCAGCGCGTTCATGATCTCGGGGATCGTGGCGGGCTTCGCGGGCCTGCTGTCGGTGTGGCACACGCACTTCGTGAGCCCCTCGGCGGCGGGCGTGCACCGGTCGGTGCTGCTCATCGTCATGGTCATCCTCGGCGGCGTGGGCACGACGTTCGGTCCGCTCGTAGGCGCCGCGATCGTCGTGCTCGTCGAGAACGTGCTGTCGAACTCGGTCGAGCGGTGGCCGACCGTGCTCGGCCTGATCTTCATCCTCGTGATCCTGTTCGCCCGCGCCGGTGTCGTCGGGAGCCTGCAGAAGCTCTTCCGACGGTGGCGGCGAAGGTCGGACGGACCACCCGGCGAGCAGGACCTGCTCGAGAACGCCCCAACCACCGATAGCAGTCACACCGCATGAAAGGAATCGCCATGAAGTCGATGAAGACCTCGGCTCCCGTCCGGCGGGCAGGGGCGGCGGCCCTCGGCGTCGCCGCCGTGCTCGCACTCGCAGCATGTGCCCCTCCCGGAGCGGCGCAGCCGTCGGAGGCTCCCACCGAAGGGGAGACCGCCACCGGCACGCTCAAGGTCGGGTACATCTCGCCCATCACGGGCAACTTCGCCATCGCCGGCCAGGAGATGGTCGACGGCTGGAACCTCTACTGGGAGGTGAACGGCAACGAGGTGAACGGCGTGACGGTCGAGACGATCGTCGAAGACGACGCCGGGAACCCCGAGACCTCGCTCACCAAGGCGAAGAAGCTCGTCGAGTCGGACGGCGTCGACGTCGTCATCGGACCGCTCCTGGCCAACACGGCGCTCGCCGTGGCGGCCTACACGTCGAGCGTCGGCATCCCGAGCCTGCAGCCCGTCGCCGCGGCCGACGACCTCACGCAGCGTCAGGCGAACGACCTCACGGTGCGCACGGGCTCGCAGTCCGGATCGCAGACGAACTTCCCGGGCGGACAGTGGGCGGCTCGCGAGGGCCACAAGACCGCCGTGACGCTGTGCCCCGACTACGCGTTCGGGTGGGAGTCGTGCGCCGGGTTCAAGCAGGGCTTCGAGTCCGAGGGCGGCGAGGTCGTCGCGCAGTACTGGTTCCCGAACGGCACGTCGGACTTCTCGACGTACGTGTCGCAGATCCAGGCCGCGGGCGCGGACATCGCGTTCGTCGCGACGGCCGGCGGCGCGCCGGGCCCCGACTTCCTGCGCAGCTTCCTCGGCCTCGGGCTCGGTGAGAGCCAGGAGCTGCTGATGAACTGCTGCGGCATGGACCAGGCGACGCTGCGCGCGCTCGGCCCGGAGATCGAGGGCTTCAAGTCGGTGAGCTACTGGGCCGAGGGTCGCGACAGCGACGCGGTGCGCGAGTTCTCCGAGGCGTACGGCGAGCGCTACGACGGCAAGCTGCCGTCGGCGAACGTGGCGGGCGGCTACATGACGGCCAGCCTCGTCGCCGCGGTGCTCGAGGAGAACGGCCTCGTGACCGGCGAGGAGCTCGTGTCGGCGATCACCGAGTACACGTTCGAGGACAGCATCTTCGGCCGCGTCTCGTGGGACGACTACAACAACACGGTCGGCCCGGTCTACATCCGTGAGGTGCAGGAGGTCGACGGCAATTGGGTGAACGTCCCGATCGAGACGTTCGAGGACGTCGACCAGTGGCTGGGCAAGGACCCCGAAGAGGCCATGCAGCAGCCGACGTACAGCCAGTCCTTCCAGGGGTAGCGTGCACACGATGACGGATCAGGCGAAGGTCCCGGGCCCCAACGGGCCCGGGACCGGAGCCCCGGCGCTCGTGGTCGCGGGCGCCGGCAAGAGGTACGGCGGCGTGCAGGCGGTCGTCGACATCTCGCTCGAGCTCGCGCCGGGCGAGCGCATGGGGGTCATCGGACCGAACGGCGCGGGCAAGACGACGCTGTTCAAGATGATCGCGGGCGACGTGCGCCCGACGACCGGCACGATCGAGATCTTCGGCCGCGACGTCACCCGCATGAGCACCGCCCGCCGCGCGCGGCTCGGCGTCGGACGCACGTTCCAGGTGTCGAACCTGTTCCGCGACATGACGGTGCTCGACAACGTCCGCGTCGCCGCGCGCGGCGGGACGGCGAAGGCGCGCGTCTTCTGGCGCACGCAGGGACTGTCGGATGCCGTGACCCGGAGCGCGTTCGACCACCTCGAGGCCGTCGGGCTCATGTCGCGGCGCAACGACACCGTGGCGGACCTCTCGCACGGTGAGCAGCGTCAGCTCGAGATCGCGATGGCACTCGTCGGCGAGCCGGACCTGCTGCTACTCGACGAGCCCGCGGCGGGCCTCTCGGCGACCGAGCGCAGCACGCTGCGCGAGCTCATCGAGCACCTGCCGCGGACGCTGCCGATCCTGCTCATCGAGCACGACATGTCGCTCGCGCTCGGCCTCACCGATCGCGTGATGTGCATGGAGAACGGGCGGCACGTCGTGACCGGCACCCCCGACGAGGTGCGCGAGCACGAGAAGGTCAAGGAGATCTACCTGGGAAGGCGTGGCCAGAAGTGACTCTCGAGGTGAGCGGACTGCACGCGGGCTACGCGACGGCGCGCGTGCTCAACGGCGTCGACTTCACGGTCGAGTCCGGTCAGAGCGTCGCGCTGCTCGGTCGCAACGGCATGGGCAAGACGACCCTCGTGCGCGCGATCTGCGGACTGCGGCCGCCCGTCGTCACGGCGGGCACCATCACGTACGAGGGCGTCGAGCTCACCAAGCGACCCAGCTTCCAGATCTCGCGCGCGGGCATCGCGATCGTCCCCCAGGGCCGCCGCGTGTTCGGCTCGCTCACGGTGACCGAGAACCTCACCGTCGTGCCACGCCGACGCCGCGCGGACGGTGAGGCGTGGACGGTCGAGCGCGTGTTCGAGTTCTTCCCGCGGCTGGCCGAGCGGTCGAAGTCGATGGCTCGGTCGCTGTCGGGCGGCGAGCAGCAGATGCTCGCGATCGGGCGCGCGCTCATGTCGGACCCGACGCTGCTCATCATGGACGAGCCGAGCGAGGGCCTCGCGCCGAATGTGCTCGACGTCATCCAGGACCGGCTCGAAGGACTGCGGTCGTCGGGCCTGTCGATCCTCATCGCCGAGCAGAACGTCGACCTCGCGCTCGAGATCGCCGAGCGCGTGATCGTCATCGACGACACGGGCACGATCGCGTGGACGGGCGCGCCCGCCGAGCTGCGCGCCGACGCCGGACTCCTCGAGCGCCACCTGAGCATCTAGGCGAGGTCGCAGATGACGCACAGCCCTCCCGCCGCCCTGCCCGTCGTGGACCTCGTGCTGCACAACGGCCGCATCTCGACGTTCGCCGATCCCGTGCAGGGGCCGGAAGAAGTCGAGGCGATCGCGCTCGCCGGCGGTCGGGTCGTCGCGATCGGCAGCGACGCCGACATCGAGCCCTATATCGCGCTCGCCGCGCGCGTCGTCGACCTCGCCGGTCGCCGCGCGATCCCGGGGCTCAACGACTCGCACATCCACGCGGTGCGCGCGGGCGTCTCGTGGACGCGCACGATGCACTGGGAGGACGTGAGGTCACTCGCCGAGGCGCTGGAGCGGACGAGGGCGGATGCCGCGGCCCGCGGCCCCGGCGAATGGGTGAGCGTCATCGGCGGCTGGCATTCGACGCAGTTGGCCGAGCGGCGCGGCCCGACGCGCGAGGAGCTCGACGCGGTCGCCCCCGACAATCCCGTCTACGTGCAGGAGCTGTACGACCACGGAGTCCTCAACTCGGCGGGGTTGCGCGCGTGCGGATTCTCCGAGGAGTCCGACGATCCCCCGCGCGGCACGCTCGTGCGCGACGAGCGCGGACACCTCACGGGCGAGGTGCGCGGCGTCGGCGCGTTCGCGGTGCCGACCGCGCTCGCCCTGCGCGTCAGTCGCGAAGAGGCGCAGGCGGGCGTGCGCGCGATGAACGCCGAGTTCGCGCGGCACGGGCTGACGGGTGTCGTCGACGGCGGTGGCCTGCTCGTCACCCCGCGCGACTACGACGCGCTCTACGCGGTGTGGCGCGACGGCGGGCTCGACGTGCGCACGCGGCTCTTCCTGTCGGCGTGGACACGCGGGGGAGAGATCGACGACTTCCGGTCGCTCACCGAACTCGTCCAGCCCGGGTCGGGCGACGACATGCTGCGCATCGCCGGTGCGGGCGAGATCGCCCATCTCGGCTGCCATGACCTCGAGGGCCTCGACCCGTTCGAGCTGGGCGACGAGGCCTATCGTGAGCTCGTCCAGATCGTGCGCGTGTGCGTCGAGCGCGGCTGGCGCATGATCGTGCACGCCGTGCTCGACCACTCGCTCACGCGTGTCCTCGACGCGTGGGAGGAGGTCGACCGCGAGACGGGCGGCATCACCGGCGCCGGCTTCGCGATCGTCCACGCCGACGAGGCGTCGCAGCCGAACCTCGAACGCATCGCGCGGCTGGGCGCCGGTGTTCTCGTGCAGAACCGCCTGGTGCTCAAGGGCGGCGATTACGTCGACGCGTGGGGCGCGGAGGCGACCGAGAACGCACCGCCCATCGGCGCCATGCGCGACCTCGGGATCGTCATCGGCGGCGGCACCGACGCGACGCGCGCGAACTGGTTCTCGCCCTGGGCGTCGATCTGGTGGCTCGTGACGGGTGCGACGCTCGACGGGCGCGGCACGCGTCTGCCTCGCCACCGCCTCTCGCGGTGGGACGCGCTCGCGGCGTACACGCGCGATGCGGCCTGGTTCACGGGCGAGCACGGGCATCGCGGCCGCCTGCTGCCGGGGTACGACGCCGATGTGTGCGTCCCCACGGCGGATCCGCTCACGTGCTCCGACGACGAGCTGCGCGACATCATGAGCGACCTCACGATCATGGGCGGCCGGGTGACGCACGATTCGGGCGTGTTCGCGTCGACGGGGGGAGGGGTGTCATGACGACGGAGCTCGGCGGGCGCATCCGCGAAGCCCGCATCGCACGGGGAATGAGCCTGCGCGCGATGGCGGCCGAGGCCGACATCTCGCCGAGCCTGCTCTCGCAGGTCGAGACGGGAAAGGTGCAGCCCTCGGTGAGCACGCTGTGGGCCATCGTGACGTGCCTGGGGCTGTCGATCGACGCGGTGCTCGGGCACTCGCCGGCGTCGCGCGAGCCCTTGCGCGTCGAGCATCCGAACCCGATCCAGCGGGCCAGGGACGCGCCCGAGATCGTCGTCGAGAACGGCGTCACATGGCGCGGCCTCGCGGTCATGGACTCGAACGTCGATGCCGTGCTCGTGACCTACGCGCCGGGCGCGGCGAGCTCGCCCGACGACACCCACATGCGCCACCCGGGCACGGAGTACGGCTATCTCATCCGAGGGGAGCTCACGCTCAAGATCGACTTCGAGACCTACGTCATCCGCGCGGGCGACTCGTTCTGCTTCAGCTCGTCGCGCCCGCACCTGTTCCGGAACGACACGGATGCCATGGCCGAAGGCGTGTGGTTCGTCGCGGACCGCGGGGGCGGGGCATCCGCCCGTTCCGCACCGGGCCCCGTGCGCGACGCCGTCGACGCGCTCGACGCCATGAGCCGCCTGCCCCGCCGTGTGGGCGGGTGACCGACGACACAGGAGACCGATGCCCGACCTCGACACGCCGTGGAACACCGTCGGAGAGCGCCTGCGCTCGGCGCGCACGACCGCCGGGATGTCGGTGCGCGAGCTTGCGCGGCGGATCGGCGTCTCGGCCAGTCACGTGTCGCAGGTCGAGCGCGGGATCGGCGCCTTCAGCGTGCCCGCGCTGTACTCGGTCGCGCGTGAGCTGGGCGTGTCGATGAACGAGCTGCTCGACCCGCCCGCGGTCCCCGCCGGCGTGCGGGGCTCGCGACCCCCGACCGGGCGCGACCTCGCCGTGTCGGGCATCGTGCAGCGCGCCGCCGATCATCCCGTGATCAAGCTCAGCTCGGGGCCGCGGTGGAGCCGGCTCACGGTCGTGGGCGAGCCCGACGCCGAGTTCCTCGAGGTCGTGTACGCGGCCGGCACGCCGGCTCCCGCCGACGACATCCGGCATCAGGGGCGGGAGTACGGCATCGTCATCTCGGGGCGGCTCAACGTCGTCGTGGACGGTGCGGAGACCGTGCTCGAGCCGGGGGACTCGATCGTGTTCGACTCCCACCTGCCGCATCGGTTCTGGAACGAGTCCGACGAGGACGTGCGCGCGATCTGGTTCGTGCGCGACCGCATCACCGGAGGCTCCGTGCCGCACGCGTGAGTCCGCCGCGCGATACTGTGGCGCCGGAGGTGGGGGATGCCGCAGCGCGACAGCACGAGGCGCGTGACGCTCGACGACGTCGCGAAGCGCGCGGGGGTGCACAAGGCGACGGTGTCGCGCGCGCTGGACCCGGCGACCGCGGGCCTCATCAGTGACGAGACCGTCCGCCGCGTGCGCGAGGCCGCGAGCGAGCTCGGCTACGTGCCGAACATCGTCGCACGGGGCCTCCGCAAGAACGCGTCGATGACGATCGGCGTCGTGATCCCCGACCTCACGAACCCGTTCTTCCCGCCGATCGTGCGCGGCATCGAGGACCACCTCCAGCCCCGCGGCTACACCGCGCTCATCGCCAACACCGACGGCGACGACGCGGCGGAGGCGGCGCAGTTCACGACGCTGCTCGGGCGTCGCGTCGACGGTCTCATCGTCGCGACCGGCCGGCACGGCGACCAGCCCGTGCTCGAGCGCGCGCACGAGGCCGGCGTGCGGGCGGTCATGCTCAACCGCGACGCGGGGTCGCTGCCGTACCCGCTCGTGACCGGCGACGACGCCACCGGGGTCACGGCGGCCGTCGAGCACCTCCACGAGCTCGGGCACCGCGATGTCGTGCACATCGCCGGCCCGCTCGACCTCTCGACGAGCATCGTGCGCGCCGACGCCTTCCGGACCGCCGTCGCCGCACGCGACGGCATGCGGGGGAGCGTGGTCGAGGCATCCGCCCTCACGGTCTCCGCCGGTCGCGAGTCGATGGAGGCCGTGCTCGCCGACGAAGCCCCGACGGCGATCGTCGCGAGCAACGACCTCATCGCGCTCGGCGTGCTGCGCGCGCTGCGCGCGCACGGCCTCGAGTGCCCCGGCGACGTGTCGGTCGTCGGCTTCAACGACATGCCCTTCGCCGAGGACGTGCAGCCCCCGCTCACGACCGTGCACGTGCCGACGACCGAGATGGGCGCGGAGGCGGCGCGGATGCTCCTCGCCCAGCTCGACGGCGAGCAGCAGGATCACGCGCGGATCGTGCTCCCGGTGTCGCTCGTCGTGCGCGATTCCACGGGCCCCGCACCCCGTTGATTGAGAAGAGCTGTTGACACCGGGAGCCGTGTCCGGTTGCATGAATGCAATCGATTGCGCCCGTGTTCTGGCGCGGGGCGATCGACGCAGGGACTCGTTCGACGAAGAAGGGGGTCTCCCATGAGCTCGATCCCGGAACCGCGGCGCGTCGGAAGCGCCGAGATCATCCACCACGAGGGCTACGACGAGACGATCTTCAGTCCGTTCGTGCCTGCGATCCGAACCGTCTCGGGCGCGCGCCTCGTGTTCATCAGCGGTGTCACCGGGGCGCCGGTCTACCACGACCACCCGCACCGCGCGGAGGTGTTCGACTCGACCCCCCTCGACATCGCCGGCCAGGTCGCGAACGCGTTCGACCACCTCGACCTCGCGCTGAAGGCCGCCGGCGCGCAGCGGTCCGACGTCGTGAACCTCATCCGGTTCTTCACCGACGTCGACGCCGATCAAGACACGGTGAACCGCCACCAGGCCGAGTGGTTCGGCGGACACATCCCCACGAGCAGCTCGGTGCAGGTCGTTCGCCTCGCGACCGATCCGCGCCTGCGGCTCGAGATCCAGGCCGTCGCGGCGGTCGCGGGCGAGTGACGCGCGGCCGCGCAGAAGGAGGAGACGACATGACGGATGCATCGCCGACCATCGGCTGGATCGGGGCGGGACGCATGGGCGCGCAGCTCGTGCAGCGGCTGCTCGCGGCCGGCCACGACGTCGCGGTCTACAACCGCACGCGGGCCAAGGCCGAGCCGCTCGCCGAGGCCGGAGCCACCCTCGTCGACCGCCCGGCCGATCTGGCGCAGCGCGACGTCGTCTTCGTGATGGTGTCCGCATCGAAGGACCTCGAGGAGGTCATGCTCGGCGACGGCGGTCTGCTCACCGACCCGAACCACGCCCCGAAGGCCATCGGCGACGCGTCGACGGTGTCGATGGAGGCGAGCGCGAAGATCCGCGCCGCCGCCGAGGAGCGCGGCGTCGGGTTCGTCGCGACGCCCGTGTCGGGCAACCCCAAGGTGATCGCGGCAGGAAAGCTCACGGTCGCGGCATCCGGCCCTCGCGACGCTTTCGAGCTGATCCGCCCGCTCCTGGAGACGTGGGGGCGCGGCGTCACGTACGTCGGCGAGGGCGAAGCCGCGCGCATCGTCAAGATCGCCCACAACGTGTTCCTCGGCGTCGTCATCCAGAACCTCATCGAGATCACGCTGCTCGCCGAGAAGGCGGGCGTGAAGCGTGCCGACTTCCTCGCCTTCCTCAACGACTCCGTCATGGGATCGCCGTACAGCCGCTACAAGTCGCCCGCGCTCGTCAACCTCGACTTCACCCCGACGTTCACGCCGGTGCTGCTGCTGAAGGACCTCGACCTCGGCCTCGCCGCCGCCCGTGAACTCGGTGTCGTCATGCCCGTCACGGCGGTCACGCGGGAGGTCGTCGCGACCGAGGTGAACGCGGGCAACACGGAGCAGGACTTCGCGTCGATGATCGTGCGTGCGGCTCTGCACTCCGGCATCGACCTGCAGCCGGAGAACGTCGAGGTCGACGACGGATTGGCACCTGAGTCATGAGCCACGGTCACGGCCACGCGCACGGCGGCGCGCGCCGGTTCGAGCGCCCGAGCGCCCGGCCCGCCGGCGTGCGCCCACTCGGGGCGCCGGGACAGAACGGCGTCGACTACGAGCACCGCGTCGACTTCGAGCGGCTGCGGCAGTACCGGCTCGGGCGCGCCAGGGCCGCGCTCGAGGCGAGCGAGTGCGGAGCCTTCCTGCTGTTCGACTTCTACAACATCCGCTACACGACCCAGACGTGGATCGGCGGCGCGCTCGGCGACAAGATGATCCGCTACGCGCTGCTCATGCGCGGACGCGACCCGGTCCTGTGGGACTTCGGCTCGGCGGTGCGGCACCACAAGCTCTACTCCGACTGGGTGCCCGACGAGAACTACCGCGCCGGCTTCCTCGGGTTCCGCGGCGCCGTCGCGCCCGAGCCGGCGGGACTCATGCGCGAGGCGATCGAGGAGATCGTGTCGCTGCTGCGCGCGGAAGGGCTCGCGGATGCGCCGCTCGGGGTGGACATCGTGGAGCCGCCGTTCCTCTTCGAGGCACAGCGGCAGGGGCTTCGCATCGTCGACGCGCAACAGGCGATGCTCGACGCGCGCGTCATCAAGAACCAGGACGAGATCCTGCTGCTGAACCAGGCGGCGGCGATGGTCGACGGCGTCTACCAGGAGATCGCCGAGGCCCTGAAGCCCGGCGTGCGCGAGAACGAGATCGTGGCGCTCGCGAACCACCGCCTGTACGAGTACGGGTCGGACCAGGTCGAGGCGATCAACGCGATCTCGGGGGAGCGGTGCAACCCGCATCCGCACAACTTCACCGACCGCATCATCCGCCCCGGCGACCAGGCGTTCTTCGACATCATCCACTCGTTCAACGGGTACCGCACGTGCTACTACCGCACGTTCGGCGTGGGGTGGGCCACGCCCAGCCAGCAGGACGCGTACAAGCAGGCGCGCGAGTGGATGGACGCGGCGCTCGACGCCATTCGCCCGGGGGTCGGCAGCGACCAGGTCGCTGCGGTGCTTCCCAAGGCGACCGACTTCGGCTTCGAGAACGAGCTCGCTGCGTTCGGACTCCAGTTCGCCCACGGCCTCGGGCTGGGCCTGCACGAACGGCCGATCATCTCGCGGCTCAACTCGATGAAGGACCCCGTGGAGCTGCGGGCGGGCATGGTCTTCGCGATGGAGACGTATTGCCCGGCATCCGACGGGTTCTCCGCCGCCCGCATCGAGGAGGAGGTCGTCGTCACCGACTACGGCATCGAGGTGCTCACGCGCTTCCCGGCGCAGGACCTGTTCGTCGCGAACCCGTACTGACCGGGTCGCGGTTCAGGAGGGGTCGGCGAAGATCTCCGGATGCCGCGCCAGCTCGAGCCGCGTGCGGCGGATGTGGTGAGCGATGATGCTCTCCGCTTCGTCGGCGTCGCGCCGGCGGAGCGCGGCGACGAGCAGCCGGTGGTCGTGATGGGCGGAGGCGTCGCCCGTCGACCGCGCGACGCGAACGAACGCGCGGCGGTAGTGGTGCGTGCGGTTCCACAGGCGCACGACCGTCTCGTGGAGCATGATCGTCGGCGCGGCAGCGTAGGTCGCGAGGTGGAAGCGGCGGTCGAGCGCGAGGAACTCCTCGGCGTCGGCGGCGGCCTCCATGCTGCCCGCGAGCTCGTCGAGCTCGTCGATCGCGCCCGGGGTGAGCAGGGGCACGTTGAGCCGCAGCAGAAGGGGCTCGATCCGCTCGCGCACCTGGTACAGCTCCTCGCACTCGGCGAGGTTGAGCTGCGACACCCACGCGCCGGCGTTGGCGACGCGCGTGATGAGTCCCTCGGACTCGAGGATGCGCAGCGCCTCGCGCACCGGCACACGGCTCGCCTTGTAGCGGTCGGCGAGGTCCTCCTGGCGGATGCGCGCGCCCGGCGCGTACGCGCCGTCGAGGATCGCCTCGCGCACGAGTCCCGCGATGCGGGCTCCCGCCCGGCCGTGGCCGTCCGTGTCGACGTCCATCGCGCTCATTTCTCTGGATGGGCCGGATGCCACAGCAGCACGCCCGCGTCCTTCTCGTACGCCTTGCCCTCGGGGAAGCTCACGAGCTCGAACTGCATGCCCCATGGCGCCCGGAAGTACAGCCACCGCTGACCCGCGGATGCGCCCGCACTCGCGACCGGCTCGCCCATGATCTCGACGTCGTGCGCGCGCAGGTGCTCGATCGCCGCGTCCATGTCGTCGACGTACAGCGCGAGGTGGTGGCCGCCGATGTCGCTGTTGCGGGGCTGCGGCGCCTGACCGTCGGCCGCGTCGTACTGGAAGACCTCGAGGTTGGAGCCGTTGCCGAGCCGATAGAAGCGGATCTCGCGGATGACGGTGCGCGGATGCACGCCGAGCTGCACAGTCATCCAGTCATCGTCGTCGGACCGCTTCGCACCGAGCGTGTAGACGTGCACTGCGCCGAGCACGTCGACGAGGAAGTGCTCCGCTTCGTCGAGATCGGGCACCGTGAAGCCGATGTGGTCCGTTCCGCGCAGACCGGGGATCCCTGGCATGTTCGCGACCTCCTCGTCCGATTGGATCCCATCTTGCCGCAAGCCAGCGCTGAACGCCAGCGCGAGGGGCGGTGCATGCCTTGTATTGGATCCAACCGCGTCCTACAGTGTGTACACGCATACAGCGTGCCGCGACACAGGGAAGTGGGCTGACATGGCGGAGCGACGGCGCTTGCAGACCGGGGTCGATTGGATCCAGCTCGAGACCACGCCGGATGACTGGAAGGCGGCCGACCCTGCCCTGCTGGCCACGATGCTCGGCGAGCTGCACCTCATCCGCGCGTTCGAGGAGACGGTGCTCGACCTCGCCGCCGAGGGGCTCGTCCACGGACCCGCTCACTCGAGCATCGGGCAGGAGGGCGGTGCCGTCGGCTCGATCGTCGGACTCAGATCGACGGATGCCGTCAACGGCTCGCACCGCGGGCACCACCAGTTCCTCGCGAAGGTCATCACCCACGTCTCGGGCGGCTCGCTCGACCTCGCGGCGCTCGTCACCCCCGACGTGCAGGCCGTCCTGCAGCGCACGCTCGCCGAGATCCTCGGCCTCGCGCAGGGGTTCTCGGGAGGGCGCGGCGGTTCGATGCACCTGCAGTGGCTCGAGGCCGGCGCGCTCGGCACGAATGCGATCGTCGGCGGCGGCGCGCCCGCTGCGACGGGCCATGCGTGGGCGCAGAAGCACTCGGGCACGACCGACATCAGCATCAACTACTTCGGCGACGGCGCGAGCCAGATCGGCTCGGTGCTGGAGTCGTTCAACCTCGCGGCGGCGTGGAAGCTGCCGGTGCTCTACTTCATCGAGAACAACCTCTACGCCGTCTCGACCCACGCCGACGAGGTCACCGCCGACTCGCGCTTCTCGGTGCGCGGGCAGGGCTTCGGCATCCCCTCGTGGCGCGTCGACGGCATGGACCCGCTCGCCGTGCACCTCGCGATGCAGGAGGCCGAGGCGCGGATGCGATCGGGCGAGGGTCCCGCGATCATCGAGGCCGAGGTGTACCGGTTCTTCCACCAGAACGGGCCGTTCCCCGGCAGCGCCTTCGGGTATCGCACGAAGGACGAGGAGGGGCAGTGGCGTGCGCGCGACCCGCTCGACCGCGTCGCGCGGGAGATGATCACGCTCGGGCTCATCGATGAGGCGGGCGTCGAATCGGTGCGGGCCCAGGCGCAGGCGGCGATGACCGCCGCGGTCGCCGAGCTCATCGAGGACGACCCGGAGACCGAGGGCAAGCGGCGCATCAAGCCGGACCTGTGGCCCGATCCGGGATTCGTCGACGTCGGCATCCGCGGTGACGCATCCGAGCTCGAATCGCTCACCGTGGGCGAGCCGCTCACGTACGACGGCGCCTGGCGCGACACGAAGTTCGTCGACGCCGTCGCCGAGGTCATGGACCGTCGCATGGCGGTGGATGAGCGCATCGTCGTGCTCGGCGAGGACGTGCACCGCCTCAACGGAGGCACGAACGGCGCGACGAAGGGCCTCGCGAAGAAGTACGGCCCGGACCGCATCATCGGCACGCCGATCAGCGAGAACGGGTTCTTCGGTCTGGCCGGCGGCCTCGCGGCCGACGGCCGGTTCCGTCCCGTCGTCGAGTTCATGTACCCGGACTTCATGTGGGTCGCCGCCGACCAGGTCTTCAACCAGGTCGCGAAGGCGCGGCACATGTTCGGGAACAACCACTCGATGCCGCTCGTGCTGCGAACGAAGGTCGCGATGGGGTCGGGCTACGGCTCGCAGCACCTCATGGACCCCGCCGGCATCTTCGCGACCTCGGCCGGGTGGCGCATCGCGGCGGCCTCCAGCGCGGCCGACTACGTGGGACTCATGAACGCCGCGCTCGCGCTCGAAGACCCCGTGCTGGTGATCGAGCACGTCGACCTGTACGGCCGCGCCGACCGCGTGCCCGACGGCGATCTCGACTACATCATTCCGCCGGGCACGGCCGCTGTGCGGCGCGAGGGCTCGGAGGTGACCGTGCTCACGTACCTGTCGATGGTCCACCACGCCGCGGAGGCGATCGAGCAGACCGGCATCGACGCGGAGCTCATCGACCTCCGCTGGCTCGATCGGGCATCGCTCGACTGGGACACGATCGGCGAGAGCATAAAGAAGACCAACAACGTGCTCATCGTCGAGCAGGGCGCGCGCGGACCGGGCTACGGCGGCTGGCTCGCCGACGAGCTGCAGCGGCGGTACTTCGACTGGCTCGACCAGCCGATCGAGCGCGTGACGGGCGGCGAGGCGAGCCCCAGCATCTCGAAGGTGCTCGAGCGGGCCGCGATCGCCAAGACCGAAGAGGTCGTCGCCGGCCTCGAACGCGTGCGCGCGGCGTGGGGAGGCCGATGATGGCCACGGTGATCCGGATGCCGCAACTCGCCGCCGGCGGATCCGAGGCGGCCATCCAGACGTGGCTCGTCTCGACCGGCGACTCCGTGTCGGTCGGGCAGCCCCTCGCCGAGATCGAGACCGAGAAGGCTGTCGTCGAGTACGAGTCCGAGGTCGAGGGCGTCTTCGCGGGCGCCGTCGTCGCGGCCGGCGATGCCGCGGCCGTGGGGGCGCCCATCGCCGTCGTCGCGGCGCCGGGGGAGGAACTCGACGCGGCGCTCGCGCAGGCGGGTGTCGCCCCCGCGGGCGGCGACGCCGTGCTCGCCGAGCCGGAGGAAGCGGAGCCCGAGCCGTCGGAGGACGCGCCCGCCGCGGCCGCCGCCACAGACGAGACCGACGAGCCCCCGAGCGAGAGCGCGCCTGCGCAGGCGTCTTCCGGCCAGGCGAAGCGCCTCTTCGCGAGTCCGCTCGTCCGCCGCCTCGCGAAGGAGCACGGGGTCGACCTCGCCGCGCTGAAGGGCTCGGGCCCGAACGGGCGCATCGTGCGCCGCGACCTCGAGGCGCACCTCGCCGCGGTCGAGGCGCAGCCCGCGCAGGCGGCGGCCGTCACCGAGCCCGCGGCCGCGGCATCCGCCCCTTCCGCCGTTCCGGCGGCCGAGTACACCGACATCCCGCACACGGGCATGCGGCGTGCGATCGCGCGGCGCCTCACCGAGAGCGTCACGACGATCCCGCAGTTCCAGGTCGTCGCGGACTGCCGGGTCGACGAGCTGCTCGACCTGCGCCGGCGCATCAACGAGCAGACCGACGTGAACGTCTCGGTCAACGACCTCATCGTGAAGGCCGTGGCGGGCGCGATGCAGGACGTGCCCGACGCGAACGCCATCTGGACGGATGACGCGACACGGCGCTTCTCGGGGGTCGACGTCGGCATCGCCGTCGCGGTTCCCGGTGGCCTGCTCACCCCCGTCGTACGCCGCGTCGAGCGGTTGTCGCTCGGCCAGCTCGCGCTCGCGACGCGGGACCTCGCCGAGCGCGCCCGCGATGGGCGCCTCAAGCAGCACGAGCTCGAGGGAGGATCGTTCGCCGTGTCGAACCTCGGCATGTACGGCACGCGCGAGTTCACGGCGATCATCAACCCGCCGCACTCGGGCATCCTCGCGGTCGGTGCCGCGCAGCGGCGGCCGGTGGTCGCGGACGACGGCACGCTGGGCGCGGCATCCGTCATGACCGTCACACTCTCGGCCGACCACCGCGTGCTCGACGGAGCGCTCGCCGCGGAGTGGCTCGCGGCGTTCGTGCGACGCGTCGAGAACCCGCTGACCATCCTGCTCTGAGCGCCGCGCCCGGGCGCCGGGCGCACGAAAGGCCGGGGGACCCGCTTCGTCTCACCCGGCCTCTCGGCGGCTCATGCCGGCGGCGCTACTGCTGCCACCAGCTCTCGTCGAACACGTGGTCGCGATCGTGCGACCAGTCGCGGCGTCCGCGCACCGCACCGGTGTCGTGGACGATCGCGCCGTCGACCACCGTCATGACGGGCAGGATGCGGCGCATCTCGGCATCGGAGACGGTGAAGTAGTCCTTGTCGAGCACGAGCAGGTCGGCACGCTTGCCGGTCTCGATCGAGCCGAGATCGTCCTCGCGGTTGAGGTACCACGCGTTGCCGCGCGTGTACGCGTACAGCGCCTCGTGCCGCGTGAGCTGCTGCCCTGGGTTGATCTGCTGACCCAGCACGTTGAGGCCCGTCGTCGCGTAGTGGAGCGCGAACCACGGGTTGTGCGGCGCGATGTGCACGCCGTCCTCGTGGAGGCCCATGTGGATTCCGCTGTCGTGGATCTGCCGGAACAGCGGTCCGACGGGCAGGCCGTCCGCGCGCGGCACGCCGCCGAGCCACCGGAAGCCCGATGTCGAGACGCCGACGTTGAGCGCCTTGAGCCGCGCGAGCTGGTCGGGTGTCGCGAAGTCGCCGTGCTGGAGTCCCCAGCGCAGGTCTTTGATGCCGAACTCCTGGTCCATCTGCTCGTACGTGGCGACGACCTGCTCGATGTTGTCCGTGTTCGTGGGGCTCCCGCCCTGGGCGTTCTCGTTGCGCCACCGCGCCTGCGCGACCAGTCGCTGCGACTCGAGCCACACGGCGTAGCCGTTCGCGTTCGAGGGAGCGGCGAAGGGAGCAGCCCACTCGCCGATCCCGCCCGTGCGAAGCATGTCGTCGCCGAAGAACGGGAACTGGTTCTTGAGGCGCTCACGCAACTCGGGGAGCTGCTGCTCGAGCCCACCCAGCGCGGCGATGAATCCCTGGTTGTGCAGGAAGTTCATCTGCAGGCGCACGAACGCGCGGCCCTGGCGGTGCAGCGACAGCCACGCGTCGTACATGCGGAAGTGGTCGAGCCGGAAGAGCGCATCCGTCGGCTGCGGCGGAAGCACCGACGGATCGAGCGTCGCGTTCGCGGTCGCCGGCAGCACCTGATCCAGGATCGCCGTGACGCCAACCTTCGCGGTGAACGCCATCGAGTCGAGCGCACTGCGGCGCTTGTCGGCGAAGGTCTGGCGCAGGCGCAGGTGGTACAGCGCACGGTTCGCCATGTTGGGGTTGCCGCCCGCGATCGAACCGTCGTCGCCGACGGTCACCGGCAGGTCGGTGATCGATTCGAAGAACTGCTTGCCGAGCGTGTTCACGCGCGCGGGACCACCGCCGCCTTGATAGAGGAAGACGGGGCGGTCGGGAATCGCGGAGTCGAGCTCCTGGAGGGTGGGCAGGCGGAGCTCTGCGAACATGCGCGGTGTTCCCGAGCCCATCGCCGTGATGAACTCGCCCTCCGGCACGTCGCGACGTCGCGCGGCGAGGATCACGAGAAGTTCGTCGATGCTGCTCGCGAGTTCCCAGTCGGCGACGTGGTAGCCGGGGCGGTTCGCGAGGCTGACGAAGTGCGAGTGGCTCTCGATGAGACCGGGGACGACGGTGCGTCCGCCCAGGTCGATCTTGTTCTTCGAGTTGCCCTGGCGGATGGCGTCCTGGCCGACGGCGGTGATCCGCCCGTTCGCGACGCGCACCGCGTTCACAACCGAGTTGCGGTCGTCCATCGTGTGGATCTTGCCGTTGACGAACAGCAGCTCGCCGGCGCCGTCGTCGTGCCACGCACGCGGCGCGGTGTACGCGAGCGGCGTCGCGGCCGCGGATGCCACGGTGCTTCCGCTCAGGACGGCGGCGGCCGCGGCGGCCGTCCCCCCGATGAAGAGGCCGCGGCGCGAGATGCCCTCGCGCGGCTGTTCGGGATCGTTCGCGACCGGCTCTGACTTCTTCGTGACCATGACCGCTCCTGCTGACTGTCGACGCTGACACACTGCGTGAGCGACGTCCAGCTGGACTGGACGCCTGTTCAGGCACGCACCATATCAGCAATTCGACCAGGTGTACACGAGATGTTTCGGCGACCTTCGATGTTTCGGCTGGAACGCCGGAAACACGCGGTTCTCGCGCATGCAACGGTTCTCATTGTCGTCGCGTGCGTGAACTGCTATTGTCCGGGCTTGAAAGCGGCTGTCCAGTTGCACTGGACAGCACAGAACGCACACGGACACCGTCGTCCGACCAAGGAGCACCCATGGGAAAGAAGCCGCACCCGCAGGACGCCCAGGAGCCCGCCGAGGGGATCTCCCGACGCGGTCTCTTCGTCGGAGGAAGCGCCGCCGCCGCGGCCGCCGTCCTCAGCGGCACCGCCGCCGCGTCATCCGCGTCGGCAGCATCGTCGCCCGCCTACACGAGCGCAGCGAGCGGCGGTGACGGCGATCTGCTGTTCGTCAACGGCAAGATCCACACCTACGACGACGCGAACTCGGTGGTCGACGCCGTGCGCATCCGCGACGGCCGCTTCATCGCGGTCGGCAAGGACGCCATCCGCATCGGCAACGCCAAGAACAAGATCGACCTGGGCGGTCGCACCGTCATCCCCGGCATCATCGACTCGCACAACCACATCGCGCTCGTGAGCAACCGGCCCGGCCACTGGGTCGGCCTCGAGGACCTGTTCACCCACGAGGACGTGATCGCCCGGCTGACGGCCAAGGCGAACACCGTCCCCGAGGGGGAGCTCGTCACCTCGCTCGGCCCGATCGTCGCGATGCAGTTCCCGAGCAACACCCTGCCCAACGCCGACGCACTGGACGCGGTGCCGCGGCCCGTCATGATCATGGCCGAACAGGGCGGCAACGCGGTCAACCATGCCGCGGTCGCCTACTTCGCGGCCAAGGGCATCACCATCACCCTCAACGCCAACGGCTACCCGACCGGAAACGGCATCGGACTCGCCCTCCAGCGGCTGCGTCAAGAGATGACGGACGAGGAGCGCGAACGGAACGCGCTCGCGACACTCGACTACTACGCCACGCTCGGCATCACGACCCACCTGGACTCGGGTGCGTTCCACGTCGACACCCCCGGCACCGCCATCTGGAACGAGAACGCCTACACGCTCCACCGCGGCTTCCTCCGGCTCGACGCGAAGAAGGCGCTGCCGGTTCGCGTGCGCTTCGACTACCTCGAAGAGGACTCGACGCTCGACCTGCCCCGCCTCACCGAGCGGCTCAAGAACGCCTTCCCGTTCTTCGGCAACGACATGCTGCGCTCGGGCGGCATCGGCGAGTTCACGGTCCGCGGCTTCGGCGGGGGCTCGGTCCCCATCGGGGGCCCGGTGTGGCTGGCCGGCGCCAAAGCGGTCGCGCAGGCGGGCTGGCGAAACGAGAACCACTCGCTGTCGGCGACCGACATCGAGCAGATCGTCTCCGGCTGGGAGGCCGTCCACGCCGAAGTCCCGATCGACGGGTTGCGATGGGTCGTGTCGCACGTGCCGAACATCACACCGGGCCACGTGGAACGCCTGAAGGCGATGGGTGTCGGCGTCAAGGTCGGCTGGGGTCCGACTCGCACCGGGACCAATCTCGGACCGCGACACCGGATGCTGCTGGACAGCGGCATCCCCGTCGGCTACCACTCCGACGGCGGCGACATCACCGCGATCAACCCGTGGTTCAGCTTCTACACGATGATCACGGGCCGCAACCTCGCCGGAAGCTTCACGTGGACGCCGGGCGAGCAGGTGACGCGCGACGAGATGATCCGTCTCGCGACGAAGGACAACACGTGGTTCATCCACGAGGACGACCTGGGCGGCATCAAGGTCGGCAACCACGGTGACCTGCTCGTCCTCGACCGGGATTTCTACACGATCCCCGACGAGGAGATCCCGCGCGTGCGCTCCGATCTGACGGTCGTCGGCGGCGACATCGTCTACGACAGCGGCAAGCTGCCGGGCGATCGCCGCTGGGCGCACGGGACGAACCACCGGTACAACCGGTCCGCGTAGCCTCACACGAGGTCGCGCCAGTCGACCGTGGCGTCGTCGTCCTCGTCGTCGCCCTGGTCGGCATCCGGGTCCGGCGAGCTGCTCGAGCCGCTCGCGGTCGGGATCGGCAGCGTCATGGTGCCGGTGAGCGGCCCCATGAGCATCGCCTCGTCGCGGCGGTGGCGCAGCACGTCGTCGATGTAGCTCGTGAGCACCTCGGCGAGCGGGACCGACCTCGACTGCGCCTGCGACATGTACCAGCGGTGCTCGAGCACCTGGTGGAACACCTCGGCCGGCTCGAGCTTCGAGCGCAGGTCCCAGGGGATCGCGCGCACGACCGGCTCGAACACGCGCGTGAGCCACTCGTGCGCCACCATCTCCTCGTCGTCGTCGCCCTTGCGGCGCGCGCGGTACTCGTCGAGGTCGTTGAGGAGGCGGCGCGCCTGGTTCTCCTCGACGTCGAGGCCCGTCAGACGCAGGAGGCGTCGCTGGTGGTGCCCGGCGTCGACGACCTTCGGCTGGATGGAGACGCGCGTGCCGTCGGCGGCGGCCTCGATCGACATCTCGCCGATGTCGAAACCGAGGTCGTTGAGGCGCTGCACGCGCTCGGTGATGCGCCACGACTCGCTCGTCGAGAACGTCTCCTTGTCGGTGAGCGCGCCCCACAGCGAGCGGTACGACGACACGATGCCGTCCGCGATCGCGAGCGCGTCGACGCCTCCCTCGAGGCGACCGCCCGCCTCGAGGTCCATGATCTCGCCCGCGATGTTCGTGCGCGCGACGTCGAGGTCGTGCTCGCGCTGCCCGCGCGTGAGGCCGGTCTCGTGCAGCTCGCCGGTCTCCGCGTCGACGAGGTACGCCGCGAACGCGCCCGCATCGCGGCGGAAGAGCGTGTTCGACAGTGAGACGTCGCCCCAGAAGAAGCCGACGTTGTGCAGGCGCACGAGCAGCACGGCGAGGGCGTCGACGAGTCGGGTCGCGGTGTGCGGGCGCAGCACCTGCGTGAACAGCGCGCGGTAGGGGAGGGAGAACTTCAGGTGGGCCGTCACGAGCGCGGCGGGGAGCGGGCGGCCCGAGGCATCCGTTCTTCCCGCGATCACCGCCACCCGCTCGACGCAGGGCGCGTCGAGTCGTGCGAGGTTGCCGAGCATGTCGTACTCGCGCCGAGCCATCTCCTCGGTCGTCTCCTTGATCGCGACCACGCGGCCCGACAGGCTCGAGAACCGCACGAGGTGCCGCGAGATGCCCTTCGGAAGGAAGACGATCGCGTTCGACGGCCACTCGCCGAGCGGCGTCGACCACGGCAGCGTCAGAAGGCCCGGATCGACGCTTGTCGCCGTGATGCTGAGCGCATCAGCCATTCCTGCACCCCCGAGGGAAAACGTGACGGCGCGGGGGAGTGATCCGCCCGCGCCGTCGCCGCTTCGATGGTTACGCCGAGGCGATCGCCTCGTCGGTGAGGCGCTCGCCGGTCTCGACGTCGAACACGTGCACGTGACCCGCAACCGGAGCGAGGACGACCTGGTCACCCGCGTTCGGGTGACGGCGGCCGTCGACGCGGGCGACGAGGTCGGTGCGCTTGCCGTTGATCTCGGTGTGGCCGTAGAGGTAGCCGTCGGCGCCGAGCTCCTCGACGAGGTCGACGTCGACCGTGAGGCCCTGGCCGTCGGACGGGTTCACCACGATGTCTTCGGGGCGGACGCCGATCGTGACCTCGGAGCCGTGGGCCTTGCCGATGGTGTCGGCCTCGACGCCGACGACGGCGTTGCCGAAGCGGACGCCGCCCTCGGCCAGGTCGGCCGGGAACAGGTTCATCGCGGGCGAGCCGATGAAGCCGGCCACGAACACGTTGTTCGGCTTCTCGTACAGGTCGCGCGGCGTGCCGACCTGCTGGAGGATGCCGTCCTTGAGCACCGCGATGCGGTCGCCCATCGTGAGCGCCTCGGTCTGGTCGTGCGTGACGTAGACGGTCGTGACGCCGAGGCGGCGCTGCAGCGACGCGATCTGCGTGCGGGTCTGGACGCGAAGCTTCGCGTCGAGGTTCGACAGCGGCTCGTCCATGAGGAAGACCTGCGGCTGACGGACGATCGCGCGGCCCATGGCGACGCGCTGGCGCTGACCACCCGACAGGGCCTTCGGCTTGCGGGTCAGGTACTGCTCGAGGTCGAGCAGCTTCGCGGCCTCGAGCACGCGCGCGGCGCGCTCCTCCTTGCCGACGCCGGCGATCTTGAGCGCGAAGCCCATGTTCTCGGCGACCGTCATGTGCGGGTACAGCGCGTAGTTCTGGAACACCATCGCGATGTCGCGGTCCTTCGGCGGGACGTCGGTGACGTCGCGGTCGCCGATCAGGATGCGGCCGGAGTTGACCTCTTCGAGGCCGGCCAGCATGCGCAGCGACGTGGACTTGCCGCAGCCGGAGGGACCGACCAGCACGAGGAACTCGCCGTCGCCGACCTCGAGGTTGAGCTTGTCCACGGCGGGGCGCGTGCCCCCGGGATACAGGCGGGTTGCGTTGTCGAACGTGACGGATGCCATGTTCTCTTCTCCTTCACCGGCAGGTACGTGCCGGACGATCCGTAGTGAATGGAATGCGGGGGCTCCCGCGCGCCCTCCGTCGGACGCCCCCTCAGTATGGCACGGCTCGCGTCGAGACAGTCTCTGGGCATTTCCCAGGCTGCCTGGCTAGCATCTTGTTCGGCCGTGACACCCGTGCGGCCCGGCCTGTTCCAGGCTCCAAGCCGTCCAAGAGGTTCCATGTCGAGCGACGAATCACCCAATGTGCCCGCCCAGCGCGACCGCCGGCACGCGGTCCGCGAGAAGGCGCAGCAGGTGCAGGCGCAGCAGCTGCGTGCGCGCGCCATCCGTCGCGTCTCCCTTGTGACGCTCCTCATCGCGTTCATCGCCGCGGCCGCCGTGCTCGTCACGTGGGTCGTCACGTCGTCGGCTGCCCAGCCGCCGTCGCGCCCCGCCAACGTGAAGGACGACGGCTTCATCGTGTCGAGCGTCACCGGCGCCTTCGGCACCGAGCAGGCTCCCGAGACGCTCGAGGACGGCGCCGCGACCCTCGAGACCGCGACCCCCGTGCCGACTCCGACCCCGACGCCCGATCCCGAGGAGACGACGCGACCGCGCGTCGACATCCGCGTCTACGTCGACTACCTCTCGACCGGTGCGAAGGACTTCCAGATCGCGAATGTCGAGCAGCTCTCCAAGTGGGTCAGCCAGGACGCCGCGACCCTCTCGTACTACCCGGTCGCGATGCTGACGGCGAAGTCCAACGGCACGAAGTACTCGCTGCGCGCCGCGAGCGCCGCCGCGTGCGTCGCGACGCACTCGCCCGACACGTTCTTCGCGTTCAACAACGAGCTCTTGAGGAAGCAGCCCGACGTCGACTCCGACGGCTACACCGACGCCGAGCTCGCCGATCTGGCCGTCGGCTCGGGTGCGACGTCGCCGAAGGCGGTGCGTTCGTGCATCGAGAGCCAGAAGTACGCGACGTGGGTCAAGTCCGCGACCGAGCGGGCGCTCAAGGGCCTGCCCGACACGAAGGGCGTCGCGCTGACCGCGGCTCCCATGGTGCTCGTCAACGGCACGCCGTACGTCGGCGCTCTCGACGACCCGAAGGAGTTCGCTCAGTTCGTGCTGACGATCTCGAGCGATATGTACTACAAGTCCACCCCCACGCCGACGCCGACGCCCACGCAGTGACGTGAGCGCCGGCCCGGCGGATGGGCGACGGATGCCGCGGATAGACTGAGGCATCTGCCGACTTGGCGCAATTGGTAGCGCACCCGACTTGTAATCGGGCGGTTACGGGTTCGAGTCCCGTAGTCGGCTCCAGCTAGTCCCGCGCTCGCTCGGTCGCGCGGCCGCCGCGGAACGCCGCGATCGCGAGCGCCGTGGACGCGCCGAACAGCACGACTCCGAGCGGCACGTGCACGGCGATCGTCGCCGGGAAGCCCATGTGTCCGAGCGCGTCCTGCACCCAGAGGCCGACGGTCACGAGCGTCACGAACACCCCGAACGATACGGGGATCGCGCGCTGACCGACGCGCACCCACGCGATCACCGTGGGGATGATCGCGATCCACGGCAGCGCCGAGCCGACGAGCAGGTGCACGAACTGGACGGAGGGGTTCAGCGAGAGGAAGAGCCCGGCGAGCGCGGCCTGGGTGAGCACGCCGGCCGCGAGCACCGCGAGGAAGGCGCCCAGAACAGGCGTGCGCGAGCGGGTTCTCGCCGTTGTGGTGGTCGTCATGGTCATCATGACATCCACGCTCCCGTGCGCGGCGCGGCGGTGTCCAAGGTGGTTCCCCCCGAGTTCTCCGGGGGATTTCCGGGGGTCAGGGCGCCGGTGTGGGGTCAGGGCGCCGGCGTGAACTCCACGAACACCGGGGTCGCGCCGCTCGCGCGGTCGAAGACGAGCACTCCTGTCACGGTCGCTCCACCGTCATCGGACGCGACGGTGGCGGTGAAGGTGTCGCCCTCGCCCTCGCGGTTGAACTCGGCCAGCCGCTCGTCGAGCTCGTCGATCTGCCCCCGGTCCCACCCGAACGTCTCGGCGTGGCGGCGCAGCGTGTTCAGCCCGTCGGACCACGTCGACACGACGTCGAACCGCAGCGTCACGGAGGCGAGGCTGCCGTCCTCGGAGCGAGCGGTGAGCGTCGCGATGTCGTCGACGACGTACACGTCGTCGCGCCCCGCGATCACGGCACGCACGGGCCGGCGGAACTCCGCCGTCTTCTCGCCGTTCTCCGGCAGGCCGAGCTCGCGGGCGGAGAGGCCGCCCTCGCCGATGCGGACTCGCACGATGCCCTCGACGTTCGCGTAGTCGAAGCCGGCGTCGGTGAGCATCGTCGAGCCGTCGGACGCCTTCTGGTCGGCGGATGCGACGGGCGCCTCCTCCGCCCACCAGGAGTTCTGCACCGCGACCGTGGCGAACACGATGCCGGCGATCACGACGAGCAGGATCGTCGCCGGAAGCCACGTGAGCAACGACTGGGTGCGGGAGGTGCGGACCACCGGTCAAGGGTAGCCCCGGCATCCGACAGTCTCGTGCGGTCGGAAGACGCCCCCGGAGACCGGCAAGATGGAACGATGACCCCGCCGCGCCTTCCCGCCTGGGTCGCGCTCGGCGGGGCGGTCTTCGTGGGCGTGCTCACGGCGGTGCAGGCGCGCATCAACGGGCAGCTCGGCACACGCCTCGACAACGGCCTGGTCGCGGCGGTGATCTCGTTCGGCTCGGGGCTCATCCTGCTGATCGTCCTGTCGGCCGTGCTGCCGTCGGGCCGCCGCGGCGCCGCGAAGCTCGCCTCGGGTGTGCGCGAGAGCACGATCCCGTGGTGGATGCTCGCGGGCGGCGCCGCGGGCGCCCTCACGGTCGCGACGCAGGGTCTCGCGGTGGGCATCATCGGGGTGTCGCTGTTCACGGTGGGCGTCGTCGCCGGACAGACCGTGTGCGGCCTCGTGCTCGACCGCGTCGGCTACGGGCCGGCGGGGGTCGTCGCGGTCACCGTGCCGCGCCTGATCGGCGGCGCGCTCGCGCTCGTCGCGGTCGGGCTGTCGCTCGTCGGCGACAGCATCGGCGGCGTGCCGCTGTGGATGGTCGTCCTGCCGTTCGTCGCGGGTGTCGGCATCGCGTGGCAGCAGGCCACGAATGGCCGTCTTCGCCAGCGCGTCGGCACCCCGCTCACCGCGACGCTCGTGAACTTCATCGGCGGGACGGCGATCCTCACGGTCGCCGCCCTCGTCGACGTCGGGATGGTGGGCTGGCCCGCGACCGCCCCCACCGAGGCGTGGCTCTACACAGGCGGACCGATCGGCGTGCTGTACATCTTCCTGTCGGCGGCGCTCGTGCCGTACACGGGCGTGCTGCTGTTCGGCCTCGCGGCGGTCGTCGGGCAGCTCGTCACGTCCGTCGTGCTCGACGCCGTGTGGCCCGCTCTCGGCAGCCCGGGCCTCGTTCAAGAGGTCGCGATGGTCGCGGTCGCGCTGGTGTCGGTGATCGTCGCCGCGGCGCCGTGGCGGCGCTGGAGAACGTGATTCAGTCGGGCGCTTCCGTCGATGTGACGGATGCCGCGGCATCCGTCTCGCGCGCATCGCGTTTCTTCTTCGCCTTCTTCCCGTCGGCCTGCTTGCCGGCGGGCATCCGCGAGAGGTGCTTGCGGGCGTCGACCGCCTTGCGGCGCCCGAGCCGCGCGCGCGGCGGCTTGCCGCCGACGTAGAGCCAGCCGAGCAGCTCCTCGTTCTTCTCGAGGCCGTGCGCCTTCGCGACGGCCTTCGAACGCGTGTAGTGGCCGGTGCGCCAGATGACGCCGTAGCCGGCTTCGTCGAGCAGCAGGCTCAGCATGTGGGCGACGCCGGATGCGACGGCCTCCTGCTCCCACCGCGGCACCTTGTCGCTCTTCTTGTAGCTCGCGACGACCGCGATGAGCAGCGGCGCGCGCAGCGGCTTCGACGACGAGCCCTTGTCGCCGTTCGCCTTGCTGATCGCGCGTCCGAGCCGCTCACGGTCGGCCCCGCGCAGCTCGATGAGCCGCCACGGCCGCAGGGACGAGTGGTCGGCGACCCGACCCGCCGCCGACACGAGCGTGAGCAGCTCGGCGCGCGTTGGCGCGGCATCCGTCACCTTCGACCAGGACCGGCGCGCACGCACCGCCTCGAGCGCGGACCCGGATGCGGTCATGTCTCCGGGACGAACTCGAGCGCGATCGAGTTCATGCAGTACCGGTCGCCCGTGGGCGTGCCGAACCCGTCGGGGAAGACGTGCCCCAGGTGCGAGCCGCAGTTCGCGCAGCGCACCTCGGTGCGCACCATGCCGTGGCTGCGGTCCTCGAGAAGTTCGACCGCCTCGGGGCGCACCGACTCGTAGAAGCTCGGCCACCCGCAGTGCGAGTCGAACTTCGTGCCGCTCTTGAAGAGCTCCGCGCCGCATGCGGCGCACGTGTAGAGGCCGGCTCGGCTCTCGTCGAGCAGCTCGCCGGTCCACGGGCGCTCGGTCGCCGCCTGCCGCAGCACGGCGTACTGTTCCGGCGTCAGCTCTTCGCGCCACTGCTCGTCGGACTTCTCCACCGCGTAACCCATTGACTCCTCCTCGATCCCTTCCATTCAACCCGACCTGCGGACGCCCGGACCCGGTCGCACCTGCGTTCTCGCCCAGAATGGGGGAGTGGAATCGGATGCGGCGGCCGACGTGACGGAGCGGTACGCGCGCTTCGCCGAGGACGCCCGCAACCGCTCGGCGCTGTACGAGGTGTGGGCGCGCGGGGTCGTGGCGGACGAGCGCGTGCGCGACGTCATCGCACGGATCCCCGCCGATCGCCGGCAGCCACCGCTCGTCTTCGCGGTCACTCGACTGCTCGGGGCGCCCGAGGCGGACTTCGCCTCGTGGGCGGAGTGGATCATCGCCCACGCCGACGCGCTCGTGGCCGAGTGCGCGCGGCGCAGCCTGCAGACGAACGAGCCGCTGCGGTGCGCGGCGCTGCTCCCCGCCCTGAGTCTCATCGACGGACCGATCGCGCTGCTCGAGGTGGGCGCGAGCGCGGGGCTGTGCCTGATTCCCGACCGCTACTCGTACCGCTACCGCGGCATCGGCGGCGTGACGACGCTCGATCCGGCGGGCGGGCCGTCGGCGGTCGTGCTGTCGAGCGAGCTGACGACGGACGACCGGATGCCACTCCTCCGGCTCCCCGAGATCGTGTGGCGTGCGGGCGTCGACGTCGATCCGCTCGACGCGAGCGATCCGGACGACCGGCGCTTCCTCACGACGCTCGTATGGCCGGGCGAATCCGGCCGCGTCAAACGCATCGAGGCCGCCCTCGACGTCGTCGCCGCCGACCCGCCGCTCCTCGTACGCGCGGACGCGACCACCGATCGCGTGCTCGCCGACCTCGCGAGTCGCGCCCCGCGCGATGCGACGCTCGTCGTGACCACGCCGGGGGTGCTTCCGCACATTCCCCGCGGGGGCCGCGGGCGTCTCGCGGAGACGATCGCGGCGCTCGGCGCCAGGTGGATCACGATCGACCCTCCCGCCCTTCACGCCGACCTCGCGGCGAGCGTGCGACCGGAGGGGTCGCCCATCGATCCGGATGCGTGGGAAGCGTTCGTGCTCGCGCTGGACGGCGTTCCGCTTGCGTCTGTCGACCCGCTCGGGGCATCCGTGGCGTGGCGTCCTGCCGATCGGCGGGCCGCGCCATAGCGTGGGCACGTGCCCCTCACCGACCGCGACCGCGCCATCCTCGACTTCGAGGCCGAGTGGCGCCGGCACGTGGGCGCGAAGGAGGAGGCGATCCGCGAGGACCTCGGCATCTCGCCGGCGCGCTACTACCAGCTGCTCGGCCGCCTCATCGACACGGCCGAGGCGCAGGCGTACGACCCGATGCTCGTGAAGCGCCTGCGACGGATGCGTGATGAGCGTCATCAGGCACGTGATGCACGTGCACGCGCGGTTCGATAGGCGAAGATCACACGCGGCACGCGGGCCGGGTTGAGACGGATGCCCCAGCCGACGCCCGGTAGCATCGTGGGGTGCCGAAAACGACCTACCCCCGGGATCGCTTCGACGACCTTCCCGAGGAGTCGACCGGCCGCGTCGGCGCACACCGCGCCGAGAACCCGCGCATGCGGGGCTGGGTCGTCCTGCTGTGGGCCGTGCTGGCGACGGCGGTGCTCATGGCGGTGGGCATCTTCGGCACGCTCATCGCGCAGGGCCGCATCGTGCTCGTGCCCGAACCCGAGCCGACCGTCGAGCCGACGCCGGTCGTGACCCCGATCGTCGACACATCGTTCTCGGTGCTCGTGCTCAACGCGACGCCCGAGTCCGGCCTCGCGACCCGCGTCAAGGACGAGATCGTCGCCGCCGGCTGGGCGGCCGACACGGTCACGGCAGGTGAGGCGGGGTCGAACGACTTCCCTGAGACCACCGTCTACTACGCCTTCCCGGCCGATGAGGCTGCTGCCGCCGGCCTCGCCGACGTGATCGGCGGCGCTCGCGTCGCGATGGACGCGACCTACCAGCCGCCCGATGACCCGGATACACCCGACGACGAGAGCCAGACGAAGCAGCTCGTCGTGGTGCTCGGGCTCGATCGCGTCGCGCCTCCAGCCACGCCCGCACCCTGACCCGTACGACCCTCGCCGGGCCGCTGTGTTTCCGGCGTGTGAAGAGTTCGGGGCATCCGTGTCAACTCCTGCCCACGGGCCGGTACGGAGGCGACCTGCGCTCCTACGATGGGCGCACGTTCCACCCCGCACCACAGGAGATTCGCATGGCCCAGGGCACCGTCAAATGGTTCAACGCCGAGAAGGGATACGGCTTCATCACGGTCGCCGACGGCCAGGATGTCTTCGTCCACTACTCGAGCATCGACATGGCCGGGTACCGCGTCCTCGAAGAGGGGCAGACGGTCGAGTTCACCGTCGGCACGGGGCAGAAGGGCCCCCAGGCGGAGTCCGTGCGGGTGGTCGCCGCGTAGCGGCATCCGTCCGTCCCTCTCGCCCCGGGTCCTCGCGTGTCGGGGCGCTTCGGCGCGGCTTGCACTCCCCATGGGCGAGTGCCAGAATGGGTTAGCACTCGCGTTTGTCGAGTGCTAAGACCGTAAGCCAACGTCCGGGAGGGACGACACAGACATGGCAAAGATCATCGCTTTCGACGAAGAGGCCCGTCGCGGCCTCGAGCGAGGCCTGAACACTCTGGCCGACGCCGTCAAGGTGACCCTGGGCCCCCGTGGTCGCAACGTCGTGCTCGAGAAGAAGTGGGGCGCCCCCACGATCACGAACGACGGCGTTTCGATCGCGAAGGAGATCGAGCTCGACGACCCGTACGAGAAGATCGGCGCCGAGCTGGTCAAGGAGGTCGCGAAGAAGACCGACGACGTCGCCGGTGACGGCACGACGACGGCCACCGTCCTCGCCCAGGCGCTCGTGAAGGAAGGCCTGCGCAACGTCGCCGCGGGCGCAGACCCGATCGGCCTCAAGCGCGGCATCGAGAAGGCCGTCAAGGTCCTCTCCGACGAGCTGCTCGCCTCGGCCAAGGAGGTCGAGACCAAGGAGGAGATCGCCGCCACCGCGTCGATCTCGGCCGCCGACACCACCATCGGCGAGCTCATCGCCGAGGCGATCGACAAGGTCGGCAAGGAGGGCGTCGTCACCGTCGAGGAGTCGCAGACGTTCGGCACCGAGCTCGAGCTCACCGAGGGTATGCGTTTCGACAAGGGCTTCATCAACCCCTACTTCGTGACCGACCCGGAGCGCCAGGAGGCGGTCTTCGAGGACC
Organism: Microbacterium sp.; assembly: GCF_035687345.1. Classification (GTDB taxonomy): domain Bacteria; phylum Actinomycetota; class Actinomycetes; order Actinomycetales; family Microbacteriaceae; genus Microbacterium. The sequence goes on from NZ_DASRXZ010000018.1 coordinate 72,846, forward strand.
CCTACATCCTGATCGCGAACCAGAAGATCTCGAACATCAAGGACCTTCTGCCGATCGTCGACAAGGTGATCCAGGATGGCAAGGAGCTCGTCATCATCGCCGAGGACGTCGAGGGGGAGGCGCTCGCGACGCTCGTGCTCAACAAGATCCGCGGCATCTTCAAGTCCGCCGCCGTCAAGGCGCCCGGCTTCGGCGACCGCCGCAAGGCCCAGCTGCAGGACATCGCGATCCTCACGGGCGGACAGGTCATCACCGAGGAGGTCGGTCTCAAGCTCGAGAACACGACGCTCGACCTGCTCGGCCGCGCGCGCAAGGTCATCATCACCAAGGACGAGACGACCATCGTCGAAGGTGCCGGTGACCCCGCCCAGATCGAGGGCCGCGTGACCCAGATCCGCCGCGAGATCGACAACACCGACAGCGACTACGACCGCGAGAAGCTGCAGGAGCGCCTCGCGAAGCTCGCCGGTGGTGTCGCGGTCATCAAGGCCGGCGCGGCGACCGAGGTCGAGCTCAAGGAGCGCAAGCACCGCATCGAGGACGCCGTCCGCAACGCGAAGGCGGCCGTCGAGGAGGGCATCGTCCCCGGTGGTGGCGTCGCGCTCATCCAGGCGGGCAAGGCCGCGTTCGCGAACCTCGAG
>NZ_DASRXZ010000019.1:0-63690 GCF_035687345.1 Microbacterium sp.
CGCGCTCACCGCGCTGGTCAACCGGTACGCCCGTGCGCAGGGCCTGCTGAAGGACAAGGACGAGAACCTCTCCGGCGAGGACGTGCGCGAGGGTCTCACCGCCGTCATCTCGGTCAAGCTCTCCGAGCCGCAGTTCGAGGGCCAGACCAAGACGAAGCTCGGCAACACCGAGGCGAAGGCCTTCGTGCAGAAGGTCGTCGGCGACCGCCTCGGCGACTGGTTCGACCGCAACCCGCAGCAGGCGAAGAACGTCGTGCGCAAGGCGATCGACGCCGCGACCGCGCGCCTCGCGGCACGCAAGGCGCGCGAGACGGCCCGCCGCAAGAGCGTCTTCGAGTCGGCGTCGATGCCCGACAAGCTGAAGGACTGCACGAGCAAGGACCCGTCGATCAGCGAGATCTTCCTCGTCGAGGGCGACTCGGCCGGCGGCTCGGCCGTGCGCGGCCGCAACCCCGAAACGCAGGCGATCCTGTCGCTGCGCGGCAAGATCCTGAATGTCGAGAAGGCCCGGCTCGACCGCGCGCTCGGCAACAACGAGATCCAGGCGATGATCTCGGCGTTCGGCACGGGCATCGGCGAGGACTTCGACGTCTCGAAGGCGCGGTATCACAAGATCGTCCTGATGGCGGATGCCGACGTCGATGGCCAGCACATCACGACACTGCTGCTCACTCTCCTGTTCCGCTACATGCGCGGGCTCATCGAGGCCGGCTACGTGTATCTCGCGCAGCCGCCGCTCTATCGGCTCAAGTGGTCGAACGCCGAGCACGAATACGTGTACAGCGACCGCGAGCGCGACGCGCTGCTGGAGGCGGGCATCGCGGCCGGCAAGCGCATCCCGAAGGACAACGGCATCCAGCGCTACAAGGGTCTCGGCGAGATGAACCCGAAGGAGCTGTGGGAGACCACGATGGATCCCGAGACCCGCACGCTCCTTCAGGTCACGATCGACGACGCGGCCGCCGCCGACGAGATCTTCTCGATCCTCATGGGCGAAGACGTCGAGTCGCGCCGCGGCTTCATCCAGCGAAACGCGAAGGACGTGCGCTTCCTCGACATCTGAGTCGAGTGCGAACGATACGGAACTGAGAGCGAATGACTGACGACATTTCGACGGGCTCGATGACCGGGGGCGCCGAGGACTCCGGTCACAACCACGGCAACATCGACCAGGTCGACCTGCAGCTGGAGATGCAGCGCAGCTACCTCGACTACGCGATGAGCGTGATCGTCGGGCGCGCGTTGCCCGACGTGCGCGACGGCCTGAAGCCGGTGCACCGCCGCGTGATCTATGGCATGTACGACGGCGGGTACCGCCCTGACAAGGCGTTCTCCAAGTGCGCGCGCGTCGTGGGCGAGGTCATGGGTCAGTACCACCCGCACGGCGACGCCGCGATCTACGACGCTCTCGTCCGTCTCGTGCAGCCGTGGTCGATGCGCTACCCGCTCGCGGCCGGCCAGGGCAACTTCGGCTCGCCCGGCAACCAGGGGGCCGCCGCCCCGCGGTACACCGAGACCAAGATGGCGCCGCTCGCGATGGAGATGGTCCGCGACATCGACGAGGAGACCGTCGACTTCGAGGACAACTACGACGGCCACACGCAGGAGCCGACGGTGCTGCCGGCGCGTTTCCCGAACCTGCTCGTCAACGGGTCGGTCGGCATCGCGGTCGGCATGGCGACGAACATCCCGCCGCACAACCTGCGCGAGGTCGCCGACGGCGCACTGTGGGCTCTGGAGCATCCGGATGCCACGCGCGAAGAGCTCCTCGAGGCTCTCATGTCGCGCATCCACGGCCCCGACTTCCCGACCGCGGCGCAGATCCTCGGTACGCGCGGCATCCGCGACGCGTACCGCACCGGCCGCGGGTCGATCACGATGCGCGCCGTCGTCAACGTCGAGGAGATCCAGGGCCGCACGTGCCTCGTCGTCACCGAGCTGCCGTACCAGGTGAACCCCGACAACGTCGCGGTCAAGATCCGCGACCTCGCGCGTGACGGCCGCATCACCGGCATCGCCGACATCCGCGATGAGACGAGTGACCGCACTGGTCAGCGCCTCGTGATCGTGCTCAAGCGTGACGCAGTCGCGAAGGTCGTGCTGAACAACCTGTACAAGCACACGCAGCTGCAGGAGAACTTCGGCGCGAACATGCTCGCGATCGTCGACGGCGTGCCGCGCACGCTGGCGCTCGACGGCTTCGTCGCGCACTGGATCGATCATCAGATCGAGGTCATCGTGCGCCGCACGCGCTTCCGTCTGCGCAAGGCCGAGGAGCGCATGCACATCTTGCGCGGCTACCTCAAGGCTCTCGATGCGCTCGACGAGGTCATCGCGCTCATCCGCCGGTCGCCCACGGTCGACGATGCGCGTGAGGGCCTGAAGCAGCTCCTCGACATCGACGACATCCAGGCCGACGCGATCCTGCAGATGCAGCTGCGCCGCCTCGCTGCCCTCGAGCGTCAGAAGATCGTCGACGAGGCGACCGAGCTCGAGGCGCAGATCGCCGACTTCCAGGCGATCCTCGCCGACCCGATCCGCCAGCGCTCCATCATCCGCGACGAGCTCAGCGAGATCGTCGACAAGTACGGCGACGAGCGCCGCACGCAGATCCTTCCCGGGTTCGACGGCGACATGTCGATCGAAGACCTCATCCCCGAAGAGGAGATGGTGGTCACGGTCACACGCGAGGGCTACATCAAGCGCACGCGCAGCGACAACTACCGGTCGCAGCACCGCGGCGGTAAGGGCGTCAAGGGTGCGCAGCTTCGCGCCGACGACGTCGTCGAGCACTTCTTCGTGACGACGACCCACCACTGGCTCCTCTTCTTCACGACGAAGGGCCGCGTGTACCGCGCCAAGGCGTACGAAGTGCCGGAGGCGGGCCGCGACGCGAAGGGCCAGCACGTCGCGAACCTGCTCGCGCTTCAGCCGGGCGAGGAGATCGCGCAGATCCTCGACATCCGCGATTACAACGTCGCGACGTACCTCGTACTCGCCACGCGCAACGGTCTCGTCAAGAAGACGCGACTCACCGAGTACGACACGAACCGCCAGGGCGGCGTCATCGCGATCAAGCTCCGCGGCGGCGCGGGCGACGTCGACGAGGGCGACGAGGCGATCGGCGACGAGCAGAACGGCGACGAGGTCGTGAGCGCGATGCTCGTGAACGAGGACGACGAGATCCTCCTCATCAGCCGCCATGGCATGTCGTTGCGCTTCGCCGCCACCGACGAGACGCTGCGCCCGATGGGCCGCGCGACCGGCGGCGTCAAGGGAATGTCGTTCCGCGACGGCGACAGCGTGCTGTCGGCATCCGTCGTTTCGGACGATGGATACGTGTTCGTCGTCACCGAAGGCGGCTACGCCAAGCGCACCGCGGTCGAGCAGTATCGCCCGCAAGGACGCGGCGGTCTGGGCATCAAGGTCGCCAAGCTGAACGAGGACCGCGGCGACCTCGCGGGCGGTCTCATCGTCAGTGAGGACGACGAGGTCTTGGTGGTTCTTGCCAGCGGCAAGGTGGTACGCTCTGCCGTGGCCGAGGTGCCCGCCAAGGGCCGTGACACCATGGGTGTCGTGTTCGCCCGCCCTGACGACGACGACCGCATCATCGCGATCGCGCGCAACGGCGAACGCGGACTCACCGAGACGGCGGATGCCACCACCACCGCCCCCGCGGACGCCGACGTGAACCCGGCTCCCGAATCCCGTGAAGGGTCCTCCCCCGAGACCCCCGAAGAGAGTCCTGAAGCATGACCACTGTCGCCGACAAGCTCGCCCGCAAGTCCAGTCACAAGACGACCGCCAAGCAGGTGCGCCTGCGCCTCGTCTACATCGACTTCTGGTCGGCGGTGAAGCTCTCCTTCCTCGCCGCCGTCGCCATCGCGATCGTCACGGTGGTGGCGTTCTTCCTGATGTTCCTCGTCGTGCAGACGACGGGCCTCATCGGGACGGTGGACGAGTTCTTCCAGAGCCTGTCTGACGGCGGAGTGTCGCTCACGACCTTCATCGGCCTGCCGCAGGTCATGGCGTTCGCGTCGATCGTCGCGATCCTGAACCTCGTCGTCGTGACGGTGATGGGTGCCGTGATCGCCGGCATCTACAACCTCGCCGTGAAGATCACCGGGGGGCTGCTCGTCGGCTTCACGTCGAACTGATGCTGCGCCCGCTCCGATTCGGAAATTCGTCTCGGGTCGGGTAAAGTCTTGGAGGTTGCGACGCACGCGTCGCCTTCCGAAACGGGGCTATAGCTCAGGCGGTTAGAGCGCTTCACTGATAATGAAGAGGTCCCAGGTTCAAGTCCTGGTAGCCCCACCATCCCAAGCCCCGGGGCCTTAGCTCAGTTGGTAGAGCGCCTGCTTTGCAAGCAGGATGTCAGGAGTTCGAATCTCCTAGGCTCCACCACGCACAGAAGACGGATGCTGCGGCATCCGTCTTCTTGTCTTCTCACCCGCCGCCGGGGTTCAAGCATGTACGAATTGACGTACGTGATATGAGATGTCAGAATTCTCGTACATCACCATTCATGTCGTAGATTTCGTACACGACCGCACCGCCCGGAGTCCACATGTTCGTCGCGACCGCACGAGACTGGGGCAACATCGTACGCGATCGCCGTGTCGAGCTCGGAATGACTCAGCAGGAACTCGCCGAGCGCGTCGGTCGCGCGCGACAGTGGGTCGTCCGCTTCGAGTCCGGCCACGCCGGCAGCGCGAGCATCGCCGACCTGATCAGACTGCTGGACGCGCTGGACCTCTACGTGGAAGTCGATGCGATAGAGGAGGACCCGGACCCCATGTTTCTCAGCGAGCCCGACGCATCGGGTGCGAGCGAGCTATGAGGTTGACCGTCTACCTCCGCGGGACCCGTGTCGGATGGTTCGAGCAGCGCGACGGGGGCCAGATCACGCTGGAGTACGACGCAGCCTGGCAACGCTCGGCGGGCCGCATCGAGCTGTCGCTGTCGCTGCCGAAGAGTCGCGTTCGCCATGTGGGGACGGCGCCGGGCAACTACTTGTGGAATCTGCTGCCCGATAGTGACGAGGTCCTCGAGCGCTGGGGCAGGCGGTTCGGCGTATCGCCCCGCAACCCCCTCGCGGTGCTCGGCCATGTCGGCATGGACACCGCGGGCGCGGTGCAACTGGTGCCGAGCGACGATTATGACGAAGCCGTGCTCACGGGAGAGAGCGGCGTGGAGCCCATCGACGATGCGGGGATCGCCGCGCACCTGCGTGAACTGCGGAAGGACCCGTCGGCATGGGTCACCTCGGACGATGACGCCGGGTACTTCTCCCTGGCAGGTGCTCAATCGAAGTTCACGCTCTTTCGCGCCGCCGACGGATCATGGGGGCTCCCGGCCGGTCGCATGGCATCCACGCACATCGTGAAACCCGGGGTGCAGGGTCTCGAACGGAGCGATCTCAACGAGCACCTCTCCCTGCGCGCTGCGCATCTCCTCGGTCTCCAAGTGGCGGAGAGTCGTGTCATGCGATTCGACGGAGAGACCGCGATCGTGGTGAAGCGATTCGATCGGATCCGCCCAGCCGAGGGCGAGATCATACGCTTGCACCAGGAAGACTTCGCACAGGCGACGGGAACGCATCCATCCGCGAAGTACCAGAACGAGGGCGGTCCCGGCATCGCCGAGATCGGCACCATGATGCGGGAGTACCTCGGCTCGGCGGCGGCGCGAAGCGTGGAGCGCTTCTTCGAGGCGACCCTTTTCAACTGGGCCGCCCTCGGAACCGACGCGCACTCGAAGAACTACGCGCTGCTGTACCCCCCCAGTCGAACAGCTCCGCCGCGACTCGCGCCGCTGTACGACCTCGGCTCGGCCCTCGCGTACCCCGAGATCAACAACCGCAAGGCGAAGCTCGCGATGTCGTACTCGGGGCACTATCGGACATTCGAGATCGAGCCGAGGCACATCGTCCGCGAGGCGGCGGGAATCGGGCTGGCGGAAGACTGGGTGATCGACCGCGCGAGGCACATCGTCACCGGGTTGCCGGATGCGCTGAGCGAAGCGGCGCGGGAGGCTGATCTCACGGGCGACGACGCCGCTTTCGCGGGCACGCTCGTCGAGAAGGCCGGCGAGCGCTCGGATTCGCTGATCCGCCAGCTCGCGCGCCCCTTGTGATCCCGACCTCGGTCACGCTCCGAAGCCCGGGTCGACGGTCTGGCCGACGAGGAAGTGGCTCCGTGATCACGGCTCCGCCGTCGTGGCGAGTCGGATGAGTAGGGTGGTCGCGTGGATCTGCGCGTCGCCGCCTACGCGGTCATCACCGACGACGACCAGCGCGTGCTGCTCGCGCATTGGAACGACCCGAATCATGCGGCGTGGACTCTCCCCGGCGGCGGCCTCGATCCGGGCGAGGATCCGGCCGACGCCGTCTTGCGCGAAGTGCTCGAAGAGACCGGCTACTCCGTGCGCGTCGATGCGCTGCTCGGCATCCACTCACGCGTGATCCCCGCGGCGCGGCGCATCTCGGCGGGCGCTGTCGGTCCGCTCCACGCACTTCGCATCGTGTACCGGGCGTCGGTCGTCAGTGGCGATCTGCGTTTCGAGCTCGACGGCTCGACCGACCGCGCCGAGTGGTTCCCGCTCGAAACGATCCCTGAGCTCAAGCGCGTCGAGGTCGTGGACGTCGCGCTCGGCATGGCCGGGCTCGCCTAGGCGGCCGGCTCCCCCGCGACCTGCGAGATGTCGGCGACGGTCGCGCCGAGCGCCTCGATGAGCGCATCCGCGTCGACGAACATGCTGTACCCGTGCGCACCCGCGCCCATCGCGATGCGCTGCCCGGTGATGCGCTCGTCGGCGTACACGGGCCACGCGTGCGTGCTCCCGATCGGAACGATGGTGCCCCGCTCGTAGCCCGTGGCCTCGAACGCGCGCTCGGGATCCGGCAGCTGCAGGCGGTTCACACCCACGACCGCACGCAGCTTAGGCCACGAGATCGCGCGGTCACCCGGTACCAGCGCGAACAGGTACGTGTCGTCGCTGCGCTTGACGACCAGCGTCTTCACGATGCCGGCCGGCGCGATGCCCAAGAGCTCAGCCGCTTCGGGCAGGCTCTTCGCGACGGGACGTTCGCGGAACTCGACTTCGAGGCCGAGAGCGGATGCCGCGGACCTCGCCCGCTCGAGCGGATCGGCGTCGCCCTGACTCACGCGTCCGGCGCGCGAAGCGGGTCGTCCGCGACCCAGAGCTCATCGTCGGCGCGGAGCGTCTGCCACGCGGCGTAGAAGACGCCGATGGCGGCGGCCACCCCGATGAGGATCGCAATGATCCCGCTCGCACCGAGTCCGCTCTTCTTGGGCGGTGCGGGCGCGAGCTTCGCGGCGAGGGCCTTGGTCGCGCTCTTGCCGTACGCGTCGGCCTTCTTGGCGTACTTCTTCGCGTCGAGTCCGCCGAACCCGCGTCCGGCCGCAAGGCGCGCGCGCGTGTCGTTGGCGGCGTCCCACACCGAGAGTCCAGCGCCCACGACGGCACCGGCGGTGGGGACCACCTTGTCGGTCAGCACGGTCTTCGAGAACTTCATGCCCTTGTCGACATAAGGCGCGGCGTAGCGGTCGTACTTCTGCTTCACCGTCGGCACGAGCTCGTCGCGGCCGTAGTTGCCGAGCTGGCGGCCGGCTTCCTTCGCCACAGTGGCCGCCTCGGCCAACAGTACCTGCTGCGACTCCCACAGGTTGTTCGCCTGGTTCTGGAGTCTGCGGAGTTCCTTCTTGCGCTTGCGGCTCTTGCTCACGGGGCCCTCCCTACGCATGGGCGTGTCGGTCTCCCATCTTGCCAGACCTGGATCGAGGCGGAAGGGCTTGCGGAGAACTCTGAGAGAATGTACGCATGCCTCAGCACACCGCCGTCGCCACCATTCACACCAACCACGGCGACATCGTCGTCAACCTGTACGGAGACCACGCACCTCGCACCGTGCAGAACTTCATCGGTCTCGCCGACGGCTCGCAGGAGTGGACGCACCCGGCGACGGGGCAGAAGGGCGAGGGCCCGCTCTATCAGGACGTCATCTTCCACCGCATCATCCCCGGCTTCATGATCCAGGGCGGCGACCCGCTCGGTCAGGGCGTCGGCGGTCCGGGTTACACGTTCAACGACGAGATCCACCCCGAGCTCACCTTCCAGAAGCCGTACCTGCTCGCGATGGCGAACGCCGGTCTGCGCCGCAACGCGATCACCGGCGCGGTCGAGGGCACCAACGGCTCGCAGTTCTTCATCACCACCGACCCGACCCCGTGGCTGCAGGGCAAGCACACGATCTTCGGCGAGGTCGCCGACGACGACTCGCGCTCGGTCGTCGATGAGATCGCCCGTGTCCCCACCGCCGCAGGCGACCGCCCGGTCGACCCGGTCGTCATCTCCTCGATCGACGTCGTCGCGGTCTGACCGACGCCTGAGACCGATCGCGACCACCCGTGACCTCGGCCGAGCCTCGCAACAGCGACGACTACTGCTACCGGCACCCGGACCGGCAGAGCTTCGTGCTCTGCCAGCGGTGCCTGCGCACGATCTGCCCCGAGTGCCAGACCCAGGCGCCCGTGGGCGTGATCTGCCCGGAGTGCCTTCGCGAGCAGCAGGGCGCGCAGAGCCCTGCGCAGCGAAAGGCCGAGCGTCGCTGGGCGACGGCGCGGCCCGTGGCGGTGCCGGTCGACACGCGGCCGCTCGTGACGTACGCGATCATCGGGATCACGGTGGTCGCGTACATCGTCACCCTCATCCCGGGGCTGAACGCCGAGGCCTGGCTCGCATACAACAGCGCGTTCGTGCTTCCCGCGAGCGGTGTTCCCTTCCAGCCGTGGCGACTGTTCACGGTGCTGCTCGTCCATGACGGGTTCTGGCACGTCGGGCTCAACATGCTCGCGCTGTGGATGATCGGCCGAAGCCTCGAGCCTCTCGTCGGGCGATGGCGCTTCCTGGCGCTCTACCTCATCAGCGGGCTCGGCGGATCCGTCGCCGTGGCGCTCCTCGCTCCCTTCACCTGGGTGGTCGGGGCATCCGGTGCCGTTTTCGGCCTGTTCGGAGCCCTGCTCGTGATCGGGCGCCACATCGGCGCGAACATGCGCGGCATCGCGATCATCATCGGCATCAACCTCGCGCTGCCCTTCGTGTTCGCGCTCATCGGCGCGATCGGCAGCGGGTCGTTCGCGATGGCGCTGAGCGCGATCCGCATCTCGTGGCAGGCGCACCTCGGCGGGCTCATCGCCGGCGCCCTCGTCGGATTCATCTACGCGCGCACCCGTCAGCTGCGCCAGCGCCCGCTCCAGGTCGGACTCCTCGTCGGCCTCACCGTGGTGCTCCTCGCACTGCTCGTGATCCCCGCTGTCTTCTACCTGTGATGCGTTCACGCGCATAGTTATCCACAGGTTCATCCACACGTGGGGATGAATCACACCGATGTAATTACCCACATGTGGACACATCGGTGGATAAGAGAAAGCACCGCCCGAAGACGGTGCTTTCGAAGAGTCGGATGCCGCGGCTAGCGCCAGCGCGTGGTCATGAGGAAGCCGATGAACGCGATGCCGAAGCCGATCACGAGGTTCCAGCCCTCGATGCCGGGGATCGGGTAGTTGTTGCCGCTCAGGTAGAAGACCAGCACCCACACGAGCCCGACGAGCATGAGCCCGATCATGATGGGCTTGAACCACACCGGGTTGGGGGCGGCGTCGCCTTCGCCGCGTTCGACGAGGGCGTCGTCGTCTTTGCCTGCACGTGCCATGCCGACAGTCTACTGTCAGCGCGGCTCCAGCACCGATCAATAGAATCCACCTGTGGACGACGACGCACCCGTCGAGTCGGCCGACGCGCAGCGTGCACGTGCGGCCGATCGACGCCGTCCCGATCGGCCTCGGGCATCCGTCATCGGCGTCCTCGGCGAGATCCTCATCACCGTCGGCGTGGTCGTGCTGCTCTACGTCGCGTGGCAGATGTGGATCGGTGACTGGATCTTCGGTGCCGAGCGCAACGCGGCCGGCCAGGAGCGGTCCGTTGAGTGGCAGGAGAGCTACGAGGCATCCGACCCCGACCCTTTGCCGACCACAGAACCGGATGCCTCGGGCGAGACGCCGACCACCGCGGATCCGATCATCCTTCCCGAGCCCGCCGACGCCGAAGTCTTCGCCGTCATGCGCGTGCCGCGCTTCGGGCCGGACTACGCGGTCGAGATGGCGGGGGGCGTCAGCCGCGCGCGGACGCTCGACACGATCGGCATCGGACACTATCCCGGCACGCAGATGCCGGGCGAGCCGGGCAACTTCGCCGTCGCCGCGCACCGCACGACGTGGGGCAAGCCGTTCAACCGCATCGCGGAGCTCCGCGTCGGTGACGCGATCGTCATCGAGACGCCCGACGGCTGGTACACCTACCGCTTCCGCACGCTCGAGTACGTGCGACCCGACGAGGTCGACGTGCTGCTGCCGGTGCCGCAGAGGCCCGACATCGTGGAGGCGACGACGGCGTACATGACGATGACGAGCTGCAGCCCCATGTTCGGGCTCGCCGAGCGGATCGTGGCGTACAGCGTGTTCGAGTCGTTCACGCCACGCTCGGCCGGCCCGCCCGCCTCGCTCACCGAAGGAGCGGCCTGATGTACGCAGCCCTGTGGCGCATCCTCCCCGGTCCTGCCTGGGTGAGGGTGATCATCCTGCTCGTGCTGCTCGCGGCTGTGCTCTTCGGACTCTTCTACTACGTCTTCCCGTGGGTGAGTCAGTTCATCATCCCGCAGGAAGTCACGGTCGAATGAGCGACGATCAGCGCGGCGAGCGTGTCCTCGTCGTCGACAACCAGGACAGCTTCGTCCACACGCTCGTGGGCTACCTGCACGAACTGGGAGCCGACACCGACCTCATCGAGGCGGACGCGATCCACGAGGGCGAAGCGGCCGGTGCGATCGACGGGTACCGCGCCGTGCTCGTCTCGCCGGGACCGGGAACGCCCGCGCGCGCCGGCGCCTCGATCGCCGTCGTGCGCGAGGCGGCTTCACGGGAGGTGCCCCTTCTCGGCGTGTGCCTCGGGCACCAGGCGATCGGCGAGGCGTTCGGCGCCCGCGTCGATCATGCGCCCGAGCTCATGCACGGCATGACCTCGCTCGTGCACCACGGCGGCCACCCGCTGTACGGCGGCCTGCCCGACCCGTTCGTGGCGACGCGCTACCACTCGCTGGCGATCGTGCCCGAGACCCTTCCCGACGAGCTCGAGGTCACGAGCAGCACCGACAGCGGCGTCATCATGGGCGTGCGACACCGCGACGCTCCGATCGAGGGCGTGCAGTTCCACCCCGAGAGCGTGCTCACCGAGGGTGGGTACCGATTGCTCGGCAACTGGCTGGCGTCGGTGGGATTCACGGATGCCGCGGCCCGCGGCGCCGCGCTGCATCCGCGTCGCTGATCTGCTCTGACGGATCGCTCGGAGTGCGCGGGACGCGCTACTCCTCCGGCTCTCCGCCCGCCGCACCCGTGCAGTACGTGAGCGTGATCGTCGAGTGGACGGGCACGTCGCCGGGTGGAAGTGACTGCTGCGACACGATCGGCGGGTCGACGGCAGGACACGTCGGATCTTCCAGCGTGTCGACCGTGAGTCTGATGTCGGGCGCCTCGAGCGCCGTTCGGGCGGCTTCGACCGTGTAGCCGCGATAGTCGAGGATCGTCACCTGTCCGGATGCGACAACGAGATTCACCGCCGATCCCTTCGCGACTTCCGCGCCGGTCGCGGGATCGGACGAGATCACCATGCCCTGGGCGAGATCGGGATCGTTCCGGCTCGTGACGGTGCCTAGAGTGAGCCCAGCCGCCGTGAGCGCGTCGCTCGCCGCGTCGCGACCGAGTCCCTCGAGCACGGGGACGGTAGTAGTCTCCTGCCCGCTCGACACGTAGACGCGGATCTCCTGGCCGACCGCGACCGAGACATCCGCCTCCGGATCGGTGCGGATGACGATGCCCGCGGCGACCTCGGTGCTGGGCTCATCGATGCGTCGTGCGATGAGGTCTTCCTCGCCGAGTTCGACGGTGGCGCGTTCGTAGGTCATGCCGGTCACGTCGGGAACGATGCGTGCGGATGCCGGGACGTCGCCGCCCGGGCGGATTGTGAGCACCCAGAAGAGCACCGAGATGAGGAGCACCGCGAGCACCGCGACACCCGCCCAGATCCATGCGACCGGAGGGCCGGCCTGCGTGCGCTTCATCGTCGAGTCGGTGCTGAGCTGGCGGAGGGAGCGGGCGGTCTCTGCGGCCTGCCGCGGATTGGGCCCATACAGCTCGCTCGTCAGCGCCCCGACCTGACGACGTGACGGATTGCGCCCGCCGATCGTCGCGTCGAGCGCCTCGCGGAACGTCGCTGCGTCCTGATAGCGCTGGAACGGATCCTTCGCGAGGGCCCGCAGCACGACCGCGTCGAGCGCTCGTGGGACCGTCTCGTTGACCTCGGACGGCGCGGTGGGCGCCTCGCTCACGTGCTGGTACGCCACGGCGACCGGACTCTCGCCGCGGAACGGCGGCCGCCCGGTGAGCAGCTCGTACAGCACGACGCCGGTCGAGTAGAGGTCGGCGCGGGCGTCGACAGGCTCGCCCTTGGCCTGCTCGGGCGAGAAGTACGCGGCCGTGCCGAGAATCTGCGTCGTCTCGGCGACCGTCGACGAGCTGTCGGACACCGCTCGCGCGATGCCGAAGTCCATGACCTTGACCTGGCCTGCCGGGGTCACCATGACGTTGCCGGGCTTGATGTCGCGGTGGACGACCCCCGCGCGGTGGGAGTACTCGAGCGCCTCGAGGATGCCGTCGACGTAACGCACGGCGTCGGCGACCGGCACGGGACCCTGGGCGATGATGTCCTTGAGGAGCGACCCGTTCACGAGCTCCATGACGATGTAGGGGACAGAGCGGATGCTGCCGTCCGGCGCCGTCTCGGAGTCCTCGCCCGCGTCGAACACGCGCACGATCGTGGGATGCGCCATGCGAGAGGCGGCCTGCGCCTCGAGCCTGAACCGCGTGCGGAAGGCGTTGTCGCCGGCGAGCTCGCGATCGAGGATCTTGATCGCGACCTGGCGCCCGAGCGTCAGGTCGTAGCCGCGGTACACGGTCGCCATCCCGCCCCGACCGATCTGCTCGTCGACGCGGTAGCGCCCCGAAAGCACGCGCGTCTCAGCAATCACGGTCACTCCCTGGGATCGAAACAGAGTCAGCCTAACCGACCGCGGGGTGTCCGCCGCGCGTCGATCGACGCGTCAGCCCTCGGTCGGCTCGGGGTCGGGTTCGCCGCCTTGGTCGGGCGTCGGCAGGGTGGTCGTGCTCGTCGTCGGCGACGGCGCCGACGACCTCTGCTCGCCGCCCGATCCGCCGCTGCACGTGTACACGTACGTCGCGGTGACCTGGGCGTTCGGCTGGTTGACGACCACGATGTCGGCGGACAGCTCGCTCGGACCGAAGTCGCGCGACGTCGAGCCGCCCTGCACGAAGGTGGCGCCCGTGATCGTCACGGTGAAGCTGCTCAGGCTGCCGGTGCCCGCCGGGCACGATGCCGACTGCCACGTCACCGGCACCGTCGTGCCCTGCACGGGCTGCGCGCCGTTGTTGATCGTCGGGCCCGCCTGCGGGGCGGGAATGCTCGTCTGCTCGCCGAAGCAGATCACGCTGAGCGCCGAACCCCGGTCGACGTTGCCGCCCGCCGGATCCGTCGCCTCGACGGTGTTGACCTGCGCGGCGGTGGGGGCCGCCGAGCCCGCGGCGCGAGTGGGGCGCAGGCCCGCCTCGGTCGCCGTGACCAGCGCGTCGTCGCAGTTCATGCCGACGAGGGCGAGCGCGTCGAGGTTGACGCGCGTGTCTTCGGTCTCGGTCGGCGTCGGTGTCGGGGTCGAGGTACTGGTCGGCGACGACGGCGTCGGGTCGGGGTCGCCGCCCTGGTTGGCGAACAGCGCCCAGATGGTGCCACCGAGCACGAGCAGGAGCAGCACGATCAGCGCGATGAGCGGCCACGTCCACGGGCTGCGCTTCTTCTTCTGCGGCTCCTCCTCCCCTTCGACCGGGGCGGGAGAAGCGGAGGTCAGCAGCTGCGTCGAACCGGGGTCGCCCCCGGGCGTGAGCAGCATCGTCACGTCGTCGGCGCCCGCGGCTGCGGCGGCCCCGGCGATCGCCGGGACAGCGGCGGCGGCCGCCGCGACGTCACCGCGACGAAGCGCGGTCGCCGCGCGGGCGACGGCGGCGGCCGACGCCGGACGATCCTCCGGCTTCTTCGCGATCATCGCCATCACGAAGTTCTGCACCGGCGCGGCGACGGTCGGCGGCAGCGGCGGAGGCTGCTCGTTGATCTGCGCCATCGCGATCGCGACCTGCGATTCGCCCGTGAACGGACGCTTGCCGGCGAGGCACTCGTACGCGACGATGCCGAGCGAGTAGATGTCGGTGGCGGGTGACGCCGGATGCCCCGATGCCTGCTCCGGCGAGAGGTACTGCACCGTGCCCATGACCTGGCCGGTCGCGGTCAGCGGCACCTGGTCGGCGATGCGCGCGATGCCGAAGT
The DNA here is from genome assembly GCF_035687345.1 of Microbacterium sp. GTDB lineage: Bacteria > Actinomycetota > Actinomycetes > Actinomycetales > Microbacteriaceae > Microbacterium. The sequence goes on from NZ_DASRXZ010000019.1 coordinate 14,524, forward strand.
CGGTGATCTTGACGCGCCCGTCGGGGGTGATCAGGAGGTTGCCGGGCTTGATGTCGCGGTGGACGAGGCCCGCCGCATGCGCGGCCTGCAGCGCGGCGGAGGTCTGCGCGACGATGTCGAGCGTCTTGTCCGTCGACAGCGAGCCGTCGCGCTCGAGGATCGTAGAGAGCGCCTCACCCGGGACGAGCTCCATCACGAGGAAGGCGGAGCCGTTCTCCTCGCCGTAATCGAAGACGCTCGCGATGCCCTCGTGGTTGACGAGCGCGGCGTGGCGGGCCTCGGCGCGGAACCGCTCGAGGAAGCCCGGGTCGCCCATGTACTCGTCTTTGAGGATCTTGATGGCCACGGTGCGGCCGATGACGTGGTCGGTCGCCTCCCATACCTCGCCCATCCCGCCGATGGCGATCCGAGAATCCAGCTCGTAACGGCCGCCGAAGGTCACACCCTGCGTCGGTCTCATCTGCCCAGCACCGCCTCCATGACCCTCTTCGCGATAGGCGCCGCGATCGTGTTGCCGCTCCCCGACTGACCCTGTCCTCCGCCGTCTTCCACGACGACGGCGACAGCCACCCGCGGGTTGTCCGCAGGCGCGAACCCGGTGAACCACAACGTGTAGGGTCTGCCGGGTCCGTTCTCCGCGGTGCCGGTCTTCCCGCCCACGTCGACCCCGTCTATTCTTGCACCCGACGCGGCGCCCTCATTGACATTGGCGACCATCATCGCGATCATCTCCGCGGCCAGGTCGTCTTCGAGCGCCCGCCCGAACTCGACATCGTCGAACGTCTCCTGCACCGAAAGGTCCGATCCGATCACGCGGTCGACCAACCGTGGGCTCATGACGATCCCGCGGTTCGCGATCCCCGCCGACACCATCGCCATCTGCAGCGGCGTCGCCGTGACCTGACCCTGGCCGAATCCGGTCAGCGCCGTCTGCGGGTCGTCGAGCGCCCGCGGGTAGCTCGACGGCGTCGACGTCATCGGGACGTCGAACGACATGTTGAATCCGTACTTCTCCGCCTCTTCGCGGATGGCGTTGTCGCCCAGCTCCACCGCGAGCTGTGCGAACGGGATGTTGCAGCTCAGCCGCAGGGCATCCGCGATCGAGACCGTCGCGCCGCCTCCGCACGTGCCGCCGCCGGCGTTGTATACGACCGCACTCGACTGCGGCAGGCGGTACACCGCGAGGTTCGGCAACTGCGACTCGGGCGTGTAGTCGCCCGACGCGAGCGCCGCGCTCGCGACGACGAGCTTGAAGGTCGAACCCGGCGGGTTCAGGTCGCCGCCGATGGAGCGGTCGTAGAGCGGATGCGTGGGCTCCGCGTCGAGCGCGTCATAGGCGGCCAGCGCGGCATCCGGATCATGCTGTGCCAGCACGTTGGTGTCGAAGGACGGACTCGAGACCATCGCGAGGATGCGGCCGGTCGCCGGCTCGATCGCGATGACCGCGCCCTGGAGCGTGCCGAGCGCCTCGTACGCCGCGCGCTGCGCGTTCGCGTCGAGCGACAGCACGACGTTCGACCCGCGCGGGGGCTGGCCCGTGATGATCCGCTCGATGCGCGAGAAGAACTGGGATCCGGAGGTGCCGCTGAGCGCCTGGTTCATCGCCTGCTCGATGCCCGTCGACGAGCCGAGCGCGGGGTTGATCCATCCGGTCACGTGCGCCCACATCGGCGCGTCGGGGTACTGGCGCTGCCACGAGTAGACGTCATCGGACGGCACGGAGCTCGCGATCGGGATGCCGCTCGCGATGATCGAGCCGCGCTGCACCTCGTACGAGTCGTACAGCGCGCGACGGTTCGCGGGGTTGGCCGTGAGCGCGTCGGCTTCGACCACCTGGATCCAGCTCGTCGACGCGAACAGCGCGAGGAACATGATGAGCATGAGGATGCTCAAGCGGCGCAGTTCCTTGGTCATCCGATCACCACCCGGGGCTGCTGGCGCACGGCATCCGAGATCCGCAGCAGAAGAGCGACGATGATCCAGTTCGCGACGAGCGACGAGCCGCCCGCCGCGAGGAACGGCGTCGTGAGACCCGTGAGCGGGATGAGGCGGGTCACGCCGCCCACCATGATGAACACCTGCAGCGCGAGCGTGAACGACACGCCGGTCGCGAGCAGCTTGCCGAAGTCGTCCTGGCCGGCGAGGCCGATGCGGATGCCGCGACTCGCGAACACCATGTAGAGGCACAGCAGCGCGAACACGCCGACGAGACCGAGCTCCTCGCCGAGCGCGGGGAAGATGTAGTCGCTCTCTGCGACGGGCGTCAGCTCGGGGCGGCCCTGGCCCAGTCCGGTGCCGATCAGGCCCCCGTGCGCGAGCCCGAAGATGCCGTTGACGAGCTGGAAGCTGCTGCCGTCCATGAGGTCGGGGTTGAAGGCGTCGAGCCAGTTCGTGAAGCGGCCGCCGACGTACGGCAGCACGCGCGACGCGAAGAACGCACCCGCCGCGGCGAGCACGACACCGATGAGGACCCAGCTCGTCTTGCCGGTGGCGACGTACAGCATCGCGACGAACATGCCGAAGATGAGCAGGCCGGTGCCCAGATCGCGCTGCAGCACGATGATCCCGAGCGACAGCAGCCAGAACACGAGTAGCGGGCCGAGTTCGCGGGCACGCGGCCACGTGATGCCGAGGAACCTCGTGCCGACGGACGTGAGGCTCTCGCGCGTGCGCACGAGGTATCCGGCGAAGAAGATGCCGAGCGCGATCTTGGCGAGCTCGCCAGGCTGGAAGCTGAAGAAGCCGAGCGACACCCACACGTCGGCGTTCGCGTCGGTGCCCAGCCCCGGGATGATCGGGAGGATCAGCAGCACGACGCCGAGGAATCCGAACACATACGTGTAGCGGAAGAGCACCCGATAGTTGCGCAGCGCGATCACGACCGCGATCGCGAGCGCGAGCGCGATCGCCGCCCACGCGAGCTGCCGGATGGAGTACGACTCCCACCCCTCGCGATTGCGTGCGAGGTCGAGGCGGTAGATCATCGCGAGGCCTATGCCGGTGAGCAGGGTCGCGATGGGCACGACGAACGGGTCGGCGTCACGCGCCCGCAGCCGCAGCACGATGTGCAGCACGATGACGAGCACCATCAGCCCGCCGCACAGCATCAGGAACGACACGTCGATCGCGCCGCGCGCCCCGAGCTGCACGAGGGTGATCGCGCCGCCCGTCAGCACGAAGGCGAACAGCAGGAGGAACAGCTCGCGGTTGCGGTGGGTCTGCGGCACGCGCAGGCGGCGCAGAGCGCGGAGCACGGTGGTGTCGGCGTTGATCGCCTCGGTGGGCGACGACGGCTGGGTCGATGTCATCTGCTGTTCACCTCCGCTCTGTCTCGAATCCTGTCGACGATCGCCTCGGCGTCGGCGAGCGACCGTGCGGTGATCGTGTTCTCGATGGTGACACGGTCGAACAGCGTGAGGTCTTCGAGCGAGATCCCCGTGTCGATGTACGGCGTCGACAGGCTGATCGGCCCGATGTCCTGCTGGATGCCGCGGTAGATCACCACGGTGTCCTCATCGGCGCCGACGAAGTAGCGGGTCTGCGTCCACTGATACGCCCCGAACGCCGCGCCCGCCAGCATGAGAAGGACGAGCACGAGTCCGATCGTCCACCCGATACGGCGCCGCCGCGCACGTCGGCGATCCTCTTCGATGAGCTCTTCGAGGTACTCGGGAGCGGGTTCGAAGTGCGTCGGCTCGTTCGCCGCCTGACGGACCGGATGCAGCCAGCCGCCGCGGCTCGGGCGAGCGGCCGGCACCTCGACGCCCTCGGGGTTCGAGGCCGAGCCGACGATCGTGGGGGTTCCGGAGAAGATCGGATGCTGTCCGCCGACGTCGACGATCACGATCGTCACGTTGTCGGGGGCGCCTCCGTCGAGCGCTTGCTTGAGCAGGTTGTCGGCGGTGCGGCCGGGCGCCATGCCCTGCCCGAGCGCCCGCGCGGTGTGGATGTCGTCGACGACGCCCGAGAGCCCGTCGGAGCAGATGAGCCACCGGTCGCCGGGCTGCGTCGGCATGATGAACGTGTCGAGCTCGGGGTCGGCGTCCATGTCGCCGAGCACGCGCATGAGCACCGATCGCCGGGGGTGGAAGCGGGCCTCCTCGGGCGTGATGCGGCCGGAGTCCACGAGGCGCTGCACGAACGTGTGGTCGGTCGTGATCTGGGTGAGCGCGCCGTCGCGATAGAGGTACACGCGCGAGTCGCCGATGTGCGCGATGACGGCGTAGTCGTCGACCATGATGAGCGCGCTGACCGTGGTGCCCATGCCGGCGAGCTCGGGGCGCGCGCGGACGGTGTCGATGAGGTCGCCCGCCGTCTCGGTGATCGCCTCGCGCAGGGCGCGCTCGGCTTCGGCGGTCGATTCGAACGGGCGGTCGAGCTCTGCCAGGCGGTTGATCGCCATGCTCGACGCGACGTCACCGCCCGCGTGACCGCCCATGCCGTCGGCGACGACGAAGAGGTTCGAGCCCGCGTAACCGGAGTCCTGGTTGTTGGACCGGACCTTCCCGGTGTGCGAGATGGCGGCACTCGAGCCCTCGAAGACCATGCGTCGTGGTTCTCCCCGCTACTTCCGCAGCTCGAAGGTCGTCGCTCCGACCTTGATCGGAGCGCCCACGAGAACCGGCACGGGCGTTGCGACGCGGACGCCGTCGTGCCACGTGCCGTTCGTCGAGTCGAGGTCCTGGATCATCCACTGATCGCCCCACAGCACGAGTCGCGCGTGGTGGCTCGAGGTGTAGTCGTCGCGGATGACGAGGCCCGACTCGCTCGATCGGCCGATGGTCAGCGGCTCGTTGCCGAGCGGAAGCTCGAGCCCCGCCTTCGGACCGCTCGTGATGACGATGCGCGACACATTCGACGTGGTCGCGGGGACCTTCGGCCCGGACGGCGAGCTCGGCGCGGCGGGCGCCGCGGGGCGGGTCGAGTTCGCGTCGGCCCGAGGAGCCGGCGCGGCCGCGGGCGCGGGCTCGGGCATCCGTCTCACCTTGACGCCGAACAGATCGGCGCGCAGCGAGTACACCACCGCGAACACGAAGAACCACAGCAGCAGCAGGAACCCGATGCGCAGCAGCAGGAGGGTCAGCTCGCTCATGCCTGGGGGCCTCCGTCGGGTAGACCGAAGGCGCGCGTGCGATCGTCGGGCAGCGGCGGACGCGGGGGTGCCGTGGGCGACGCCTGGGCGATCACCCGGAAGACGATGTCGGTGCGACCGATGCGGATCGTCGAGTCGGGCGGCAGCGCGGCCTCGGTGACCTTGCGGCCGTTGAGCTGCGTGCCGTTCGTCGAGTTCATGTCGCGGACCATCGCGCGCTCGCCGTCCCACAGGATCTCGACGTGCTTGCGGCTCGTGCCGGCGTCGGAGATCGTGATGTCGGCGTCGCTGCCGCGGCCGATCACGGTGCGGGCCTTGACGAGCGGATGCCGCTTGCCCTCGACCTCGACGACGCCGCGCCACGACACACGGCCCTGCGCGGTCGACGAGTCGACGCGCAGCGTGCCCGTCGAGAGCTCTTCGTCGCGTACGAGCGAGATTGTCACGGGACCCGCGAACGAGTACCCCTGTGACTTGGCGTGCTTCTGGACGATCCCGTCGAGCTCCTCCTCGAGCGCGGGGCCGATGGCGCGCATGTGGTCGTCGTCGGTGGGCGACAGCCTCACCGTGAACGAATTCGGGGCGAGGATCCTGTCGCGGCTCACGACCGCGGCCTTCTTGTCGAGTTCACTCCGCAGCGCGGATGCGATCTCGACGGGTTGGATGCCGCTGCGGAAGGTCTTCGCGAACGCGCTGTTCACGGCGCGCTCGAGACCCTTCTCGAAGCTGTCAAGTAGTCCCACACGTCTCCTCAGGCAGGCGACCGGTGGGTACATGCTAGTTGCCCCGGCTGAATTGACCATTGAAGCCCTGTGGATTCGGGAGAACGTTCCCACGAGGTCGCCTGGGGAGGAGTCGCCTCCGTTCGGCCCGCGCGGCGGTGCGTGATATCCTCGGGAAGTTGAGTTCGCGGCATCCGTTGCGGCGACTCGCGCGAGTGGCGGAATAGGCAGACGCGCTGGCTTCAGGTGCCAGTGCCCGAAAGGGCGTGGGGGTTCAACTCCCCCCTCGCGCACAGATCGACGAGAGGCCCCTAGCGATGGGGGCCTCTCGCTTCTCATGACGCGGCTGGCTGGCGTGCCGCGTCATCCTGAAGTCTCGCTATTAGGCTGGCTCCACCCGCGGCTTCACGTCCCGACGCTCTGCTGCGGGGGTGGTGGGCAAGCAGCCCGTCGAGTGGTGGGAGGCGCGATGCGATCCGACTCGCCTTTGTGGCGTGTCCTTGGGGAGCCGGCGCAGGCGCAGGAGGCAGAGGCGCTCGAGAAGCTCCGCGATCTCCTTCCTGACGACGGCATCGCACGCGCGTGGACGAACCTGACGTTTACCGACTCGAATGGCCGCCTTAATGAAGTAGACGCCCTCGTCCTGACAAAGGCGGGGCTGTTCGTCGTCGAGCTCAAGGGCTGGCGCGGTGAGATCACGGGCAATCAGACGACGTGGTACCACGCTGGTCGCACCGAGAAGAACCCTCGGCTTCTCGCGAACACCAAGGCGAAGCGACTGGCGAGTGTGCTGAAGGATCTCGCGCATACCGTCCGCGCGCCCGCCGACGTTGTTCCGTACATCGGTGAGGCCATCGTCATGCACGGCCGCGGGTCGAAGCTCCGGCTCGACCAGTACGGGGCGGAGTCGGTGTGGGCTCTCGACGGATTCAATGTGCAGGGTCTCGGCCCCGGCCGCACCGTCAGCGATCTGCTCCGCGACCCCGGCCCGAGCAACGTGGACAAAGCGCGCGCCAACGTCATCGACAAGCTGATGGATGCCGCGGGCCTCATTCCCCGCCCGCGGCAGCGCATGATCGGTCAGTACCCGCTCGAGTCCAGCGAGCCGCTTGGTGAGGGGCCGGGATGGCAGGACTTCCTCGTCTCTCACCCGCAGGCGAAGGTGAAGCGCCGCATCCGCCTCTTCCCGTATCCGAAGGGCGCGGGCCGCGACATCCAGCATGCGATCGATCTTCGAGCTCGTCGCGAGTTCCAGCTCACCTTCGGTGTCAACCACCCCGGCATCATCGGCCCCGCGGAGCTGCTGACGACGGATGAGGGTCCCGCTCTCCTGTTCGCCTACGACCCCGATGAGATGAGCCTTGCCGCCTATCTGGAGGCTCGCGCCGACACGCTGACGTTCGAAGAGCGGGAGCGCCTGGTCCAAGATCTCGTGGAGCTTGTCCGTTTCGCGCACAGCCAGCGACTGACCCACCGCGCGCTTTCGCCGGTGAGCGTGCGGGTGAAGGTCTCGCCCGGCGCGACGGGCAGCATTCACATCCGAGACTGGGACCTCGCCCGGCGACCCGACGACGGCACTTCGACGTCGACGGAGATCTCACGCGGCGCGACCGACCTCATGGCGCAGGTCGATCAGGAAGCGGTTCTCTACCTCGCCCCGGAGACACTCCGAGGGCAGACGGCGGCCTCGCCTCAGACGCTCGACGTCTACGGTGTCGGCGCGTTGACGGCGCTGATCCTGACCGGCAAGCCGCCGGCGGCGAACATCCTCGCCCTCCAAGAGCTCATGGCCAGCGGCGCGAAAGGCATCGATCCGCGCGCGCAGATGCAGGAACTGCCGGACGAGTACGCGCAGGTCATCATCGACGCCACGGCGTTCGACGAGGCGCACCGGACGATCGACATCGCCCAGTTCGTCGACGAGTTCGAGCACGCGCGTTCCACGGTGCGCGCCGCTGTGCACCCGGAGCCGGAGTACACGACGATCGATCCGCTCGACGCTGCCGTCGGCGACATCGTCGGCGAGCGGTTCGAGATCCTCAAGCGACGCGGCTCGGGTTCGACCGGTGTCGCGCTCGAGGTCACCGACTACGACCGGGACTTCGAACACGTCATCCTCAAACTCGCGAAGGATGACGCGGCCGCCGCTCGCCTCGCGGTCGAGGCGCAGGTGCTCGACCGGCTGGACCATCCGCGCATCGTCAAAAGGCTGGACGGCCCGCTCACGGTGGGCACCCGGCAGGGACTCCTTCTTTCGGACGCCGGTGTCGAGACGCTTGCGGACCGCATCCGGCTCGAGGGCAAGGCCACGATCGAGCAGTTGGAACGCTACGCGCTCGACCTCTTCGATGCGGTGGCCCATCTGGAGTCGAAGGGCGTCTTCCATCGCGACATCAAGCCCTCGAACCTCGCCGTCAAGCCCGACCCGGGGACGCGCAAGCCCCATGTGACTCTCTTCGACTTCTCGCTCGCGGAAGAGCCGTTGACGAACATCCGCTCCGGATCGAAGCCATATCTCGACCCCTACCTCGGACCGACTCGCCCCCAGTACGACAGCGCGGCGGAGCGGTTCGCGATCGCGGCGACGCTGTTCGAGCTCGCGGCGGGAGACCCGATCTGGTGGGAGCAGGGCGATGCGCCGTCAAGCCCGACGGATGCGCCGATCGTGCAGGCGACGATGTTCGATCCGGCGATCGCTGACGGCCTCGTCGCCTTCTTCCGCACAGCACTCGCGCCGAATGCGGCGGAGCGGCACGCCAGCCTCGATTCGATGCGCACGGCGTGGATCGCCGCGCTCGCGGGCGCTGCGGTCGGTGAAGAGGATGCGGCGGCCAACGACGCGAAGGCTGCAGCCGCTGCCGAGTCGACCCCTCTCGATGAGGCGGGACTCAGCGCGCGGGCGCTCTCCGCCCTGGCGCGACTCGATGTCGCAACCGTCGGGGAGCTGCTCGGTGTCCCGCCGATGCAGATCAACCAGCTTCGCGGGCTCGGTGAGCAGGTGCGCCGAGAGATTCAGGGACGGATCCGTGAGTGGCGTCACCGCCTCGCGTCGCCCACCACCGTTCACGACGTGGTTCCCGAGGCTCCGGGCCGCCGCGCGGTGGAGAAGTTCATCTCGACGATCTCCGTGAAGCCGGACGAGACGTCCGAAGACCGCTACAAGCGGCTGAAGAGGAACCAGACGCTGAAGACGGTCACGGAGGATGTGGCGCGCTGGGTCCGGGAGCTCGGCAACCTCGCCACGCTGGACGAACTCTCCCGCCGCCTGCTGCGTGAGTACGGGTCGACGTTGACGGACCCGCAGCGCACAACGGCTGCGGTTGCGGTGACACGCGCTGCGATCGAGCTGGACACCCGCTCCAGGGAGCCGCTGTTCGTCATCCAGATGACGCGGGATCGGGCGAAGATCGCGGTCGCGTATGCACCGGAGGATGGTTCGGGACTCACTCTGGATGAAGCGGAAGAGCATCTGGAGACGCTTCTTCATTCCGCTTCGGTCGTCGATCAGCTGCTCGACCAGCAGGAGCTCATCTCCGCGCCGCAGGTGCGCGAAGCGCTCCTCGGTGACGGGATCCGGCCCCTTCGCATCCCGGACACGAGGCTCGTGCAGCTTGCGGTCAGCCTGTCTGCGCGCGGTCGCCTCTCCTCGATGGGAGAGGTGTATCGAGCGGATTTCACCCCCGCGAAGGCCGTGGAACTCGCGCTTCGCGGAGCGCCCACGCGCGAACTCGCGATTCAGACCATCGAGCAGCGTGTGCGCGCGCGCTTCCCGGAGATCGAGGCCATTCCCGGGCGCCCGGCGCTCGACGTACCGGTGAAGGCAGCGATGCCGCACCTGGAGTGGCTCGACGACGCGGGCAAGTACGTTACGCGCGCTGTCGAGACCCTCTCGCTCGCGTCTACGAACTCGGCCACGGCATGGGGGCACTCTGCCGAAGACCCGGCGATCGTGGCGAAGCTCAAGGCCTCGATTCGCGATAGAGCCCCGCTCACCCTGGTTGTTTCGCGGCGGCAGAGTCTGCACGTCACGGCGACTCGCCTGGCGAATCAGTACGGTCTGACCGTCGTGGATCTCGCCGACGTGGCGCTTACCGCGCTGAAGTCGGCGGCGGCGGCGAAGAACGTCGATTGGCTGACCGTTCTGCGAGCGGACGGGGAGCCGGTGGGCTCGCGCGGTCGCCGGAACCTCGCGCGGCTCGCGCGGGCGGCGATCACGCCGGAGTGGGCCGAACTCATGCAGAGGGCCGAGCCCCTGCTCCTTCTCAACGCGGCCGTTCTGGCGCGCTTCGGGCTCGAGGACCTCATCGCCGGCGTCACGGATCTGGGGAGGCCCCGAGCTGCCGCGCGGTGGTTCCTGCTCCCTCGCCCGTTGTCGGGCAGCACCCCTCACCTGGACGGGGTGCCGATGCCGTTCGGCGCGGATGGGTGGCTCGAGTTGAGTCTTGAGGTCCCGCCGGCTGCCGGTGGCGGTGATCAGGGGAGAACGGCTGTGGTTGACGAGTCCTTGGTTCGGAAGGCGCCCTTGCTGTGATCGATTCCGTTGCACTGCTGAAGGATCTGAAGCAGGTTCTGCGGTCGTTGGAGACGGACCTGCGGGTTCGGGCTGAGGATGAAGCCTCGGAGTGGGGGCAGCGACTTCGTGCGGAGTTCGATCGGGCGACGGCGAAGGAACGCACGGGTCTGCCGTGGATCGAGTGGCGCGATGGTGAGGTCTCGCAGGCCGCGGTCGCGTGGATCATCGCGTCGGTGTTCATCCGGTTCGCGGAGGACAACGGCCTGCTGGCCGGTGCCGAGTTGGATGGCCGGCGGGTTCCGCAGCCGTGGATCGCCGGACCCGGTGATGGACTTGAGCGCGCGGTGGAGAATGAGGCCGCGTTCTATGCGGCGTCTCCGACGATGACGAGTCGGGATTGGCTGCAGCAGGCGTTCCGCACTCTCGCGGCTCTTCCCGCGGGGAGGCCCCTGGTCGATCCGGATCACTCGCCGGTGTGGCACGCGCCGATCTCGGCGGGGGCGTCGGATGCGCTGCTCGCGTTCTTTCGCCGCACGACGCCGGGTGGCGACCTTGTCCATGACTTCCGTGACCCGGAGTTGGATACGCGGTTCCTGGGGGACCTGTATCAGGACCTGTCGGAGTATGCGAAGAAGACGTATGCGCTGCTGCAGACCCCGGTGTTCGTCGAGGAGTTCATCCTCGACCTGACTCTGGAGCCGGCGATCACGGAGTTCGGGCTCTCGGGGTTTAAGCTCATCGACCCGACCTGCGGTTCGGGCCACTTCCTCCTCGGCGCGTTCGACCGGTTGGTGAACGCATGGGCGGCCGCCGCCCCGAACGTGGAACTCGGGGAACGGGTGCAGCGCGCGCTCGATTCGATCCACGGGGTTGACCTCAACCCGTTCGCGGTGGCGATCGCACGCTTCCGCCTCACGGTCGCGGCGATCAAAGCGGCGGGCATCCGGACGCTTGTCGCGGCTCCCGCGTTCCGGTATCACCTCGCGATCGGGGACTCGCTGCTCGGCGGTCAGGCTGTGCAGTTGGGGTTCGACTTCGGCGACGGGGAAGTGTTCGAGTACTCCGTCGAGGATCTGCAGCAGCACGCCGACATCCTTCGTCCCGGGCAGTACCACGTCGTCGTCGGCAACCCGCCCTACATCACGGTCAAGGACCGGGTTCTGAATCAGCGGTACCGGGACCTCTACTCGACATGCGCAGGAAAGTACGCGCTTTCGGTGCCGTTCATGGAGCTCTTCTTCAAGCTCGCACGGAAACCCGAGGGCGGAGGTCCCGCAGGTTTCGTGGGTCAGATCACCTCGAACTCGTTCATGAAACGCGAGTTCGGGAAGAAGCTCATCGAGCAGTTCTTGTCTGGAGCGGACCTGAACACGCGCGTGGACCTGACACACATCATCGACACCTCCGGCGCGTACATTCCCGGCCACGGAACCCCCACGGTTATCCTCACCGGCCGGCGCCGGGCGCCGTCAAGCGAGACCCTGCGCGCCGTACTCGGAGTCCGAGGGGAACCGAGCCAGCCCGCTGACCCGTCGCAGGGCAAGGTGTGGTGTGAAGTGGTCGCACATATCGATCGCGCCCACTACGATGGCGAATTCGTTTCGGTTGCCGAAATGCCACGTGCGGCGTTCGCGCGATTTCCGTGGTCTCTGTCCGGCGGCGGCGCTGGAGACCTCCACGCTCATCTCGAGCAGCGCAGCGAAAGCCGCCTCGGGAGCGTCGCTTATCGGGTCGGCGTTTTTGGGATTCAAGGAGCCGACGATGCGTTCATGGTGCCGGCCGCTGAGGCACGCCGCCGAAATGAGCCTGACGCGTTTCGGCCGCTCGTTGTGGGGGACCTAGTTCGGGACTGGACGATTGGCGAAGCGCTACCGACGTTCTTCCCTTATGACCGCTTTCACAACCTACGCCCTCTCGAGGTGTATCCACGTCAGTCGCGATGGATGTGGCGGGTGCGAACGGAACTTGGGAACCGCGCCACCTTCACGGGCGGCACCTACTTCAGCGATGGACGTCCTTGGTATGAGTGGCATCAACTCCCTCGAGACGAGGGTGCCGCAGAGCACACAATCACTTTCGCGTTTGTGGCGACGCATAACCACTTCGTGCTCGACCGGGGTGGGAAGGTGTTCAACCGTTCCGCACCGGTGATCAAGCTGCCGGAGGGCGCGACGGAGGACGAGCATTTCGATCTGCTCGGGGTGCTCAACTCGTCCACGGCCTGCTTCTGGCTCAAGCAGGTCAGCTATCCCAAGGGTGGTGACCCCATGGGACAGGACGGAGCACGCCTAAGTCAACAGCCTTGGAGTGACCGGTACGAGTTCACAGGCACCAAGCTCGAGGCATTTCCGCTGCCCGCGCGATTGCCGCGCGATCTCGCGATCCGCATCGACGAGGAGGCGCACCGTCTTGAAGTGAGTTCGCCGCGGCAAGCAATCAACGGCGGGCGAGCAGCGCTCAGCGCTGCTCGCCTCCAGTGGGACAAGTCCCGTCGCGCAATGGTTGCCCTCCAAGAAGAACTTGATTGGCAGGTGTATGCGGCGTACGGCCTTGTCGACGCGTCGCTTGCGCCTTCCGATCCGGAGATTGTGCCGATTGAGCCGAATGAGCGGCCATTCGAAGTGCGGCTCGCGCGCGCCGTGGCCAAAGGCCGCGAGCAGTCCGCGTGGTTTGACCGTCATGGTCGGACGCCGTTGACGGAGACGCCGGAGAAGGGTTCGCAGGCGTGGCGTGATCTGTGGCAGGCGCGGTATGACGCGGCGGAATCCGGCTTCATCAGAATGTTGGAGCGTCCGGAGTACAAGCGGCGGTGGGCTGGACCTTCGTGGGAGCAGCTTGTAGCGGAGGCTGCGGTTGAGGCTCTTTTGGATCGTCTGGAGGCGCCGGAGCTGTGGCGGGATGGTTCTGGGCGCCCGTTGGTCCGGTCGGCGGCCCAGGTTGCGGACGATCTGCGTCGCGATGAGGCGTTCCGTGAGTTGATGATCATCCACCTCGGCACTCAGGACTATGACTTGACGGCGGAGGTCGGCAGGCTGCTTGCCGGGGAGGCGGTCCCGGGGTTGGCGGCTCTGCGGTACAAGGAATCCGGGATGGAGAAGTTCCGGGAGTGGGAGCGCACGTGGGAGTTGCAGCGCGCGGAGGACCGGGGTGAGCGGGTGGAGGTGCCGGTGCCGCCGAAGTACAAGCCGGCGGACTTCGTCAAGCCGTCGTACTGGTCCGCGCGCGGCAAGCTGGACGTGCCGAAGGAGCGATTCGTGTCCTTCCCTGGCGCCCGGCTGCCGGAGGACTCCACCGAGTTGTATGGCTGGGCGGGGTGGGACCACGCGGAGCGTGCTCAGGCGGTCGCGCGGCTGGCGAACGACCTCAGCCGTGCGGGCGCGCCCGATGAGCAGGTGATTCCGCTGGTGGGGGTGCTGCTCGAACTCGAACCCTGGTTGAAGCAATGGCACGATGAGATCGACGCCCGCTCGGGTGTCAGCCCGGCGCAGGCCATCTCGGGCCTGATCACATCCCTGCTCGCCCGTCTCGGTATCGGACGGGACCAGGTCGCCGCCTGGCGGCCGCCGGCACCCACCCGTGGGAGGAGGAGCGCATCATGACCGACCTGAACACGCCGCTGCGCGAACTCATCCACATCCCCGAACGAGTCGAAGCGGCCGACTTCGTCATCAAGCTCGACGAAGGCGTCGCCCGCCACGAGCAGACCATCCGGGACTACGTCGTCACCGACGCGATCGCCAAGGCCGTCGCCGAGGGCCTCGACCTCGTCGGCAGCTCGCTGAAGGGACAGAAGTCGCAGGGCGCCTTCATCGACGGCTCGTTCGGCTCTGGCAAGTCCCACTACATGGCGGTGCTGCACCTGCTGCTCTCGGGGAACGTCACCGCACGCCAGATTCCCGGGCTCGAAGCCGTGGTCGCCGCTCGGACAAGCACGCTCGACCAGAAGCTGCTCGTGCTCGACTTCAACCTCCTGGGCGCCAGGTCGTTCGAAGACGCCATCTTCGGCGGCTACCTCGACTGGGTGGCGCAGAATCACCCCGACACCGCCGCGCCCGTCCTCCACGCCAGTGACGCGCTCATCGCCGATGCACGATCCCTCCGGGCCCGCATCGGGGACGACGCCTTCTTCGACGGCCTCGGCGGCGGAGACAGCGGCTGGGGCGACCTCGACGGCGGGTGGGATGCCGCATCCTTCGAGGCCGCGGCGGCGGAATCCCCGGGGCATCCCGATCGTGATCGCCTCGTCGCCGACCTGCGGGACGCCTACTTCCAAGCCGCCATCCGTTCGTCGGAATGGCTGCCCATGAAGGACGGGCTGCGGGCGCTCACCGGCCACGCGAAGTCACTCGGATATCAGGGGCTCGTGTTCCTCATCGACGAGGTCGTGCTCTGGCTCGGTCAGCACCTCGGCGACCAGAGCTGGGTGCAGAACGAGATCGAGAAGGTCGTGCAGCTCGGAGAGAACGCCGCGGCGAACCTGCCGATCCCGATCACCTCGTTCCTCGCGCGCCAGCGTGCGCTCAGCGATTTCCTCGGGACTCACGTCGCCGGCGCCCAGCGCGTCGCCCAAGGGCAGCTCTTCCAGTACTGGGAGGACCGCTTCTCGAAGATCCGGCTTCAGGCCGCCGATCTGCCGAAGATCGTGAAGCAGCGACTCCTTCGCCCGGTCTCGATCGAGGCCGCAGACACGTTGGCGAAGGCCGTCGCCGAGGTCAAGCGCGACTACGCCGCCTGGGGATACCTGCTCTCAGATGAGGCCAACTCCGACGAGAACGCGTTCGCCAACGTGTACCCGTTCTCGCCCGCTCTCGTCGACACCATGGTCGCGCTCTCGAGCCTCATGCAGCGCGAGCGCACAGCGCTGAAGCTCATGGCGGAACTCCTCAGCGAGGGTCGCGACACCCTGCTCGCGCGCGACGTGATCCCCGTCGGCGACCTGTACGAGCCCGTCGTGCTCGGTGGGTCTCAGCCGCTCACCGACGACATGAAGAAGCACTTCGCCATCTCGGCCCGCTTCTACCGGACGAAGATGCAGCCGTACCTGCTGCGCAAGCACGGGGTGACCGAGGAGCAGGTCGCGACCCTCCCGCGCAACCACCCCTACGTGACCGAGGACCGGCTTGCCAAGACCGTCCTCATCGCGGCGCTCGCACCGGAGGCCAAGTCGCTCTCGAACCTCACCGCGGCGAAGCTCGCGGCGCTGAACTGGGGAACGATCGACGCCTTCATCCCCGGGAGCGAAGCCGAAGACGTCCTCGCCCGCGCCCGCGCCTGGGCCGCGGAATTCGGCGAGATCACCATCGGCGACGGGGCAGACCCGATCATCACCGCGACGCTGAGCGGGGTGGACTACGACGGGATCCTCGACCGGGTGCGGACCGAGGACAACCAGCAGACCCGACGTGAACTGATCCGC
This sequence comes from Microbacterium sp., assembly GCF_035687345.1. Taxonomy (GTDB): domain Bacteria; phylum Actinomycetota; class Actinomycetes; order Actinomycetales; family Microbacteriaceae; genus Microbacterium. The sequence continues at coordinate 30,267 of NZ_DASRXZ010000019.1, forward strand.
AAGCTCATCGCCGACGAACTCGGGCTGCCCCCGGACAATCTCGTCGGACGCACTCTGGAGCACGTCTGGCGCGGGCACAAGCGCCCGGTGACCGTCAAGTTCGGGAACGTCCGCGACGAGTCCGACGTCCTCGACAGCGATCTCATCCACAGCGATCCGGAGTGGCGGGCGATCATCGACTTCCCCTACGACGCCGACAACCACAGCCCCGCAGACGACGTGGCGCGGCTTCGCAAACTGCGGGAGAGCGGGCGCTCGGCCAACACGATCACCTGGATCCCCAACTTCCTCTCCGACGCCCGGCAGAAGGATCTCGGCGACCTCGTCATCCTCGAGTACCTCCTCACCGGCAGCCGATTCGATCAGAATGCGGACCACCTTCCGCTCGCCGATCGCGGTCCTGCCCGACAGACCCTCGAGTCGCGCCGCCGCACCCTGCGGGAGGTGTTGACGACCGCACTCCGTCAGGCCTACGGCGTCAACGCCCCGGACGAGACGAACGTCGGGAGCGACCTCGCCGGTCACGAGATCTTCAGCACCCTCGCCGAAGGTCTCACCATCCCACCGCCGGCGACCGGCACCCTGCTCACCGGGTTCCGTCACGCACTGGAAACCGCCTGGGCGCACGAGTTCCCCGACCATCCCGATCTCGGCGCGGACGAAGTGCGCTCGGCACGGCTCAGTGAGGCCGTCGCGCTCGCGACCCAGACCGTGGAGGCGGGCGGCCGGCGCCAGGGGCTGAGCGCACACGAGCAGAGGCTTGCGCGAGAGGTGATCAGCCCGCTCGGCCTCGGCGCTGTCAACGAGAACGTGCTCGTCGTCGACAGCGCGCACTTCACGTGGGGGGCGCACCTCGCACGGTGGGACGGGGAGCTCGGCTCCGGCTGCACCGTCGGAGCGCTCCGCGCCAAGCTCGCGCCGTGGGGTATGACCGCGGCGATGCAGGACGCCATCCTCCTTGTCTGGTCGATCCTCGACAATCGCGAGTTCGGTGGTGGAGTCGTGCCGCAGGTCGGGAGCATCCCCGACGGCGCGGTCCTGCGGCGGGCGAACCTGCCCAGTGATGCGGACTGGGCGGCGGCGAAGGCCCGGGCGGGCGCGATCTTCGGCGTCGCGCCCGAGCCGCATCTGACCCCGCGCGCCGTCGCCCGCTGGGCGGGCGCCCTGCGCAACCAGGCGCGGAGCTCGAAGGCATCCGACCTCGCCGCTGCTCTGCTGGACCACGCTGACGTGCTGCAGCTCGATCGGACCGCGGCGACGGGCCGCCTCGCGACTGCGCGGCGGGTCGCTGACGTCGTGAAGGCGATCCTCAGCACGCCCGATGACAAGACACTCGTGGAGACGCTGGCCACCTTCGACCTCCCCGACGAACTCTCGGCGCACGGGAGCACGCACGGCAATGCGGAGAGGCTCGCCCAGGAGCTCACAGGGCTGGACTGGGGCATCCTCGAGGCCGCGCGCACACGCGGGGATGATGCCTTCGGCCACGTGCTCACTTCGCTGCGTGAAGCCGCGGCGCTCGATGAATCCGTGATGCCTCTTGAGCCGCGACTGAAGGCCGCCGCAGCGAAGGCGCGTGAGCTCATCGTGCAGCCGTCGCCACCGCCGCCTGCGCCCAAGCCGTCGACGACGCACACCCGCAAGGCCCAGGTCGCCGACCTGGACGACGTGCTGAGGCAGCTTCACGAGGAGATCACCGCAGAAGTCGGGGAGTCCGACACCGTGACCATCACCTGGCAGGTCGATGACCAGTGACGGCACCGAAGGCGACGGAATCCGCGCTGCGAGACCACCTCGCAGCGTGGCTCGGCGCGCCGCGGCGCCGCGCGCGCACCATCCTCGTCCGCGCCCAGCCGGCGTGGTCGGGACCGGACACGCTGGCCATCGAGGGCCACACCGTGCGCATCGTCGAGGGGTTCTCCGGACTGGCAGCGCTCGACGCGATGCGGTCCGCACCCGCGAGCGAGTTCGTCGCGGTACTCACCGACCTCGATGAGGCTCACCTGGGCACCGCCGTCGTCCTCGACGCCGAGCACCAGAAGCTCACCGACCTCGACGAGTGGAACGCCGTCCCGGGCATGTTCGGCGCTCGCGACAGCATCGTTCCGCGCCCCGTGCGGGAACTCGGTCGGTGGGTGCCCCGGCTCCTGGGCCAGCTGCGACGCGAGCGCGGATACCTGCCCGCTCCCGGCGGTCTCCTCACCGCCGAGCACGTCGTCCGGTCGATCCTCCTCGCCCTCCTGGGCTTGGAGCGACCCGAGCATCTCGACATCGCCGACGCGCTCACCCCGCTCGACGACCCCGGCGTGCGCGCCCGCCTCACCGATCTCGACGACGATGCCCGTGATGGCCTGGTCAGGGCGGCCGGAACGTACATCGACCAGCACCTCGCCATGGCTCTTCGGGTGGCAACCGCCTCGGGACCCATCTCCGTTGTCGCGGTCGGTCTCGTCGTCGCCGAACTCTGGTCGGCGGGGGCCGTGGCGCCGGACCCGGCAACTGCCGCCGCCCGCGTTCGCGTGGAGCAGTACATCGGCCATGCTCCCAGTGCGCCGGCCGCAGCGCGATACGGAGCAGCCGCCCAGTTGATCACGCGCCGGTGGCTTGCGAGCGGCGACCACCACGCGCGCGACGTCTTCGACCAGGCTGAAGCCATCTGTGCGGACATCAGCTGGGCCGAGGGCGCCGCCGCCTCGACCTTCCTCCCCGCAGGCCTCCGCGCCCGTACCCGGCAGTTCGCGACCGCGGTCGAAGGGGCTGCCGCCGCGCCCAGCGAGATCGCCTCGCGTGCCGTGGACGAGGCGCTGAAGGCGGTCGAAGCCCACAGCGCTCGACCGCTGTTCCAGCGATCACTGGACACCGCCCATATGGCGGCGCGTCTCACCCGGTGGCTCACGGCCACGCACGACGCGGCGCCGTCCCTGGACGGCGCGATCCAGCACTACGGTCAGGACAGCGCGTGGGCGGAGCGCGCACTCGGCGACCTCTGGAGCGGGGACACGGATCGTGCTCTCGCGGCCGCGTACAAGACCCTCGCGCTCGCCGTGCAGCAGGCGCTCCGACGGGAGAGCGAGGCCGCTGCATCCCACCTCAGCGGGGCTCCCCTGGTCGGTACGGACACGGTTCCGGTGGAGCGGCTGCTCGCCGACACCGTTGTGCCGCTGTCGGCCGCACAGCGCGTTCTGCTCATCGTGCTCGACGGAATGAGCATCCCCACCGCCGTAGAGCTCGCAAGCGAACTGGCGGCGACGGGCTGGACCGAGCTGGTGCCTGAGAACAGCAGTCGCCGACGCTTCGCGATCGCCGCGCTGCCGACGATCACCCAGTACTCTCGTACGTCGCTGTTCGCCGGCGAACTGCTGGCCGGCAGTCAGCAGGTCGAGAAGTCCCGCTTCGCAACCGTGGCCAACGGACTCGTCTTCCACAAGGACGACCTGCGGTCCGAGGCGGGACACGCCCTTCCCCCGGCAGTCACAGAAGCGATAGCCGACCCGACGCGCAAGATCGTCGGCGCCGTTCTCAACACGATCGATGACGCACTCGCGAGCGCCGACGTCGACGCGCTCCACTGGTCGCTGCGGTCCGTTGCGCACCTGGAGGCGCTACTGGCCGCGGCGGAGGCGGCGGGTCGCATCGTGATCCTGACCTCCGATCACGGCCATGTCGTCGAACGCGGCGGCGAGTTGCGCTCAGTGGCCAACGCCTCCGCTCGTTGGCGCCCGGTCGGGTCGGGCCCCGTGCAGGCCGATGAGGTCATCGTCTCGGGGCCGCGCGTGCTCGCCCCGGGCGGCGAAGCAGTCCTCGCCGTCTCGGACGGCATCCGGTACACCTCGAAGAAGGCCGGATACCACGGCGGCGCCTCCCTCGCCGAGCTGGCCATCCCGGTCCTGGTGCTCAAGCCTCCAGGCGCAGACGACCCGCGAGGCTGGATCGAGGCACCTCCGCAGGAACCCTCCTGGTGGAACGAGCCGCGCCGCGCCGCCGCATTCGAGGAGCCGCAGGAGAAGCCGAAGACGAAGCCGGCCCGGGCCAAGACCGCGAACACCCCGGACCCCGGCATCCCGACCCTCTTCGACCCGGAACCGCTCGCCGATTCCGAGGGGCCCTCGGGCCCGAGGGCGCTCGCGGAACTGCTCACGGCGAGCCCCACCTACCGTGCGCGGCGCACCATCGCCGGGCGTCACCCGATCGACGACCGTCTCACGACCACGATCATCGCCTCCCTCGATGCCGGGAACGGGCGCGCACATCGGGACACGCTCGCCGCCGCCGTCGGTGTCGCCGTGGGCACCTTCGCGGGGCTGCTGGCGTCTCTGCGGCGAGTGCTGAACGTCGACGGGTATCCCGTCATCGAGTTCGACGCGGACGGTGTCACGGTCGTCCTCGACCGCGAGCTGCTGCGCGAGCAGTTCGCACTGGGGGAGGCGTGATGGTCGCGGTCAGCCCCCGAAGGAGACGCGAGATCATCGACGCGCTGCGCCGCGGGACCGTGCCCCAGCGAGGACTCGACGTCATGGCGGTGGGGCTGGAGCGCTTCGAGACCGCGCTGCTGGCCGAACTGGACGTCGTGGCCGACGGCGGGGCGGTGTTCAAAGCCGTTCGCGGCGAGTATGGCGCCGGAAAGACGTTCTTCGCCCGCTGGCTCACAGAGACGGCGAAGCAGCGAGGCTTCGCTACAGCCGAGGTGCAGATCTCGGAGACGGAGACACCGCTCCACAGGCTGGAGACGGTGTACCGCCGCCTCACGGAGAGTCTGGCCACCGAGTCGACGCCGCCCAGCGCATTTCGGGAGGTCATCGATGGATGGCTGCGCATCCTCGACGAGGATGTGATCGCCGCGGGAGTCGACCCCGGCGACCACGCCGAAGTAGCCCGCCGCTCGGCCGCCCTTCTCGAGCAGCGCCTTGCGGTCGTCTCCCGCACCGCGCCGGCGTTCGCGGCTGCCCTTCGGGGTTATCACGCGGCGACCCTGGCAGGCGACATCGAGACAGCGGATGGGCTGGCCGCGTGGCTGGGCGGACAGCCGCACGTCGCCGCGCCCGTGCGCCGCTCCGCGGGCATCCGCGGCGAACTCGACCACTTCGGCGCCTTCGGGTTTCTCCAGGGTCTCCTCGCGGTTCTGCGGGACTCGGACTACCGAGGCCTCGTCCTCGTGCTCGACGAAGTCGAAACGCTTCAGCGGGTGCGCAGCGACGTGCGCGAGAAGTCGCTCAACGCGCTGCGGCAACTGCTCGATGAAGTCGACGCGGGCCGCTTCCCCGGACTCTACGTCCTCATCACCGGCACGCCTGCCTTCTTCGACGGAACTCAGGGCGTGCAGAGGCTCCCCCCGCTCGCCGCCCGCATCAGCGTCGACTTCAGCGGAGACCCGCGCTGGGACAACCCGCGGGCGCCGCAGGTGCGTCTCCTCGGGTTCCAGCGCGACAGCCTTATCGAACTGGGCCGGCGAATCAGGGACATCTACGCCACCGGGAGCCCCGCGTCCGATCGCGTTCATGCGCTGGTCGACGACCGCTACCTGGGCGCTCTCGCGGACACCGTCGCCGGCAGGCTCGGGGGCAAGGTCGGCATCGCACCGCGCCTGTACCTGCGGAAGCTCATCGACATCCTCGACAGGATCGAGCAGTTCCCCGACTATGCCCCCGAAGACGCGACGCGAATCGCCGTGGCCGCGGCCGAACTGACCGCGGACGAACGTGCCGCGGCCGGAGTCGACGGGATCGCACTCGATGTCTGACGAGGCGAGCCTCAGCCCCGCACTCGAGTACCACGTCGCCAACACGCTCGGTTGGCAGGACCTCAGGCCCCTGCAGCGCGAAGCGATCGGCCCCGTGCTCTCCGGTGCGGACTGCCTCCTGATCGCCCCCACCGCCGGCGGCAAGACGGAGGCGGCGACATTCCCGATGCTCACCCGCATGGTCGATGAAGGGTGGACCGGGCTCAGCGTCATCTACGTGGCCCCCCTCAAGGCGCTGCTCAACAACCTGCTCCCCCGCCTGGAGCAGTACACGGGCTGGCTCGGCCGGCGGGTCGCGCTCTGGCACGGTGACGTGGGCGACGGCGCTCGCCGCAGCATCCTGAACGACCCTCCGGACATCCTCCTCACCACCCCGGAGTCGCTCGAAGCGATGTTGGTGTCGCGGCGCGTCGACCATCGGCTGCTCTTCGGCGGACTTCGCGCGGTCATCGCCGACGAGATCCATGCATTCGCGGCAGCCGATCGCGGATGGCACCTCGTCGCCGTTCTCGAGAGACTGCAGCGACTCGCCGCGGGCCGCATCCAGCGCGTCGGTCTGTCGGCGACGCTGGGAAACCCCGACGAGGTGCTCGCCTGGTATCAGGGGTCGAACGCCGGCACGGGCACCGGGAAGGTCGTTACCGCGGGAGACGCGCCAGCGCCCCCTGAGATCACCCTCGACTACGTCGGATCGATCACGAACGCGGCGATCGTCCTGTCGTCACTGCACCACGGTGAGAAGCGACTGGTGTTCTGCGAGTCACGCGCCCAGGCCGAGCAACTCGCGTTTGATCTGCGCGAGCACGGCGTCACGGTCTTCGTCTCTCATTCGTCGCTGTCGCTCGATGAGCGCCGGCAGGCGGAACGCGCCTTCGCGGAGGCGCGGGACTGCGTCATCGTCGCAACATCGACGCTCGAACTCGGCATCGACATCGGCGACCTGGATCGGATGATTCAGATCGACGCGCCGCGCTCTGTCAGCTCCTTCCTCCAGCGACTGGGACGGACAGGTCGTCGTGCCGGGACTTCGCGCAACGCGCTGTTTCTCGCTACCGAGCACGAGACGTTCCTGCGCGCCGCGGGCCTGCTCCACCGCTGGGCGGCGGGATTCGTCGAGCCGATCACCCCTCCCCCTTCCCCGCGGCACATCGCGGCCCAGCAGCTCCTCGCCCTCGCGCTGCAGGAGTCCCGGTTCACCCGTACGGCCTGGCGCGAGTGGTGGGCGAGCAGTCCGGTCATGACGGATGGGGACGCGGTGCTCGCCTTCCTCGTCGAGGCGGAGTTCCTCGTGGAGGACGGCGGGTGGCTCTTCATCGGCCCGACCGCGGAGAAGGTGTTCGGTGGGCGGAACTTCCTCGACCTGCTGAGCACGTTCGTGGCGGGCCTCGAGCTCTCGGTGCAGAACGGGCGCAAGCAGATCGGTTCGATCGAACCCATCTCGCTCACACGGGAGGTTCTGCGGGGAGAGAAGCCGCTGCTCCTTGCGGGTCGCGCCTGGCGTGTGAGAAGCGTGGACTGGGAGCGCCACGTCGTGGACGTCGAGGAGGACTCGGCTCGCGGCAAGACGCGGTGGTCGTCGTCGCCCATGCCCGAGGCATTCGAGATGGTGCGAGCGCGCCGAGATGTCCTCTTGGGCGCTGAGCCCGACGTGACTCTCTCACAACGCGCGAAGGCGCTGCTGCCCCAGCTCCGCGAAGCGTGGTCCAACAGGGTCGATCCCGATGGGATCGTACACGAACGCAGTGACAGGGGCGTTACGCTCTGGACGTTCGCCGGGCTTCGGGCCAACGAGACTCTTGCGGCCGCACTTCCCGTTGAGTACGAGGCTCGCTGTACGAATGAGGCGATCCATCTCGCCTCCGCCCTTTCCGCGGGGCTCCTCTCTCGACTCGACCTCAGCGAGGTTCTGCCGCACGTGCCTCGGGAGGCTGTCGAGGGGCTGAAGTTCTCCGCGGCGCTCCCGCCTGACCTCGCGCGCGCGACACTCGCGGAGCGGTTCGTGGACCGGGCAGGAGGAACTGAGATTGCCCGGAGCGCGGTGATCGTGCGCACGTTCAACGAGGAACGAGCGCCCTGAATCGAGAGAAAACCCCTGTCAGTGCTGCAGTCATATCGAGCTTCCTCCTGAACTGCACTTAAACCCGGGCCGGCGGCGTACGGTGCCCATCCGTTTCGTGTGTCCTCCGCAGAGGGCGCTGACGCAACTCGAGGAATCGAACGAAACGATCCAACAACCGCCGGACCATATGATTCGTCAGCTTTGAATTCGCTAGCCGCTTGGCCAGCGGAGGACTTGTCGCATAGTACACGCGAACGAACACCCTGCCCACGGGATTTGTGAGCAGCGTGTGATCTCTGAACTTGCGAAGCGTAATGACCTCCGCCGCGTTATACGACCCGTAGACGGCAGTTGCGATGTAGCACCCTCCCGCAGCTGCCTTTGGCGCCTCCGGTACGAGGAACTGGGGGTTCTCACGGTTCACCTTCATCATCAGCTCATGCAGGCGTGTGGTGTACTGCACGAACCGTTGCGTCAGTTCTTCATGCATTTGCGTGACTGTCTCCACCTCGTCGTGCGTCATCGTCCGCATGCCACTCGCTACCATCGAGTAGCCGATAGTTTCTAGCGATTGTTGGACGCGGTCCCACACGGGTTTCGCTTCGTTTCCCCAGACATGGAACATCCGCTTGTCGCCCTCGCTGTACGCGTCGAGCGTTTTCTGTTCGAGTGCTTCCAGCCGATCCAATAGTCCGGCCGTAGTGGCGCATTCCGCCATTACTTGATAGAAGTCCATCCGCTTACAGTACTGCTCCCGGAGCGGTGAATTTCGCAGAACTCCGCCGTCACAGGCGTGGGCGCGGCGCGAGGACTCGTCGCGATATGTTTCGTGGAGCGGGCGCCGAGAAGCGGTTCATTGGTTTCAAGGCGCGTAGAGTTTCTGCTCCGACCTGACACACCGCGTAGCGCCCGCAGATTGTCCGCCGGTTCCTCAGTTGTCAGGACTGAGAGTGCGTGGCGGGTCTTCCATGCCCCACAGCCGTTCGTAGTCCGGAGCTACGGTCTCCCACGCGACGCGAACCGCGTCGGTGAGCGGAGGCAGTTCGCCCGATCTGGGTGCCTGAATCACGAAGTCATGCAGGATCGGTCGCCGTGCTCTGTCTAGGCGGCCTTTCGGGTCCGGGAACCTGAGGACCAGTGCGTCGCCGACCCGTTTGCGGACCTCGCGTTGCTCAGTCACGCCCGCGAAGGCAGCTTCGTAGATCGGTAGAGGGTCCGGGAATCCGCCATCGCGGACGAATCGGAACCCCCAGGAGTGGCCGCGGGTTGCCCAGATGTAGGAGCCGGGCTCCAACGTCATTTGATGCTCCGCAGCAGAGTGTGTTCCTCCTCGCCCCGGTTCAGATCCATTCGGAACTGCGTCAGCGTGGCTGTGAGGTAATTTTGCTTGGCGAGCGCTGTCCGGTTGACCTCTCGGAGCGTGTCGCCCGCCAGCTCGACGGCCTCCTCCACAACATCCTTTCCGATGACGTTGAGGATCGTGCCCAGAATTCCATCTCTCGACTTATTGGCCAGCGCGGCTGCGAGGAGACGAGCACCTCCGTCGAAGAGGGCCTCGGCGACCTTACCGGGGAATTTCTGGAGCTCCGCCCAACGTGCGTGTCGCTCCAGCGGGAGGACTGCAGCGACGGGGAGGACGAGGTCGAGACCGATTCGATCGGCGACCTCAATGCGGCCGGGTTCGAACTTGGCGGACGAGAGTAGTAGGTAGTCCTCAGCGACCGACATCGCGCTCGGGTCCTGGACGAATCCGGCAAGCACTTTTCGGAACTCATCGACGTCGTCGGCTGCCTTCAAGTCCAGCAGGTCCCTGAACTTGTACGCGTCGATCTCCGGCATGAGATCTGCCTTGGAGAGCGCCATGATCCAGATCCGGGGGAATCTGACGAGCGGTTCCCCTGTTTCGAGCAACTTGTCTTTGAGTGCGAGAAGCCCGTTCGAGAAGTTACTGAACAGCGACTTCAGGTAGCGTTCCTCCTCGCCGGCGTGATCGAGTAGGCGCTGCGCGTCGACGAGGAGCAGTGCGACGTCGGAGCCGAGCAGTGACCGGAACGTGTCGACACGACGTTGTGCTTCCTCCGTGCCGCTGACGCCCTGCTCGAACCACTCACCCGGGTAGTCGTGCCAGACCAGCCGGAGCGCGTGGAACGGGTGTGCCTTCGCCGCTTTGGAATTCGTTGGCTCCTTGAGCTTCATGGAGAACGCATACGAGGCCCCGGCCGCAATTGTCTGGATCGGCGCTACGTTCATGTCTCGCATGCCGAGGTAGTTGCGGTTGAGACGAGCCCCCTGCCCGATGTCATCCGCAACCACCTGATAGAGGCTCTGCCTGCGGAACGAAGCTTCCTGCGCGGCGCCGTAGAACGACGACACCAGTACTGTCTTCCCGCTTCCGCTCTCGCCGAACACTGCGATGTGTTGCTCGAGGGACGACTTCTTTGCCTGCATTAGAACAAGGTAGGGCACCGCGCGGGCGTTTCCTGCAATCGCTACCGAGAGGCCCGCCGGTCGGCCCGTCACCGTAGCTCCCGGTAGGCAACATCTTGCAGGACAGGCCGAGTAGGAGGCTCCGGCTAGGGCTACTGGGCAGGGGCATGTCTCTTCCCCCGAGGCGGTGCGGCGCCGCTAGCGTGGGTGGATCTCCTGAAGTCGGCGCACCGAGCGCAGGAACTCATCGACGACGACGTGGTCATCTGATGTCCATTGCGATTCGAGTGGGATCTCAGCGAATTCCGCATAGAGGTGCGGTCTGCTCGGTCGTCCCCTGCTCGGGTACGCCTTGAGTTCGAAACGCGCCCCTGAGGTTGCGTCCCATTTGAGCATCAACTCGATGCAGTTGCCACCCACGAGTTCGAAGGCTGCGAATGCCATCTCACTAGCGCCGCCGCCCTTCGGCTCCCAGGGCCACGACTGCCTAAGCAGGCCCAGTACCCGCAAGTCGGCTTCGATCAACTTCCCGAGGTGGCGTGCGCGCTCACGTAGGCGTGCCCGTGCTTCGGTGCGATCCAGCGTCACCAAGGTGAGGTCTCCCACGGACAGGCCGAGCGCATCACGGTAGTCACGCTGCTTCGGTCCAGGGTCATGCATGGGTGCCTGCGGGTCGTCCGCCATGGTCCGCACGAGGGGGAATCGCGCGAGCGCTTCATCGAGGAGTCGTCGCGACCTCCCGATCACAGTCGCCTTGAAGATGACCATCGCCTCATCGATGCTGGCGGGATCTCCGTTGAGCTTTTCGTCGACGCGGATGAAGTCCTCGATCTCCTCGGCGCTGATCGACCAGCGGTCCGGCTCCCAGACCCGCCACGCTTCTCCGTCCTGCAACCACGAGAGCAGCAGATCGAACTTCTTTCGGCCGGAGATGTCCTGAAGGCTTCGGTTGGCTGAGCTGTTCAGTGCCCAGAAGTTGCCGGTCGAGTTGATGAGATGCCGGTCGGGATGGTGGCGCCGGCGACCTCCCCGCCCGGGGGCCCACATGCGGTGAGCCTGCGCCTGCGGGAAGATGTGGTCCCAGTCGAAGTCGTCGTCGGGCTGGGAACGGTACGGTATTCGCTGAGCGAGCGCGGTGAGGATCCATCCGTTGCGGCTCGCGAGGTTCGCCAACTCTTCTTGTGACTCGGTGCCGGCCACGGCGCGCCCGCGCGAGCCTCGCAACCGTGTCTTCGCACGCACGACGGAGACGATCTCTGCCAGCGGGAAATGCAAGCCGGCACTCCCTGCATCAAGCGCCTCATGAAACGCGATTCGCCGGAACGTGTCTCCCATCACGGAGCGGTACCGGAACATCGTCGCTCCCAGAAGATAGGCATCCAGAGCGTCGAGGCTCGCGCGGTACAACTCAGCGTCGGATCCTGGAAATGCCACCGCCCACGCGAGTACGTCATCCCAAAGGTCTGGTGTGACTTGGTGCAGAACGTATCCGAGGCTCGACTCCTCGGCGTACCACGATGCGAAGGATGCCAGTCTTGCCCGGACGACCGAGCCAGGCTCGGTGATTTCTGCCAGAGCGGCGTGGAGGAGGTCGCCCTTCTTACCGGTCAACCGGTCGACGGTGAGCGGCAGAACGTCACCGTGTCCGATTGCGCGGCTGGCCAGCCTCGACAGGAAACGCAGCGCGCCAAGCCGGGTTCTCAGCATCGGCGCCTCTCTCAGCGCCTCGTCCAGCCTGGCCTCGGCGTCACGCCAGAAGGTCTTCACGCCGGCGAAGTAGACGTCTGCTCCCGCTACATTCACACCGCCCAGATTGATCCTGCTGAAGACCTCCAGAACGTCGAGGGGAGTGTCCATTCGGGCACGGAGTATCGGCACCGACCGTCTGGTCCACGCGCGGATGAGTCGGTTGAGATTGCGAACCGCGATCGACCGCTCCTCGGCGGGGACCTCTCGATCGAAGCGCGGGTCGAGGCCGTGGAGAAGCTCCCCTATGGTCGATTCGTCGACCTGCATCGTTGGGAAATTGCGCTGTCCGGCCCAGTCGGCCCAACGTGAAAGGTCCACAAATCGGCCCCGCGATTCCAACTCTTGATCCGGATCGCGGAGGTGACGGATGTGGGGGATGGCTCGCTCCTTGGCGCCTCTTCCCTGCGCCGGGGCGGGAGAAGGACGCTCCATCAGCATGTCGAGGAGGAAATGCCCGTAGTTCCCTTGGTCCGTGAAGATCGAGAACATCGCATTGATCCGCTGCTGGCCGTCGAGGACTTGCCACGATCCCGACTCGGCATCCGACTCCGCACGCGACCCGTCCGGTCGAACGATGAGCTCGCGCGTGTGGTCTCGAACTGTGCTCAGCAATATCGCGCCGATCGGATAATCGGCGAGAAGCGAATCCAGGAGGTGCCGCATCCGGAGCTCATCCCACACTTCGTCACGCTGCACCAGCGCGAGGTTCCATCGGTCGGTCTGACTCAATCGGCGGGTGACCAATTCACCGACGGATGCAGAGACGGCTGCGTCGTCGCCGGAGATCCCGTCGATCATGTCGACAGGATTCCATGAGCAGGGGACAGATCGCACGCACCTCCCTCGCGCCGACGGCTCCATGGCGGAGGCGCCGTCGAGGATGGCGGGGGCACGGACTCCGTGGGCCGTGGAACCCGGGGACGATGGTGATAACTCGCGCAGGCCTCAACTGGTGGCTTGATCTCGAGCCGGAACTCGACTGGCAGTTCGCCACCACCTACGCCGACAGCGCACCGCACGAATACGTTCGCTTCGCCTCGCACGCCCGGACTCGAGCCCGCTGACTTTGTACGCGCAGCGCATGTGATCCAGACATTCGTTGAGTCGATGAAGTTCCACAAACGGACCCGCATCTACCTGCGCACCCCCATGGGCTGGAAGCACTGGAGGAAATGTTCCCAGACCACGGCTCTCATCAGGGCGATATTCGGCGAGCAAGTATGGCGCACAGTCGACATTGGCTGCGGTACTGGCTGGCCGGTGACGCGCGGACTGATCGACCCGGCCCGGTACGTCGGCATCGATCCGTCGACGGCGATGTTGAACGCGCTCGTGGCGAAGCATCCCATCGTCGCCGGGCTCCACCCCATGACTCAGGCCGCAGCTCAGGAAGAGCGGGTCCTGCGCGGGGCACGGTTCGACAGCGTTGTGTCGCTCGGCGGCTCAGCTTCGTACCTGTCCCTGGCTGAACTGCAGGAGCTCGCCGCACGCGGAAAGCGGGGAGCCGTCGTGATGCACTTCGCCGACGGCAAGGCGCCACCTACGAATGACCTGGATCCGCGGATCACAGAGGCCTCACTCGCCGCGGCAACCGAGATGACCGTCCACCAAGTCCGGGTTGGTCGGTCCTCGCGTCGTACATACCCGCACGTTGAGAAGGGCTCCCCCGATTGCGGAAGCCCTGGGCGTTCTGCGGCGCATCTGTCGAAATTGCGCGAACGATGATCGGACGCGGCGTCCGGTGGCGATACCCGCAATCTCGGTCACTTTCCGACGTCGCTGCGATTGGCCTCCGCCGTCGAGATCGCCCGAACGACGACCGAAGGCGCCGACGCAAAGTGAATTGTGCAATCTCGGGCCGCGCCCGCGACCGGACGTGCGTCAGACCCCGTCGACGGCGGGCATCAGCGCGAACACGATCTCCTCGGTCTCACGCCCGAGGCCCGGCGCGTACGCGGTGTTGCGCGAGACCTCCGCGAAACCGGCGTTCCGCAGCACCGCGATCGAGCCGTGGTTGTGGGCGGCGACGCGTGCGAAGAGCGGGCGGATCGGCTCGCGCGAGATGAGCTGTCGCAGAGCTTCGGTGGCGATGCCGCGACCCCACGCGAGGCGCGGAAGCCAGAAGCTGACCTCGCGCTCGCCCTCGATCGTGAACGCGGAGATCGAGCCGGCGAACCCGCTGTTCTCGGTGATGACGAACACCGAGGTGTCGGGCGACGAGAGATTCCGGCTCATCCACGCGTCGAAGGCCTCGCGGTCGTCCGGGTCGGCGGCCGTGAAGGCGGCCAGCGCGACGGCCTCGGGATCGCGCATCATCTCGAAGATCGCGTCGAGGTCGTCGTCGTGCACGTCGCGCAGTTCGATATGGCCCACGATCTACAACATAGGCGAGGGACACCCCGCGTGAGAGTCGTCAGGCGAGGGGATGCAGTCGCCGCAGCACGACCTCGGCCGCCGCTCCGTCGCGCGCCGCGATCGCGTCGCGGAACTCCATGTACAGAGCGGTGCGGGTCGGTTCGTCCGCGATCGGCGGACTCCAGCCGACGAGGTTGCGGCGCAGCGCGAACTCCGCCTCGCGGAGGACCCGCACGAAGGCGGGATTGCCCGTCGCGTGCGTGAGCGCCGGGAAGAAGTGAGCGCTCGCGGCGAGGATGCGCGCCGGGTCGTCGCTGCGCGAAGCCTCGACGATCTCGTCGGCCTGCGCCACCAGGCTCTCGAGTGCCTCGTCGTCGCACCGCGGGAGTGCGAGGAGTGCGGCGTTGCCCATCAGGAGCGTGACGAACTCCTGCGTGTACTGCTGCGAGCGAGCCGTCGGCGTCGAGACGCGGGTGTAGCGGTTGGGCGAGACCTCGACGAGGCCGATCACCTCGAGCCGCTGGAGGGCCTCGCGCACGGGCGTGCGGGACACGCCGAGTCGCTGGGCGAGCTCGTGGTCGCGCAACCGCTCACCGGGAGCGAGGCGGCCTTCGAGGATCGCCTCACCGAGCACCGAGTACACCTCATCTCCGAGGGCGGTGCCGCTGTTCTGGCGAGGATCGGGGGACGCGGGCATGCCGCGACCAGTGTAGACGGATGCCGCAACCCCGGGCCGAGCTTTCCACAGACCGATGCCGAACTCGCAGTTGCGCCGATATATCGGTAGAGTGACGCTGTCACGCGTGGGCGTGGCCTATCCGGGGGGATCCGTCGACGCCCGGGCCTTGAGTTCGCTCGGCCCGGGCGTACGATGGGCCCGCGTGCGCCGGCGGGGCATCCGTTCCTCCCCCCTCGTCTGCTCTTGCAACGTTTGTGTCACCATCCGTCACGCACCTCCCGCGCACCCCTGCCGATCGATAGCGTGGGCATCGGACTCGTGCAGGAGGCGCGGGCAAGCAAAGAACGGCATTTCATGAGCACGCAGGGCACCGTCAAGTGGTTCAACTCCGAGAAGGGATTCGGCTTCATCGCGCCCGATGAAGGAGGAGCCGACGTCTTCGCGCACTACAGCGCGATCCAGGCGAGCGGCTACCGCTCTCTCGAAGAGAACCAGCGCGTCGAGTTCGAGATCGCACAGGGGCCGAAGGGTCTCCAGGCAGAGAACATCCGTCCAATCTGAGTGACGGGCCGGCGTGCGGCATCCGATCCTTGTGAGCGGATGCCGCCGCCTTTCGCCGTGCGCATCGCGCGGCATCCGGCGGCAGCGGTCGCGGTTCAGTCGCGACCGCCGCGGACGAGCTCCATGCCCGCGCCGGCGAACTGACGCAGCGTCGCGTCGGGCAGGAATGCCCGGGTGAGACCCGCGCCGATGCGGGTGAGGTCGCTCTCGTCGCGGAAGAGCAGATACATCGTCTCGTACCGCGGGTGGAACTTCTGCTTGAAGCGGTGCAGCGACCGGAAGCCGTAGACCGGCTCGAGCATCTCGGCGAGCTTGTCGCTCAGTGTGGCGAGCATGCCTGCGTCGGGCGGATAGTCGTGCGCGAGCGGCGCACCCGACAGCGACATGATCTCGGCGCCCTCGTCCGAGAAGACGCGCGCCGATGACCCGATGAGGAACTCCATCACGGGGCCGAAGCCGCCTTCGCGTCGGCGCATGAGGTCGAGGGTCCATCCCCGGACGATCCCGCCTTCGCCGTAGACCGGCAGCCATGACAGGAATCCGTCGACGTCTCCGTGCGGCGAGATCGCCAGCGCGAGACGCACCTCGGGGTCCTCGGCCTCGACGAGCGTCCCCAAGGTGAAACCCATCTCGGGCAGCCCCTTGTCGCCCACCCACATCTCCGAGATCGCGCGCAGCTGCGCCTGGATGCCCCAGGGCTCGTCGGCGAGCCGCGTCATCCGGAAGGTCATCTCCTCCCGTCCCGCACGGTTGAGCGACGACCGCACGGAGTTCCAGCGCTTGCCGGTGAACTCGAGCCCCGGCAGGTCCACGATCGTGTCGTCCGCGACGACGAGACTGCGCCACGTCGCCGGCACCGCATCGCGCGTCGCCTCGTCGGCGCTGAAGAAGCAGGGCACGAGCCCCGCGGACTCCGCCATGCGGATGAACTCCTGCACGGACTCCGCTCGGGACTCGGCGGGCCCGAGCGGATCGGCGAGGGCGAGAGCGATCCCCGCGCGGCGCTGGTACGCGACGATGCCGTGGGTCGTGCGGGCGTAGGAGTTGCCCTCCCACGTCGTCATCCACGAGAGGGTTCCGCCGCCGTGCGCGCGGAGCATCTCCTTCACGTCGTCGACGTCGGGCGCCGGCCGAAGCCCGAGCTCGGATCGGCGCCCCGCGCGGAACGCGTGCCGCACGGCGATGAGATAGGCGAGCAGCAGAAGCCACATGATTCCGGCCGCGAGCGCGAGCTCGGTCTCGCCGTCGATCACGACCTCGACCTGCGCCTCGCTCGAAACCACGATCGCCACCGCGATGAGCAGGCCGATCGCGATGTTGATGCCCGCGAGGACGATCGACAGGACCCACGCCCAGCGGCGCCCGCGCCGGAGACCGTTCGCGACGAGAAGGATCACGAGGCCGTCGAACGCGGCGTCGAGGAAGCCGCCGCTCACCGGCGCGGTCGGACCGAACGGCCCATTCGTCGGAACGAGCACCGCGATGACCTGGATCGCGCCGAGCACGAGCATCGAGACGAACGCTATGAGCCGCTGTTCGCGCGTCGTCGTGCGCTGCACCCGCAGCGAGCGGTCGACCGCGAGCACCAGGAGCACGGCGAGCAGGTGTTCGACGTCGGCGAGCTCGCCCCAGAAGAGCATCGCGATGAAGACGAACGCGAGGAGCACGAGCCACGCCCGCACGCGCCACGGCTGCACGAAGAGGCCGACGGCCGCCGCGATGCACGCCATCGTCCCGCCCGACGGCCCGACATCGAGCGACGCCGCCTCGGTCTGCGCCCACTCCCACGGCAGGAACGCGAGCAGCCAGAGCACGAGTGCACCGGCGAACACCGCGAACAGCTGGCCGACCCAGAAGTAGCCGAGCGCTGCGCGCCACCCGCGCCGCCACTCGAGGTAGGCCATGCCCGCGAAGCCGGAGATCGTGAAGACGTAGACCCACGGCTGGTTCGCGAAGAACGTGCCCGTGACCGGAGTCCACCAGCGTCCGGCCTCGAGCGCGGGCAGTCCGTATGCGACGACCTCGTACGCCGGACTGTCCTCGAACGGTGACCAGAACCCCGCGCTGACGACCCCGACGACGACGATCGCGGCCACGAGAGACAGCGTCGCCGGCAGCCGGGAAAGAGCGGTGACCAGGCGATTCGGACGGGGCGAGGCATCCGTCATGCCCCTCATTATGGTGAGATCCGCCGGATGCGCGGGAGACCCCGCTCCCGTGGCAGGACTTTACGAGCGGCTCAGGCGCGCGTAATCGGCGAGGGCCTTCGCGTCTTCGGCGTCGCGCATCGCCCGGCGCGCGGCGTCGAGAGCCTCGACCGGATCGTGCGACTGACGCGCCGCAGCGAGCTCCCGCTGGGCCGACAGAAGCCGCGATCGGGCGTCGGCTCCGGCGTGCGCGTGAGCGATCGCGGCCTCGGCCTGGGCGATCGCTCCACGCGCGGCTGCGAGCGTGCCGGGGAGCGCCGTGCGCGCGCCGCGCAGGCGCTGCTGAGCCGTGCGGGCGTCGCCGAGGGAGAGGTCGAGCCGGTCGCGCAGGCGGGCGATCGCGTCGATCGTGCGGGTGGGGCGGCGTGCGGCATCCGGCTCGAGCTTCGTCAGCTCCTCCTCGATCGCCCTCAACTCGCGACCGAGCCGTTCGGCGTCGGGCGGTTCGAGGTTGTCTCGCGTGATGAACGCCAGCCGCAGCGCCGACCGTGCCGAGGCGAACTCGCCGGCGAGGGCCTGGGCCGCCTGCGTGACGAGGCGGTGGTTCTCCTCGAGGATGCGCGACTCGGTCTCGGCGGTGCGCAGCGCACGCTCGGCCCGGGCGAGATCGGGAAGCGCCGACCGCGTCGGGTCGGCAGCGTGCTCGGATGCCTCGGCCAGCAGCGCCTCGGACTGTTCGACCGCTGCGACCGCCGCGCGCGCGGCCCGCGCTGCCTCGCGCCACTCGTCTTCGGCGAAGCGGTCCGACAGCTCCGCGACGAGCGCGGCGGGATCGCCCATCGACGCGCGAAGCGCCTCGAGGCGGGACTGCGCGCCGGCGACCTGCGACGCCGCCGTGACGTTCGCGGCCATCCACGCGCGATGGTCGGTGCGAGCGCGGTCGATGCCCGCCATCGCGGCGTCCGCGCGGCGCTCGATGCGCGACGACACACGACGGATGTCGACGGGCGAGGCATCCGGCTTCGAGATCTCCTGGAACTCCTCGAACGACTCGTCCCGCACGTGTTGGGCGGTCAGGCGCGCTCGCCGCAGCGACGTCGGGGCGTCGCCCCCGTACAGCGCGCCGGACAGGCCGACCTCGAGGTCCAGCTCGTTCACGGCGTCGTCGAGCCGGACCAGCGCTGCGCCCGCCCGGGCGCGCACCTCTTCTGCCGCGGCCCGGGCGCGCGGCGAACGACGGGCGCGACGGATGCCCCACGCCAGCACCGCGATGGCGATCGCCGTGATGCCGAACACCACGAGCGCCGGGATCAGCCACCCGAGCAGGGCCGCGACGATCTCACCCATCGGCATCGGCCACCAGCAGGATCTCGCGCAGCTCGGCGACCGTGTCGACCGTGGCCTGCGCGCCCTCGGACTCGTGCGGCCAGCTGAATCCCCAGCGCACGAACACGACGGGGATGTCGTGGTCGGCCGCGCCGTCGATGTCGTGGTGACGGTCGCCCACGAGCACCGTGCGGCTCGTGTCGACCTCGAGCTCCTCGAGCCGGCGCAGCGCTTCGCCGATGACCTCGGACTTCGAGCTCAGCGTGCGCTCGTCGTCGCTCGCGCCCACGATCGTCGCGAAGTACGGCGCGAGACCGAAGTGCTCCATGAGCGCGTCGACCTGTCGCTCGGGCTTGGAGCTCGCGGTCGCCTGCGTCACGCCGTTCGCGGCGAGCTCGGCGATGAGCTCGCCGATGCCGTCGATGAGCTGCGCGCCGGCCGTGTACCCCTCGGACGCGCCGAGCGTCCGATAGAACGTGACGGCTTCGGATGCCTCCGCCGGAGTCATCCCGACGTTCACCTGGAACGAGTCGTACATGGGCGGGCCGATCCAGTGCACGAGCTCCGCGCGGGTCGGGGTGGGCTTGCCGAAATGCGTGAGCGTGACCGTGAGCCGGCGCAGAATGCCCTCGGATGCGTCGACGATCGTGCCGTCGACATCCCACAGCACACAGGTCCAGCGAGGTCGGGTCGGCATGCCTCCAGCCTAGGCGTCACCGGCGGATGCACGACTTCCCGTCCACAGCACGGGTCGCGTGCGTCGGCACGTCGTGCACTCGACGCGAAGTCGTGCACTCGGCCCTGGGGGGTGCGAGATGCGGGGACTCAGAAGAGGCGGGGCGCCCCGGACTCGATACCCTTCATGCCCTCGTAGTCGAGGGTGACGCACCGGATGCCGCGGTCGGTCGCGAGCACCTTCGCCTGCGGCTTGATCTCCTGCGCCGCGAAGACGCCCTTCACGGGAGCGAGGTGCGGGTCGCGCCCGAGCAGCTCGAGATAGCGGGTGAGCTGCTCGACACCATCGATGTCTCCGCGACGCTTGACCTCGACGGCGATCGTCCCGCCGGCGGGATCGCGCAGCAGCAGGTCGACCGGACCGATCGCGGTCGGGAACTCCCGCCGCACGAGCGTGAGCCCCTCGCCGATCACGTCGACCTGCTCGGCGAGCAGCCGCTGCAGATCGGCCTCGACGCCGTCCTTGACCAGACCCGGGTCGATCCCGAGGTCGTGCGACGAGTCGTGCAGCAGCTCGTGGATGCGCACGAGCAGTGCGTCGCCCGTCTTCGCGTGGATCACGCGCCACTGCTCGATGACGCCTTCGGCGGCGGATGCCGCATCCGGAACTTCGACCGTCAGCGTGCACGGCGGCGACATCCAGTTCAGGGGCTTGTACGAGCCCCCGTCGGAGTGGACGAGCAGGCTCCCGTCGCCCTTGTGCACGAGCAGGCGCGTCGCGAGCGGGAGGTGCGCCGTGAGGCGTCCGGTGTAGTCGACCGAGCAGCGGGCGATGACGAGACGCACGCCACGAGCCTACCCGCGACCGGCGCGTCGGATTCGCCGTCCGACTCACCGCACCCCGACGAGGTGCCGCGCGAAGAAGCCGCTCGCGTTCTCCCCCGCGTGGTGCGGGACCCCGGTGTGGCCGCCCATGTTGGCGATGAGCTGCTTCTCCGTCGACCCGAAAGCGTCGAACACCTCGAGTGCGAGCTGCCGGTCGTTGCCCTCGTCGTCCCACTGCAGGAGGACATGCAGCGGGATCGTGACCCGCCGGGCCTCTTCGATGATGGAGCGCGGCACGTAGCTGCCCGCGAAGAGGACGGCCGCAGCGATCCGCGGTTCGACGTGAGCCAGCCGCACCCCGATCGCGATGACCCCGCCCGAGATGCCGACGGGGCCTCCGATCTCGGGCAGTTCGAGGAGCGCATCCATGGTGGCCCGCCACTCCGGCACCGCCTGCTCGACGAGCGGGAGGATGAGGCGGTCGATGACCTCCTCACTCGGCCGCTCACCGGCCGCGATCGCCCGCTGCAGGGCGGCGCGCGCATCCGCGGCGGAGGCGGAAGCGGGTCGGTCGCCGGCGCCGGGAAGCTCGATGGCGACGGACGCGAAGCCCTGTGCCGCGGCGGGCTCGGCGCGGGCGGCGAGTCGCGGCAGCATCCGGTTCAGCCCGCCCGGATGGCCGAGGAGGATGAGGGGAACAGGCGAGGCGGCGCGGGCGGGAGTCCACAGCATGCCGGGGATCTCGCCCAGGACGAACTGGCGTTCGATGAGGTCGCCGTTGCGGCGTTCAGAGGTGAAGTGCACGGTCGTGCCTTTCGGGAGCGGTTGAGAGATGGCGCTCCCGGACGACCTACCGCCCGACCGTGGCTCCTGCGAGGAGCACCCACGTCGATTCGTTCACGGGTACCACCTCCTCACGCTGCTGCACGGCTCAGAGCACGGTAGCAGAGGCAGGTTCAGTGGTGCCCTGCGCCGACCTTCGAACCGGGCAGCGGCTTCGCCGCGGGAGAGGCGAGACCGGATGCCACGATGAGTGCCACGATGATGTAGAGCGTGTTCAGCAGACCGATCTGCTCGCTGATGAAGCCCAGCGCGGGAGGACCCGCGAGGAACGCGACGTAGCCGATCGTGGCTGCGGCGCTCACGCGCGCGGCGGCCTTCGCGGGTTCGTCGGCCGCGGCGGACATGCCGAGCGGGAACCCGAGCGAGACACCCGCGCCCCACAGCGCCGCACCCACGAACACGAGCGGGATCGACGGCGCGAGGATGAACAGCAGCAGTCCGACCGTGGCGGTGACGGCGAGCACGCGCAGCGTCGCGACGCGACCGAAGCGGTCGACGAGCGGTCCGCCGAACACGCGCACGACGGTCATGCACACGGAGAAGACCGCGAGGGCGGCCGCCCCGAGCGCTTCGTCGGCGCCGTGGCCCTCGACGACGCCGAGCGCGAGCCAGTCGTTCGCGCCGCCTTCGGCGAACGCCATGCCCAGCATCACCACGCCGAGCGCGTACGTGCGCGGTTCCTTCCAGGCCGACAGGGCGACGCGCAGACGCTCGCGCCAACCCGCCCTCTCGGCCGGGGTCTCGGGGTCCATCGTGGCCTCCCGGGCCGGGACGTTCGCGATGCTGACGATCGCCACGACGACGATGAGCACCGCGACGATCGCGAGGTGCGTGAGAACGTTGGCGCCCCACGCGATCGCGAGTACGCCGAAGCCCGCGCCGATCACGGTGCCGAAGCTGAAGAACGCGTGGAACAGCGGGAGGATCGTCTTGCCGACGTGCTTCTCGATCGCGGCCCCTTCGACGTTCATCATGACGTCGAGGCATCCGTTGCCGAATCCCCACAGGACCAGTCCGAGCACGACCACGGGCGCGGAGTGCAGTGCGTCGGAGCCGAGGCCGATGATCGCGACGCCCGCGGCGAAGACGATCATCATCACGAGCATTCCGCGCCGCGCTCCCCAGCGCGCGAGCACGACGGAACTCACCGAGAGGCCTACGATCGACGCGACGCCGCCGATGAAGAGCATGAGGCCGAGCTGCGTGCGGTCGACGCCGACCGCGTCTTTGATCGCGGGCACACGCGCCGCCCAGGTGGCGATGCTCAGACCGCTCGCCAGGAAGATCGCGAAGATCGCGGTGCGCCAGCGGACGAGCTGCGACCGGGTGAGCGTCGACTCCATGCGTGGAGTCTACCGAATCGATTCGATCCGGATGCACCGGGCAGAGTACGATCGACGGAAGATGAGTACGCGCCGGGCAACGATCGCCGACGTCGCGCGCGAGGCAGGGGTCTCGCCGTCGACGGCCTCGGTCGTGTTCAGCGGCAAGACCCCGGTGTCGGATGCCACGCGCAAGCGCGTGCTGGCCGCGGCATCCGCCCTCGGCTACACCGGACCCGACCCGCGGGCCGCGTCGCTGCGACTCGGACGCTCGGGCATCGTCGGGGTGGTGTTCGAGGAGCATCTCGGCACCGCGTTCCTCGACCCCGTCAAGACGCTCATGATGGACGGCCTCGCCGATGCTGTCGCTCCGATCGGCGCGGGGCTGCTCCTGCTGCGCGACCGCGATTCGTGGAGCAGGGAAGGCGCCGCGCCGTCGCTCACGACCGCGCCGATCGACGCCGCGGTGCTCATCGGATGCAGCGGACTGCTGCGCGAGTCGCTCGACGTCGTCCGCGCGCGGGGCATCCCGGTGGTGGTCGTCGAGGGAGACGCGGGCGAGGGCATCCCGCGCATCGAGCTCGACAATCGTGAGGCGCAGCGGCAGGCGGCGAGCCATCTGCGGATGCTCGGGCACACGCGCGTCGCGACCGTGACGCTCGCGCCGCGGTCGGGCTGGGCCCGAGGACGGCTCACGTCCGACGACGAGGAGGACATCACGATCGAGGTCACACGCGACCGGCTGGCGGGTGTTCGCGACGTGTATCCGGATGCCCCGGCCTTCGCCGCCGCGGGCAGCTTCATCGACGAGGGGCTGGCTGCCGGCCGCGAGCTGTTCGCCGATCCCGCGACCCGGCCCACGGCCGTCATCGCGCAGAGCGACCTGCTCGCCGCGGGCGTGGTCCGGGCGGCGGGGGAGGCGGGACTGCGCATCCCGGAGGACGTGAGCGTCACGGGCTTCGATGGAATCGTCGTCGACGGGCTCGCGCCGTACGAGCTCACGACCCTCGTGCAGCCCGCCACAGACAAGGGACGGGCGGCGGGTGCGGCCGTCGCCGCGATGATCAGCGGCGAGGCCGCCGCGTCGATCCGGTTCACGTGCGAGTTCCGCGAAGGCAACACCACGGGGCCGGCACGGGGGGACTGACGAGGGGCGGAAGTCGGCGATTTCGCCTTCCATCCGCTCCTCCCCAGTCATCGGGCGTTTCGACGTCCCAGTAGAATGTTCGAGACACCCCGACCGCCCCGCGCAGCTCACTCCGGTCGCGCCGCGATGTCTCACGAGGAGGCCTAGATGCTGGCCTTCCTCGCGGCGTTCGCACTTCTCCCCCTCGCGATGCCGTGGCTGGTCGCACGCATCGGCGCTCGCGCCTTCTTCGTGTCGGCGCTCGTCCCGGCAGCCGCGTTCGTGCACGCCGCGGCCCTGACGCCGGCGGTCCTGGCGGGCGACATTCCGTTCGAGGCATATCGCTGGATCCGGCCGCTCGGCATCGAGCTCTCGATGCGGATGGACACCCTCGGCTGGGTGATGGCCCTCATCGTGACGGGCGTCGGCGCGCTCGTGATGCTCTACTGCCGCTGGTACTTCCGCGACAAGACCGAGAACCTCGGGCAGTTCTCCGCCGTGCTCCTCGCGTTCGCCGGCGCGATGTACGGGCTCGTGCTCACCGACGACCTCGTCGTGCTCGTGATGTTCTGGGAGGTCACGAGCGTCCTGTCGTATCTGCTCATCGGCTACTACAACCGACGCGCCGCCAGTCGACGAGCGGCACTCCAAGCGCTCCTCGTGACGACGCTCGGCGGCCTCGTCATGCTGATCGGCGTCGTGCTGCTCGTGGTCGACGCCGGCACGTCGAGCCTCTCGACGATCCTCGCCGAGGCGCCGACCGGTCCCGTGGTCGACGCCGCGCTCGTGCTCATCCTCGTCGGCGCGCTGAGCAAGTCCGCGATCTTCCCGTTCCACTTCTGGCTGCCCGGCGCCATGGCGGCGCCCACTCCCGTGAGCGCCTACCTGCACGCCGCGGCAATGGTGAAGGCGGGCATCTACCTCATCGCGCGCTTCGCGCCCGTGTTCGCAGCCTCGCCGGTGTGGAGGCCGGTGGTCATCTCGCTCGGCATCTTCACGATGCTGCTCGGCGGCATCCAGGCGCTCCGCGAGGCCGACCTCAAGCGCATCCTCGCGTTCGGCACGGTCAGCCAGCTCGGTCTGCTCACGGTGGTGCTCGGCTACGGCATCCGTGATGTCGCCCTCGCAGGTCTCGCCCTGCTCATCGCCCATGCCCTGTTCAAGTCAGCGCTGTTCCTCGTCGTCGGCGTGATCGACCGACAGTTGTCCACGCGCGACATCGGCGAGCTCAGCGGGGTCGGACGCCAAGCGCCCGTCATGGCGACGTTCTCGTTCCTCGCGATCGCGTCGATGGCGGGCATCATCCCCACCATCGGCTTCGTCGCGAAGGAGGGCGCGCTCGCGTCGCTGCTCTACGAGGCGGAGAACGGCGCGGTGTGGGGTCTCGTCGCCGTCGCGGGCATCGCCCTCGGCTCCGCGCTGACCGCGGCCTACGGCATCCGCTTCCTGTGGGGCGCGTTCTGGACCAAGAAGGACGCCGCAGGAAACCCGCTCCCCGAGACGGAGTGGCCCGACCCGCCCATAGGGTTCCTCGCCGCTCCGGTCGTGCTGTCGTCGTTCGGAGTCGTCGCCGGCCTCGCCGTCACCTTCGTCGACGAGGTGCTCGCGCCGTACGCCGACACGGCACCCGAGTCTTCGACGGGCGTCGCGGTGCCGGAGCATCCGGCCCACCTCGCCCTGTGGCACGGGCTCGAGCCCGCCCTCTGGATCTCGCTCGCGACACTCGTCGTCGGCGCGGGCGTCTTCTGGCTCACGGTCGCGACCGGATGGACGAAGCGGATGCTGCCGTTCACCGCCCCCGACGTGTACAACCTCGTCCTGCGGGCGATCGCGCGCGCGTCGGTCGTCACGACGAGCCTCACGCAGCGCGGGTCGCTGCCCGTCTACGTCGGCACGATCTTCGTCGTGTTCATCGCGGCCGAGGGCACCGCGCTCTTCGCCGGTCATGACTGGCGCGCGGCGCTCGACGCGTATCAGACACCCGTTCAGCTCGCGGTCGCGCCGGTCATGATCACGGCGGGGCTCATCGCGGTGCGTGCGCGCAAGCGCTACACGGGCGTCGTGCTCGTGTCGGTCACGGGCATGGGGATGGTCGTGCTGTTCGCGACGAGCGGCGCGCCCGACCTCGCACTCAC
Organism: Microbacterium sp.; assembly: GCF_035687345.1. Lineage (GTDB taxonomy): Bacteria > Actinomycetota > Actinomycetes > Actinomycetales > Microbacteriaceae > Microbacterium. Next base: position 56,233 of record NZ_DASRXZ010000019.1, read on the forward strand.
ACAGATCCTCGTCGAGACGGTGACGCTCGTCGCCTTCGCCCTCGTGCTGCGGCGACTGCCCTCGCGGTTGGGCGAGCACAACGCGTCCGTCGCGCCGATCGCACGAGCCGTGCTCGGTGCGATGGTCGGCGCCATGATGGCGGTCGTCGCGATCGTGGCAACGGCGTCGCGAGTGGCGGAGCCGATCTCGGAGGCGTTCCCCGAGCTCGCGTACGAGCTGGGCCACGGGCGCAACGTCGTCAACGTCGCACTCGTCGACCTGCGCGGCTGGGACACGATGGGCGAGCTGTCGGTGCTGATCCTCGCGGCGACCGGCGTCGCCTCGCTCGTGTTCGTCACGCACCGGGCCGACACCCTGTCGTTCACCGCGCCCCTGCCGAAGGTGGCGGCGCGCTCGTTCCGTCCGCTCGTCGAGACCTCCGACGGGCTCCAGCAGCGCGGCGACGTGCGCGGCAGCGGCCGCATGGCGTGGCTCGTCGGCGGTCAGCGCGTGAGACCCGAGAACCGCTCGCTCATGCTCGAGGTCATCGTGCGGATCCTCTTCCACACGATCATCGTCGTGTCGCTGTACGTGCTGTTCGCGGGGCACAACCTCCCCGGCGGCGGCTTCGCGGGCGGGCTCATCGCGGGCATGGCCCTCGTCATGAGGTACATCGCGGGCGGACGCTACGAGCTGGGCGCCGCGGCACCCACCGACGCCGGCCGTCTGCTCGGTGCGGGCATGACGATCGCCGTCGCCTGCGCGATCGTGCCGGTGTTCTTCGGCGCGGCGCCGCTCACGAGCGCGTTCTTCGAGATCGAGCTGCCCGTGCTCGGGCACCTCGAGTTCGTCACATCGACGATCTTCGACATCGGCGTCTACCTCGTGGTCATCGGGCTCGTGCTCGACGTGCTCCGCAGTCTCGGCGCCGAGGTCGACAGGCAGGCCGGCGAGACACGCTCGACGGAGGTCGTCGCATGAGCGTGTCGTTCGTCCTCATCATCATCATGGCGGTGCTCTTCGCGTGCGGCGTCTACGCGATGCTCGAGCGGAGCCTCACGCGAGTCCTGATCGGCTTCCTCCTGCTCGGCAACGCGACCAACCTGCTGCTGCTGATCGTCGCCGGTCAGCCGGGGATCGCCCCGTTCTTCGGGTCGGGCTCCACCGACGAGATGACCGATCCGCTTCCGCAGGCGCTCACCCTCACGGCCATCGTCATCACCTTCGCGGTCTCGGCGTTCCTCCTCGCGTTGATCTACCGCTCATGGCAGCTCGGCCAGGCCGACACCGTCGAGGACGATGCCGAAGACGTCGCCGTGCGCGGACGCGGTGCCGAAGAGGCGATGGACGACGAGACCGAGATCGAAGACGCCGACGACGACGCGACGACCGACTTCGTCGGGGTCGAGACCTCGCCGATCGTCGTGCTGCAGAGCCGCGATGTCTCGGGCATCCGCGATGACGCACCGGTCGACAAGCCCGCGAAGCCGAACCCTCCGAAGGGGGGTGATGACGAGTGAGCGCCCTCGTCCCCCTGCTCGTCACGCTTCCGCTCCTCGGCGCGGCGACGGCGCTTATCGCCGGCCGTCACCGCCGCACGCAGGTCGGCGTCTCGATCGTGACGCTCACCCTCGTGTGCGCGATCGCGGCCGTGCTGCTGTACGCGGTCGACGCGGGCAACCAGCCGATCGCGGTGTCGGTCGGCGGCTGGCCGATCCCGTTCGGCATCGTGCTCTACGTCGACCGGCTCGCCGCCCTGCTCGTCGTCGTCTCGAGCATCGTGCTGCTCGCGGTCCTGCTCTTCTCGGTCGGCCAGGGCGCCGCCGACGGCGACGACGAGACGCCGGTCTCGATCTTCCACCCGTCGTACCTCATCCTGTCGGCGGGCATCTTCAACGCGTTCATCGCAGGCGACCTCTTCAACCTCTACGTCGGGTTCGAGATCCTGCTCGTCGCGTCGTACGTGCTCATCACGCTCGGAGGCACCGAGTCCCGCATCCGCACCGGCGTCGTCTACATCGTGGTCTCGCTCGTCTCGTCGGTGCTGTTCCTCTCCGCCATCGCGATGATCTACGGCGCGCTGGGCACGGTGAACATGGTGCAGTTGTCGCAGCGCATCGGCGAGCTTCCGCAGGAGACGCAGCTCGTGCTGCACCTCATGCTGCTGCTCGCGTTCAGCATCAAGGCCGCCGTCTTCCCGCTGTCGTTCTGGCTGCCCGACTCCTACCCGACCGCGCCCGCCCCGGTCACCGCGGTGTTCGCGGGCTTGCTGACGAAGGTCGGCGTCTACGCGATCATCCGCACCGAGACGCAGCTCTTCCTCTACAACGACGTCAACACGGTGCTGCTGATCGCGGCGCTGCTCACGATGATCGTCGGCGTGCTCGGCGCCGTCGCGCAGGCGGAGCTGAAGCGGATCCTGTCGTTCACGCTCGTGAGCCACATCGGCTACATGATCTTCGGGCTCGCGATAGCGACACCGGATGCGATCGGCGCGACGATCTATTACATGGTCCACCACATCGTGGTGCAGACGACGCTGTTCCTCGCGGTCGGACTCGTGGAGCGCCGCGCGGGCAGCACGTCGATCCTGCGCGTGAAGGGCCTCATGCGCGCGGCACCGGTGATCGCGGTGCTCTACTTCATCCCGGCGATCAACCTCGGCGGACTGCCCCCGTTCTCGGGGTTCATCGGCAAGTTCGCCCTGTTCGACGCCGCCGTCGAGGTCGGCACGCCGCTCATGATGGTGCTCATCGTCGCGGGCATCGTCACGAGCCTGCTCACGCTGTACGCGCTCATGCGCGCGTGGAACCTCTCGTTCTGGCGCGAGGAGGACGACTCGGCCGAGACCGAGGCCCGCATCGAGTACCTCGGCTCGGCGCCGGCCGCCGGCATCCAGACCGAGCGCCGGGTGATCCCCCGCATCATGACCGCGGCGACCGCGGGCATGGTCGCCGCGACGGTCGCACTGACGGTGTTCGCCGGTCCGCTGTACGACGTGTGCGCCCGTATCGGCGCGGCTCTGCTCGAACCCATCTCGCTCGTCCAGGTGGAGGAGGACGCGCAGCCATGACGACGATGCCGGATGCCGCGACTCCCGTCCGCGGGAAGGCGCTGCTCGCCCAGGTGTGGCGGCAGCTGCCGTTCTTCCTGTGGCTCATCGCGCTGTGGATGCTGCTGTGGGGGCAGATCACGGTCGTCTCGTTCACGACCGGACTCATCGCGGCGCTCTTCGTCACGCGTGTGTTCCGCCTCCCGCCCGTCGAGCTGTCGGGACGCGTCAACATCTGGTACGGCCTCGTGTTCGTCGCGACGTTCCTCGCGGCGGTCGTACGCGGCGCCCTGTCGGTCTCGTGGCTCGTGATCGACCCGCGGCGTCATCCGGGAACGGCGATCATCGCGGTTCCGATGCGCACCGACGACGACCTGATCATGACCCACACCGGCGTCACCGCGTCGCTCATCCCGGGCTCGCTCGTCGTCGAAGCTGACCGCGATCGGCGGATCCTCTACCTCCACGTGATCGGGGTCCGCACGAAGGCCGATGTGGAGGCGCAGCGCGCCGGCGTGCAGCGCTGGGAGGAGCGCATCGTGCGCGCGGTCGGCTCCCGTGCGCAGTTCGAGAAGCTTCGCGCCAACCCGACGGAGGCGAAGCCCGCATGAGCGTCCTCCTGATCGTCGTCTACGTCGTGTTCGCGGCCGCGGCGCTGCTCACGCTGTGGCGCATCGTCGTCGGTCCGTCGATCCTCGACCGGGCCGTGGCCTCCGACGTCCTGCTCACCGAGTTGATGTGCGTGCTCGGCGCCGAGATGGCCATCAACCACCACACGCGAACGCTCCCGGTGCTGCTGATCATCGCGGCGGTCGGCGTGTTCGGCTCGATCTCGATCGCGCGGTTCGTCGCGAGAAGGGACACGACCGAGCAATGAACGCGGTGCTCACCTCTGCAGCCGTCGACACGACGACGGCACCGGATGCCTGGATCGACCTCATCGCGATCATCCTGATCCTCGGCGGGGCGCTCCTGTGCCTCACGGCCGCCATCGGCGTCCTGCGGTTCCGTGACGTCGCGACCCGCCTTCACGCCGCAACGAAGCCGCAGGTGCTGGGACTCATCCTCATCTGCCTCGCGATCGCGCTGTCGCTCCGTTCGTGGGAGACGGTCGCCTTCCTCGTGCCGATCGTCCTCATGCAGCTCGCGACCGCGCCGCTTTCGGCGCACATGGTGGGCCGGCAGGCCTACCGCAACGGTTCGCTCGACGAGCGTTCGCTCCTCGTCGACGAGCTCGCCGAATCCCGGCAGACCCCGCCCGCCGCGGGCGGCTGAGCCGCGCGCCCGCCCGGGCCGGGCCCGCGGGGCGCCGAGATTGCACGAATGGCGCAGGTGCGCGGCATCCGGTGGTGATTCGCGCAATCTCGCCTGGGATAGCGACGCGGCGCTCCTCACGCTGTGGCGCGAGCGCGCCCGTCCCACCAGACCCCGCCGAGATTGCGCGAACGACGGCTGAGAGCGCCATGGGATGGTCGTTTGCGCAATCTCGTGCCGGAGGCGGAGGGCTCCTCCCCAAGGGCGAGCCGCAGGCGAGAGCTCGCAGCGTGGAGCGCACCGACGAAGGGACGCCGGCGCGGGAGCGAGCATCGAGCGATGCTTCTGCTTCCCCCATGGATGGACGGCGTTGCGTTCACCGTCGCCGAGGGCCGGCGCGTCGGGTTGACGGATGCCGCGATGCGCCGCGCCGCGTTCGAGCGGCCGTTTCACGGGGTCCGAGTCGCGGGCACCTCCGGACGCACGGGTGATCCGCTCGTCGACAGGTGCCGTGACCTGCGGGTGGTCCTGCCGAGCGACGCGCTCTTCAGCCATGCGACCGCGGCGAGGCTGTGGCGGATGCCGCTGCCTGTGTGGCTCGATGACGCGCTGCACGTTCTGACTCCGAACCGTGCCCCCGTGCGCAGGCCCGGCGTGATCGCGTGGACGCGTGACGGTGAGCCCACCGGCGCGGACCTGATGCACGGCCTGCCCGTGACGACGCCGGCCGACACCTGGGTCTCACTCGCGACGATGAGCGCGGCGAAGGGCGGTCGCCTCACGCGTGAGTGGTTGGTCGCGGTCGGCGACTTCCTCGTCTCCGGGCGACGTACGCGGTTCGGCCGGGAGACCGCGCTTGCCTCGCTCGATGACCTCACGGATGCCGTCGAGAAACACGGCTCGCGCCGGGGCGCCGTCGCTCTCGACTGGGCGCTGATGCGCATCCGCTCACCGGTCGACTCTCCACCCGAGACGTTCATGCGCCTGGGGCTTCGCGCCGCGCGCTTGCCGGAGCCCGACGTGCAGCCGACGATCCAGACAGCGGCGGGTGAGCGGCATCCGGATCTCGCGTACGTCGACGCCCGCCTGCTGATCGAGTACCTCGGCGATGTGCACCGCGTGGATCCGCGCACATGGCGCGACGACCTCACCAGGGTGCAGCTGTTCCAGGACGCCGGCTACCGCGTGATGCTCGCCGGCGCGGCCGAGCTCTCACCCGACGGCCTCCCGGCGTTCGCCGCACGTGTTCGCCGAGCTCTCCGCAACCGCCCTTGAACCCCGTCGAGATTGCACGAAGTGCCGCGTGGGGGCGCCGGCAACGGTAATTCGTGCAATCTCGGCGGGGCTGGGGGCTGGGGGCTGGGGGCTGGGCGGTTGAGGGCAGCGAGAAGGGGGTCCCGCCGAGACTGCGCGAACTGCGGTCGGTGGGGGGCTGGTGACCGTGTTCAAGCGCAATCTCGGCGGGAGGTCGAGTCCCTGTGTCAGCGCCCCGGCAGGAGCGTGAGCGTGTTGGTCGCCGCGGCGTCGACGGCCTCGGGCGAGTACGCCCACGGGGTCGTCTCGGCCTTCTGCCACGTCTCGGTCTGGTCGATGTAGTTCGGGTGGAACGCGTGTCCGCTGGTGCCGGTCAGGTGGTTCCAGCTCGACGCGTCGAGGTCGGACAGGTCCACGATCATGCGCATCGACGGCACCGTGACGGTCTCGAAGCCCTCACCGATCACCCAGCCGGTGGCATTCGGCACGGATGAGCCGCCGCCCACCGGGAAGGGTCCGCGGTTGAACAGCCACTCGATCGGCGCGATGCCGGACGATCCGAACGTGTCGTTGCGCAGCGTGAGCGCGTGCAGCGCGCCCCAGTTCCACTTCGCGGGGTTGTCGCCCTGCAGCTCGACGAGCCGCTCGTACGCGGCCTCGGCTACGTGCCGGAGCATCTCGTCCTGACTGGACACGCGCAGCGACGCGTTCGTCCACCATTCGGACGTCTCGTCGGCGAGGAGGTTGTCGACGACGACGAACAGGCGGCTCTGGTCGGTCATCGGCGCGGGGTTCTCGCGTCCGCGCACGAACAGACTCTGCACGAGCTCGTCCCACAGCACGTTCGCGTAGGCCGCGGCGGCGGAGTCGGGCTCGTTCTGCGCGTCCCACTCGCGGAGGAGCTGCAGCGCGGCATCCGTCTTCTCGTCGCCCGTGTCGAGCTCCATGAACTCGGCGGTCAGGCGCTTGCCCATGTAGAAGTCGTCGTCGGCCTGGATCGCCTGCATGTCGGCGGCGGTCAGCTCGCCGTTGGCGGCGCGGCGCTTGATCATCTCGGTGATGCGGGCGGCGCGGAATCCGTGGTCCCAGTCCCGCGTGAGGAAATGCGGATACTCGTCGGGCACGATCGCGTTGTTCGCCGTGACGATGAAGCCCTCATCGGGGTTGTAGACGACCGGGAGCTCCTCGAACGGGATGAAACCCTGCCAGTCGTACGCCGAATCCCAACCGGGCTGGGGCATCGATCCGTCGCCGGCGCCTCGCATCGGAAGCTTGCCCGGCGTCTGGTATCCGATGTTGCCGTCGACGTCGGCGTAGACGAGGTTCTGGGCCGGCACATCGAAGTGCGACGCGGCCAGGCGGAAGTCCGAGAAGTTCCGCGCGCGGTTCATCGTGAAGATGGCGGATGCCGTCGTGCCCGGTTCCAGCGCCGTCCATTTGAGGCTCACCGCGTACTCGCCGGCGGGCGGGTTGGCGGGCTCGGTGATCACGCCGTTCGTGCCGACGAACGGGTCGTCGGCCACCGCGGTGAAGTCGTCGGTGAGGCCCGACACGATGGGCCCGTTGGCGGTGCTCCGGATCGTGAGTTCGACGTCTTCGCCGCCTGCGACCCGGATCGTCTCGGTGCGCTCCTCGAGCGGAACGAGCGCGCCGTCGCGCCAGTACTGGTCGCCCTCGACCTTCTCGAGGTAGAGGTCGGTCACGTCGGTCGTGAGGTTCGTGAAGCCCCACGCGACCCGATCGTTGTGGCCGATGATGACGCCCGGAACGCCCGAGAACCCGAAGCCCGCGACGTCGAAGGGGCACTCGTCGGTGAGCTCCGCGCAGCGCAGGCCGACCTGGTGCCACACGCTCGGCAATGACGCGCCGAGATGCGGGTCGTTGGCGAGCAGCGGCAGGCCGCTCTCGGTGAGGTCGC
>NZ_DASRXZ010000020.1:0-50591 GCF_035687345.1 Microbacterium sp.
CACGATCACCGAGACGCCGGTGTTCGAGGGCGTCGTCGCTGAAGGCCGGCGCGACAAGGTGCCTTTCCTGACGATGTTCCGCGTGCGCCCCGTCGCGATCCTCATCGCGATCGGCGCCGCCCTCCTCGGCATCGGCTCCTACTCGCTCATGAACACGTACACCGTCAACTACGGCGTGACCGAGCTCGGGTTCAGCTTCCAGGACCTGCTCATCGCGACGACGATCGGCGGCCTGCTGCAGCTCGTGACGATCCCCCTGTTCGGCGCGTGGGCGAACCGCATCGGCTCGGCGCAGGTCGTCCTGTGGGGCGCCCTCGGCACGCTCCTCATCACATTCCCGATGTACTGGCTGCTGCAGTTCGCGACGTTCCCGATCCTGGTGGGGACGATGATCGTCGGCGGAATCCTCCCCACCATGGCGTGGGCCGCGCTCGGCGGACTCATGAACGACCTGTTCCCCGACCACTTCCGCTACTCCGCGCTGTCGGTCTCGTACGCGTTCGCGGCGACGGTGAGCGGCTTCGTGCCGCTGGTCACGACGGCGCTCGGCGGTGCGACGGACTTCGCGTGGTGGCATCCGGGCATCGTCCTCGCGGTGATGTCGGCGATCACGCTCGTCGCAGCGTGGGCGGCGGCGCGTCTCGCGCGCACGCGTCCCGTGCCCGAGGCGGGACCGGCTCCCGAAGAGATCGAGACGCCGGTCGCGGCCGCTCGCTGACGCGATGGGGGTGACGGATGCCGCGGCATCCGTCACCCCCGCATCGTCGCCGGGCCCGTGTCGCCGACCCATGACAGGATGAGCGCATGCCCGGCCGCCTCATGCTGCTCGACAGCGCTTCGCTCTACTTCCGCGCGTTCTACGGCGTGCCCGACAAGGTGCGCTCCCCCGACGGCACGCCCGTCAATGCGGTGCGTGGGTTCCTCGACATCATCGCGCGGCTCGTCACGACGTACTCGCCGACCGATCTCGTCGCGTGCTGGGACGACGACTGGCGCCCGCAGTGGCGCGTCGACCTCATCCCGTCGTACAAGACGCACCGCGTCGCCCAGGTCGTCGAGGGCGCACCCGACGTCGAGGTGGTCCCCGACCCGCTCGAGGTGCAGGTGCCGATCATCCGCGAAGCGCTCGCCGCGGTCGGCATCGTCATCGTCGGCGCCGCCGAGCACGAGGCCGACGATGTGATCGGCACGCTCGCGACCCGCGCGACGCAGCCGGTCGACATCGTGACGGGCGACCGCGACCTCTTCCAGCTCGTCGACGACGCGCGCGACGTGCGGGTGGTCTACACCGCACGCGGCATGAGCAATCTCGAAGTCGTCACCGACGAGACCGTCGTCAAGAAGTACGGGGTGTTGCCGCAGCAGTACGCCGACTTCGCGACGCTGCGCGGCGACTCGTCCGACGGTCTTCCCGGCGTCGCGGGCATCGGCGAGAAGTCCGCGGCCGGACTCCTCGCGGCGTACGGCGACCTCCCGGGCATCATCGCCGCGGCCGAGAGCGGCGAGGGCGGGATGAGCGCGGGCGTGCGCGCCAAGATCACCGCGGGCCTGCCGTATCTCGCCGTCGCGCCGAAGGTCGTGGAGGTCGTGCGCGACCTCGACCTGCCCGACGTCGACGCGCGCCTGCGTCCCCTGCACGAATCGGCGAAGACGGATGCCGCGGCCTTCGCCGACCGCTGGGGACTCGGCGGCTCGATGACCCGGCTCATCGAGGCGCTCGATCGGGTCGAGACGGACTGACACACCGTGCGCCGGGCGCCCTGGGGCGGGATTCAGCGCCGGGGTCGTCCGGCCGCCGCGATCGCGGCCAGCAGCGCCGCGCAATAGCCGATCGCGAGCACGAGCAGCAGCACGAGCGCGGCTGTCCACTCCCCCGTCGCCTCGTGCATCGCGCCGACCACGGGCGCGCCGAGCGCGCCGATCGCGTACCCGACGCCCTGCACGAGGGCAGACAGGCCGGCGGCCTCTCCGTCGTCGCGCGCGACGGCGACGAGTGCGGAGAAAATGACGACGAACCCGCCCGCATGCCCGATCGCGCCGATCGACAGCCACACCCACAGCGGCCCGGGGTCGACGAGCAGGCCGATCGTCACGACGAGCCACGACGCGCAGATCACGAGCGGCGTCACGATCCGCGGAGTGAAGCGCATGAGCAGCGGCACGAGGAATGCTCCCGCGATGCCGACGCCCTGATAGACCGACGCGATCGCGCCCGCGGATGCCGCATCGAGCTGCAGCTCGTCGGCGGCGAAGGTCGGCAGCCACGTCGATAAGGCGTAATAGATCGTGCACTGGAGCGCGAACGACGCGACGAGCAGCCATGTGACGGGGCGGCGGAGCATCCGTCTGTGTCGGGTGACCACCGGAAGTGGTCCGGTGAGGATCTCGGGGTCGACGTCTCGCCCAGGTGCCGGCGCGGACGCCGCCGGAGCCGGAACCCCGGAGTACTGCTCGTCGGGATCCTCGCCGGTCCGCCGCTCGCGCTGCAGGTGCGCGGCCCACACGATGATGCCGGCGATCGTGATGACCGACCACGTGAGCAGCGCCGCCGGCCACCCGATCACCGACGCGAGGGGCGCGGTGAGCAGCGACGTGATGAGCGATCCGGCGTTGAGCATCGCTGCGTACGCGGCCGTCACGATCGCGACGCGCTCAGGACGCACGTCCCGGCGGATGATGACCGGTATGACGACGTTGCCGATCGTGATGGACGCCCCGATCACGACCATCCCGGTCAGCATCGAGCCGAAGCCGGGCAGAGCGCGGATGAAGGTGCCGAGCAGCACGCCGCTGAGCGAGAGGACGAGCGCCGTCTCTGCGCCCGCCCGACGGATCACGACGGCCGCGACCGGCGTGAGCAGCGCGAACATGAGGACCGGCGCGGTCGTGAGCAGACCTGCCGCCGCAGATCCGACGTCGAGGTCGCGCTCGATCGCCGACAGCACAGGAGTCGGCGCCACGATGGGGCCGCGCAGGCTCAATGCGGCGACGAGCACGCCCGTGATCACGAGCCACGGCATCCGGCTTCTCTCGTTGGATGCCGGGCGCGCGTTCACCTCACGAGTCTAGGCGGCGGCCTCCAGGCGCAGTCCGGTGGCGATCGCGTTGCGCGCCCAGCGGTAGTGGTTGCCGCCGCACTCCAGCGCGAACTCGCCGAGCGGCGAACCCTGCGTCCAGGGATGGATGTCGGGGTCGCTGAGCTCGGCGTCGGAGTGCAGCGCGACATCCGCCTGCAGCGACTGGTGAGACGCCTTCAAGAGCGCGAGCAGGTCGTGCAGGCTCGTGTCCTGCCACTGCTGACGCAGGTCCTCGTTGAGCTCGGCGAGCTGCGACCAGGAGTACCCGTCGGCGGGGATCGCGGGGATGCCGCCGGTCGTCCCCTCGGCGTACCAGCCCTCGAAGAGGATGTGCCACGCGTGCAGGTGGGCGACGACGTCGCGCACGTTGCGGTCACGCCCGTCGCCCGCGAACTCCTCGTCGAGACGGTCCGGCGGCAGCGAGTCGATCAGCCCCATGAGCGCCTCGAACTCCTCGTCGTTGCGCTCGAGCAGCTCGTCCCTCGTGAAGTCCACCATCATCCGAACGTACCGTGGGCCGGCGGCGTTCGGCGAGAGTTCATCGGGGTCTCCCGAGCCACTCCCGGAGCTGTTCGAGGGGCCACGTCGTCACGATGCGGTCGGCGGGCACGCCTGCGCGCTCGGCGCGCTCGGCGCCGTAGTCGATGAGCGACAGCTGGCCGGGCGCGTGCGCGTCGGAGTCGATCGAGAAGAGACACCCGATCTCGAGCGCGAGCGCCAGCAGGTCGTCGGGCGGATCCTGGCGCTCCGGCCGCGAGTTGATCTCGACCGCGACGCCGTGCTCGGCGCACGCCTCGAACACCGCGCGCGCGTCGAACGTCGACTGCGGGCGCGTGCCGCGCGAGCCCTCGACGAGGCGGCCCGTCACGTGCCCGAGCACATCCGTGCGCGGGTTCGACACGGCCTCGATGAACCGGCGGGTCATCGGCCCGGACTCCATCCGCAGCTTCGAGTGCGCCGACGCGACGACGACGTCGAGCTCGTCGAGCAGGTCGGGCTCCTGGTCGAGCGCGCCGTCGTCGAGGATGTCGACCTCGATGCCCCACAGGAGCGTGAACTTCTCGTCGCGGAAGCCCTCGACGACCTCGCGCTGTGCCCGCAGCCTTTCGGCCGACAGCCCGTTGGCGACCCGCAGGCGCGGCGAGTGGTCGGTGAGCGCGAGGTACTCGTGCCCGAGGATGCGCGCCGTCTCGACCATGAGGTCGACCGACGTGAGTCCGTCCGACCAGTCGCTGTGGCTGTGCAGATCGCCGCGCAGTTGGGAGCGCAGCTGCGATTCGCGCTGCACCCCGGCACGCTCGCGCAGATCCGCGAGATAGGCGGGGACACCGCCCGCGAGCGCCTCCTGGATGACCGCGAACGTCGAGTCCCCCACGCCCTTGAGCCGACGGACGGATGCCGAGTCCCGCAGCTCCTCGTCGCTCAGCCGCGCGATCGCGTCGGCGGCCGCGCGGAACGCCTTCGACTTGTAGCGCGACGAGCGCTCGCGTTCGAGGAGCGTCGCGATCTCGATGAGCGCATCACGCGGATGCATCGCGGTCTCCGCGGGACGCGTCGATCATGCCGGGCAGGTCAGTCCCCCGGCGCGGCGAACGCCGAGCGCTTCACGACGACGGGGGCCGTGGCGAGGCGGTGCAGGGCCCATCCGAACATGATCGACAGCACGCCGACCGCCGCGGCGAAGGCCGCGACGCCGTACGAGACGACCGACGTGAACAGCGACGCCCGAAGGAACGACGCGTTCATCATCGTCGCGCGCACCGGGTCGTCCTGCGGCAGTTCGGCGTACGTCTGGCCGCCGGACGCCTCGAGCGCATGGCGGTTGATGATGTCGGCCTGCACATACGCAGTGAAGGGGCCGGACACCTGCTGGCCTTGGAACGCCATCGCATCGTCGGGGATCGTGATGTTCTCAGCGCGAAGCTGCGTGGTCACGACGATCCACACGACGATCGCGACGACGATGAGTGCGATGCCCGCGAGGATGCCGAGGATCCCGACGACCTTGACGCCCCCGGTCTTGCGGGCGGGTGGTTCGATCGCGTCGGGGGCCTCGGGGGCGACGGCGTCTGACATGGCGAGCTCCTCTTCGTGTTCCCGAACGGATGCTGCGGCAAACCTAGCGTCCGGCGGCGACGCGCCGCCAGAGCGCTCCGCGCGTGTGCGGAGAAGGGTCGGTCAGGCGGGCGCGAGCGAGGTCGTGACCTCGACCCAGCGGTCGAGTGTGGCCGCGGCCCTGCCTTCATCGATGGCCGCTGCGCCGAGCTCCATCGCCTCGCCGAGGCGCTCGAGGATCGGTCGCTGCACCTCCGACGCGTCGCGGAACAGGCGGTACGCCACGATGCCCGCGGCGGCATTGAGCAGCACGATGTCGCGCACCGGACCCCTCTCGCCCGCGAGCACTCGTCGCACGATCTCGGCGTTGTGCGCGGGATCGCCGCCGAGGAGGTCGCCGATGTCGGCGAGCGGGATGCCCAGGTCGCGCGGGTCGAGGTCGTGCTCGTGGATGTCGCCGCGGCTCACCTCCCAGAGGCGACTGTGGCCGGTCGTGGTGAGTTCGTCGAGACCGTCGTCGCCGCGGAACACGAGCGCCGTCGCACCGCGCGTGCGGAACACGCCCGTGATGAGCGGCACGCGGTCGAGGTGCGCGACGCCCACCGCATTCGCCTCGGCGCGGGCCGGGTTGCACAGCGGCCCGAGGAAGTTGAACACCGTCGGCACGCCGAGCTCGGCGCGCGTCGGGCCAGCGTGGCGGAACCCGGGGTGGAACGCGGTCGCGAACACGAACGTGAGCCCGGCCCGGTCGAGCGTCTCGGCGACCGCCTCCGGCGAGAGGTCGAGGTCGACGCCGAGCGCGCGGAGCACGTCTGACGAGCCGGACGAGCTGCTGGCGGCCTTGTTGCCGTGCTTGACGACGGGGATCCCGGATGCCGCCGCCACGATCGCGGCCGTCGTCGACACGTTCACCGTGCCGAAGCGGTCGCCGCCCGTGCCGACGATGTCGAGCACGTCGGCAGATACGGGAAGCGGAAGCGCCGCCTCGAGGATCGCGTCGCGGAATCCGACGATCTCGTCGACCGTCTCGCCCTTCGCGCGCAGCGCCACGAGGAACGCGCCGAGCTGCGACGGCGTCGCCGACCCGCTCATGATCTGGCGCATCGCCCAGGTCGACTCCGACACGCTCAGGTCCTTGCCGTCGAGCAGGCTCGAGAGGATCTCCGGCCACGAGTACAGCTCCGCCATGACCCAGAAGCCTAGTGCGCGTCCCGACACGCCGACCGCGCACCGGGCCCGATCGAAGGCGTTCGCGCCGCCCGGCGGCCCCTCGGCGTTCTCCGGGACGCTTGTCAGCGCACTCTTAGGTGGCCTCAAGTTCTCCTTCAGGCCCGCTGGATGATCGGCGGTGCATGAAGCCTCTCTCAGGATCAGCCATAATGGGGACGTGACGAGCACGCCAGCGACCTATTCCCAGGCCATGCGATCCGTCAAGCGTCCTGATCCGGTCGCTGTCGGAACGATCGTTTGGCTCGGCAGCGAGGTGATGTTCTTCGCGGGACTCTTCGCGATCTACTTCACCCTGCGGGCCACCTCCCCCGAACTGTGGGCGGACCGCACCGCGCTGCTGAACATACCCTTCGCCGCCGTGAACACGCTCATCCTGGTGCTCTCGAGCTTCACCTGCCAGATGGGCGTCTTCGCCGCCGAGCGGTTCCAGCCGTACCGCACGGGCGGCTTCTGGAACTTCCGCCGGTGGGGCATGGTCGAGTGGTTCTTCCTCACCTTCTTCATGGGCGCCGTCTTCGTGTCCGGCCAGGTGTGGGAGTACGCGCAGCTGGTGTTCGAGGGCATGCCGATCCAGTCCGACTCGTACGCGTCGGCGTTCTACCTCACGACGGGCTTCCACGCCCTGCACGTGACCGGCGGCCTCATCGCGTTCCTGCTCGTCATCGGCCGCGCGTACGCGGTCCGCAACTTCGGGCGCAAGGAGATGACGTCCTCCATCGTCGTGTCGTACTACTGGCACTTCGTGGACGTCGTCTGGATCGCGCTGTTCATCGTCATCTACTTCCTGAGATAGAGCGGAGCGGAATCCCGACATGGCACGAGAGAGCAAGCGCCGCTCGCACGGGCGCCGGAGTCCCTGGGCGGCGGCCGCCCTCATCGGTATCGGTCTTCTGATCACCGGTGGCGTCTATGCCGGCGCGTCGGCGGCGATGGCCGCGACGGCGGAGCCGTCGGCCTCGAGCACCCTGACCGTCGAAGACGGCAAGCTGCTGTTCCAGGCGAACTGCGCCACCTGCCACGGCCTCAACCTCGAGGGGTCCGAAGACGGCCCGTCGCTGTACGGCGTCGGTGAGCTGTCGGTCGAGTTCCAGCTCGCGACCGGGCGCATGCCGCTGCAGATGCAGGGGCCGCAGGCGCCGCAGAAGCCGCCGCAGTTCACCCAGGAGCAGATCGAGGCGATCGCCGCCTACGTGCAGTCGACCTCGCCCGGCCCGACCTACCCCGACCCCGAGGTGCTCGACGGCGAGGGTGACATCGCGCGCGGAGCCGAACTGTTCCGCATCAACTGCGCGATGTGCCACAACGTCGCCGCGGCCGGCGGCGCGCTCACCGAGGGCAAGTACGCCCCCGCGCTCCACACCACGAGCCCGCTGCACATGTACGCGGCGATGGTGACGGGCCCGCAGAACATGCCCGTGTTCGGCGACATGAACCTCTCGCTCGAGGACAAGCGCGACATCATCTCTGCGCTCATCTTCCTGCAGAACGAGGAGTCCGCCGGCGGCTTCACGCTCGGCTCGCTCGGCCCGGTCTCGGAGGGCCTGTTCATCTGGATCTTCGGCATCGGCGCGCTGATCGCAATCACCGTGTGGATCACGGCGAAGTCCAACTGAATCGACGACGACACTCACGCGAAGAGGACACAGCAATGGCACACGAGGAAGACCCGCTCGAGCACGAGAGGGCCTCCTGGAAGCCCTCACCGGGGCTCGCGGTCGCTGTCAGCGACCCCGTGAAGACGCCGGACCTGCCGCCGCACAGGGCGCGCATGACCGACAAGGATCCGGCCGCGATGAAGCGCGCCGTGCGGACGATCTACACGCTGTTCTACCTGTCGGTGGCGGCGAGCGTCTTCTCCGTCGCGGCCTACATCATCTTCCCGATCGAGAGCGGCCGGATCGCCGACATCCGATACAACAACCTCTTCGTCGGCCTGGGCATCGCCCTCGCGCTGCTGGCCCTCGGCATCGGCGCGATCCACTGGTCGAAGGCCGTCATGTCCGACAAGGAGTTCATCGAGCCGCGGCACGCCACACGCGGTCGTGACTCGACGCGCGAGGCGGCGGTCAAGGCTTTCGCCGACGCGAACGAGGAGTCGGGCTTCGGCCGTCGTGCGATGATCCGCAACTCGCTGTTCGCGGCGCTCATCGCCTCGGTCGTTCCCGGCATCGCGCTGTTCCGCGGGCTCGCTCCGCAGAACAGCCCGACGAACCCGGTTGCGGGTGATCCGGTTGCGCTGCTCTCCCACACGATGTGGGAAGAGGGCATGCGCCTGGCGCGCGACCCCGAGGGCACCCCGATCCGCGCCGCGGACGTCACGCTCGGCTCGGCCATGCACGTGATCCCCGAGCCGCTTGCGGAGCTCGGCCACGAGGAGGGTTACCTCGAAGAGAAGGCCAAGGCGATCGTGCTGCTCATGCGCCTCCTGCCCGAGCAGCTCGTCGAGGCCGAGGACCGCAAGGATTGGTCGTACGACGGCATCGTGGCCTACTCGAAGGTCTGCACGCACGTCGGATGCCCGGTCGCCCTGTACGAGCAGCAGACACACCATCTGCTGTGCCCGTGCCACCAGTCACAGTTCGATGTCACGCGCGGCGCGGCCGTGATCTTCGGACCGGCGGCACGTCCCCTGCCGCAGCTGCCCATCACGGTCGACGATGAGGGCTACCTCGTCGCCCGCAGCGACTTCACCGAACCCGTCGGCCCGAGCTTCTGGGAGCGCCATTGAGTACCGCATCCGCAACCTCCCGGTTCCAGGCGGAGACCAACGAGAAGCCGCTCGGCGGCCGCTTCGTCGGCGCGGCCGCGAACTACATCGATGAGCGGACCAGCCTGTCCGGCTTCGTCAAGGAGCTCGGCCGCAAGATCTTCCCCGACCACTGGTCGTTCATGCTCGGCGAGATCGCGCTGTGGAGCTTCGTCGTCGTCCTGCTCTCGGGCACGTTCCTCACGTTCTTCTTCCAGGCCTCGATGGTGCCGACGCACTACACGGGCGCGTTCATCCCGATGCGAGGCGTCGAGATGTCGGCCGCGCTCGACTCGACCCTGAGGATCTCGTTCGACCTCCGCGGCGGCCTGCTCGTGCGTCAGATCCACCACTGGGCGGCTCTGGTGTTCGTGGCCGGCATCGGCGTGCACATGCTGCGCGTGTTCTTCACGGGCGCATTCCGCAAGCCGCGCGAGCTGAACTGGGTGATCGGCTTCATCCTGTTCATCCTCGCGATGGGCGAGGGCTTCACCGGCTACTCGCTGCCGGACGACCTCCTCTCGGGCAACGGCCTGCGCATCATCGACGGCATGATCAAGGGCATCCCGCTGATCGGCACGTGGACCTCGTTCCTGCTGTTCGGCGGCGAGTTCCCGGGCACCGCGATCGTCGGCCGCCTCTACACGCTGCACATCCTGCTGCTGCCGGCCATCCTCGTCGCGCTGCTCGTCGTGCACCTGATGCTCATGGTCATCAACAAGCACACGCAGTTCGCGGGCCCCGCGCGCACGAACAGCAACGTCGTCGGCTACCCGATGATGCCCGTGTACATGTCCAAGATGGGCGGGTTCTTCTTCATCACGTTCGGCGTGATCGTCCTCGTCGCATCGCTGTTCACGATCAACCCGATCTGGAACTACGGACCGTACGACCCCTCCCCCGTCTCCGCCGGAACCCAGCCCGACTGGTACATCGGCTTCGCGGACGGCGCCCTGCGTCTCGTCCCGCCCGGATGGGAGTTCGTGTTCCTGGACCGCACGTGGTCGTTCAACATCATCGTGCCCATCCTGGTGCTCGGTCTGTTCATCGTGCTCGTCCTCATCTACCCCTTCATCGAGGCGTGGATCACGGGCGACAAGCGCGAGCACCACATCGCGCAGCGTCCGCGCAACGCCGCGACGCGCACGGCCATCGGTGCGGCGGGCGTCACGTTCTACGCGGTCCTGTGGGCCGCGGCCTCGTCCGACATCATCGCGACGCACTTCTGGCTCACGATGGAGGGGGTCATCCACACCCTCCAGGTGCTGCTTATCGTCGGCCCGATCATCGCCTACTTCGTCACGAAGCGCATCTGCATCGCGCTCCAGAAGAAGGACCGCGAGATCGCGCTGCACGGCTACGAGTCCGGCCGCATCGTGCGCCTCCCCGGCGGCGAGTACATCGAGGTCCATCAGCCCGTCGACGAGTACGAGCGGTGGAAGCTCATCGGCCACGAGGTCGAGGAGCCCCTCGTCGTGCGCCCGAACGCGCGCGGTCGCATTCCGTGGCACCAGAACCTCCGCGCCGCGTTGTCGCGCTGGTTCTTCGAAGACCGTCTCGCCCCGATCACGCAGGCCGAGATCGAGGCAGCCGTCGAGCACCAGCACCACACCCTCGACCACATCGCGGTCGAGGAGGACGCCGAGATCCAGGCGGCTCACGAGCGCGCCGGCGTTCCCGACGCTCCGCACGTGCCGATCGACGACGGCCACAACACCGAGACGGCCAATCGTCCGTCGAACGTGATCGTGGTCGACGAAGAGAAGCCGAAGAAGTCCAAGAAGGGCGACGACAACGGCGACGAGTGATCAGCCGAACATGCACCGGATGCCCCGGCTCCCCCGACTCGGCGGGAGCCGGGGCATCCGCCTTCCCGCCTCCCCTGGGTCGACATCATCGGCAGGAATCCGGCGTCACATGGCGCCTCCGCGCGGCGGGCCCACGCGCACCCATCCCTAGGCTGGACCCATGACCGATGCGCTCACGTACTTCTCCGCCAAGCTCACCCACGAGACCGATGCTTCCGACGTCTACGCCGCTCAGAAGGCCGGCGAACGCTTCGTCCTCGTGGATGTGCGCAGCGATGAAGCGTGGGCGCAGGGCCGGATCCCGGGCGCCATCCACATGCACTACAGCGAGATCGCGACGCGTGCCCCGAGCGAGATTCCCGCGGACATGCCCGTCGTGGTCTACTGCTGGAGCCCCGGGTGCAACGCGGGCACCAAGGGCGCCCTCGAGTTCGCGAAGCTCGGGTACGCCGTGCGTGAGATGATCGGCGGCTATGAGTACTGGGTGCGCGAAGGCCAGCCCACCGAAAACGACGAGGGCTCGCTCCCCCGCACGTTCGACCCTCTCACGATGGTGGTGCGCGAGCGGGTCACATCTGCCCGATCGCATCCGGGCCACGAGCTGAAGTCGCCGTCGCCGCCGACCGCCGTAGCGCGCTGAGACGCCTCCTGCGCCCGTCGGGCGCGACGGCAACCAGGCAGACAGCCCTCCGGGCGCCTACGCGGACTCCAACTCCTCACGGAAGCGCTCAGCGGCCGCGCCGGCGAACTCCGGTGAGAGCGGGTCGAGCACGTCGGGAACGACGTCGCACACCACCGCCGTGATGTTGTCACGCGAGCCCGAGCGGATGGCGAGCTCGACGAGCAGGCGCGCCGCCGTCGTCGGCGATCCCGTCGCGAGCACCGGCGCGAGTGCGCGCTCCGTCACGTAGTCCGTCACGCCGTCGCTGCACAGCAGCCAGCGGTCTCCGAGGTCCGACACGCGCGCGACGATTGCGATGACGTCCGCATCGCGCCCCTGCATGGATGCGGTGATGATGTTCCTCTGCGGGTGGGTCGCGGCATCCGACTCGGCGATCAGCCCGCGGTCGACCAGCACCTGCACGAGCGAGTCGTCGTGCGACTCCTGCGTGAGCCCACCGTCGCGCAGGAGGTAGGCGCGCGAGTCCCCCGTGTGCGCGAGGATCACTGTGTCATCCGGCGCCGTGAGCAGCCCCGTGAAGGTGGTCGCCATGCCGGCGAGCGAAGGGTCGTGCTCCACACGCGCACGCAGGTCCCAATTGGCGATCCGGATGCGCTGCAGCCAGTCGTCGAGCACGAGAGGCCCCCGAACGCCGGCCACCAGGCGATGGAGGAACGCGGACGACGCGAGATCGCCCGATGGTCCTCCCCCGACCCCGTCCGCCACGGCGGCGCCCCAGGGCGCGGTGAACGCGGAGTCCTGGTTCGTCGCGCGGTGCGGGCCGACGTCCGACACCGCGGCAGCGCTCAGCCGCAACGGCACGTGATCAGCGCGCGAAGTAGCCGCGGTAGTACTCGTACACCCAGCCGACGATCGCGACCACGAAGATGCCGATTCCGATCGGCATCAGCCATGTGCCGACGGCGAGCCCGATCATGCCGATCGCGGCTGCGAACGCGAGCACGATGGGCCACCACGACCACGGGCTGAACTCCCCGAGCTCCGGGTCGCCGTCATCGATCTCCGCGGTGAGGCGGTCCTCCGGAAGCTCGCCGCCCTGCGCGCGGTGCACGCGGCTCACGTAGAACGCGATGAGCAGCGACATGAACGAGGTGAACAGCAGCGCGATCGTGCCGACCCACTCGATCCGGTTGACGAGCTCGCCGGTGTTGTTGACGATGTTCCACCACGTGTAGATGACCGCGACGAGGAAGAAGAACGCGCTGAGGACCCACCAGAGTCCGACGTTGGTCCGCATCTACTTCACTTCTCCTTCGGCTGCGTCGACAACGGGTGCAGCGGGTGCGTCCTTCGCAGGCCCCACGCCGACGGGCAGACCCGCCTCGGGGTGGTTGAGGTCGAACGCCGGACGCTCGCTGCGGATGCGCGGGATCGACGTGAAGTTGTGCCGCGGCGGCGGGCAGCTCGTCGCCCACTCGAGCGACGCACCGTAGCCCCACGGGTCGTTCACGGTCACCTTCGGCGCCTTGCGGGCGGTGATCCAGATGTTGAACAGGAAGGGGATCATCGACGCGCCGAGGATGATGGCACCGACCGTCGAGACCTGGTTCTGCCACGTCCAGCCGTCGGCCTCGGAGTAGTCCGCGTAGCGGCGAACCATGCCGTCGACGCCCAGCCAGTGCTGGATGAGGAACGTCATGTGGAAGCCGATGAACAGCATCCAGAAGTGCACGTAGCCGAGACGCTCGTTGAGCATGCGGCCCGTCCACTTCGGCCACCAGAAGTAGAAGCCGGCGAACATCGCGAACACGACCGTGCCGAAGACGACGTAGTGGAAGTGCGCGACCACGAAGTACGAGTCGGACAGGTGGAAGTCCAGCGGCGGCGACGCGAGGATCACGCCGGTCAGTCCACCGAACACGAACGACACGAGGAAGCCGAGGGCGAAGACCATCGGTGTCTCGAAGGTCACGGATCCTCGCCACATCGTGCCGATCCAGTTGAAGATCTTCACACCCGTCGGCACCGCGATGAGCATCGTCATGAGCGCGAAGAACGGCAGCAGCACCGCGCCCGTGACGTACATGTGGTGCGCCCACACCGCCACCGACAGCGCCGCGATCGCGATCGTGGCGTACACGAGCGTCTTGTACCCGAAGATCGGCTTGCGGCTGAACACCGGCAGCACCTCGGAGATGATGCCGAAGAACGGCAGCGCGATGATGTACACCTCGGGGTGGCCGAAGAACCAGAACAGGTGCTGCCACAGCAGCACGCCGCCGTTGGCCGGGTCGTAGATGTGCGAGCCGAGCACGCGGTCGGCAGCCGCCGCGAGGAGCGCCGCCGCGAGCACCGGAAACGCCATCAGGATCAGGATGCTCGTGACGAGCGTGTTCCACGAGAAGATCGGCATGCGCCACATCGTCATGCCCGGTGCGCGCATCGTGACGATCGTCGTGATGAAGTTCACGGCGCCGAGGATGGTGCCGAAACCGCTCATACCGAGGCCGAGCATCCAGAGATTGCCACCGGCCCCTGGCGAGAACGTCGCATTGGCGAGTGGCTGATACGCGAACCATCCGAACGCGGCCGCGCCCTGGGGCGTCAGGAAGCCCGACACCGCGATTAGCGAGCCGAACAGGAACAGCCAGAACGCGAAGGCGTTCAGGCGCGGGAACGCGACGTCGGGGGCGCCGATCTGCAGCGGCAGCACCGCGTTCGCGAAGCCCGCGAACAGCGGCGTCGCGAACATCAGCAGCATGATCGTGCCGTGCATCGTGAAGAGCTGGTTGTACTGCTCCTTCGTCGGCACGATCTGCATGCCCGGCTCGAAGAGCTCGGCGCGGATGATGAGCGCCATCACCCCGCCGAGCAGGAAGAACAGCACCGACGCGATGAGGTACATGTAGCCGATCGTCTTGTGGTCGGTGGAGGTGATCCACTTGACGATGATGTTGCCCTTCTGCTCGACGCGCGTGGCGCTGAGCAGCGCCGCCTGGCGCGGCGGCAGGGTGGTCGGGCGACCCTGCGTCGGTTCCTGGAGCGGAAGCGTCGTGGCCATGATCAGCTGTCTCCCTCGTGCTCGGACGCCTCACCAGTGGTGCCGGGCAGGTTCTGCAGGCGGTCGTACGCGTCGTCGATGTCGCCGGTCTGCCCCGCGGCGCGGAGCGACTCGAGGTAATCCTCGTACTCTTCCTCGCTGACGACCTTGACGTTGAAGAGCATCATCGAGTGGTACTCGCCGCAGAGCTCGGCGCACTTGCCGGCGTACGTGCCCTCTCGTGTCGGCGTGAAGGACCAGTAGTTGTCCTTGCCGATGTACATGTCCTTCTTGTAGAGGAAGTCGATGATCCAGAACGAGTGGATGACGTCACGCGACTGGAGCTTGATCTTGACGGTCTGGTCGACCGGCAGGTAGAGCGTCGGCAGCGAGTCCTGGTCGATGTCGCCGTTCGGCGCGGGCTTGGCCTGGACGCCCATGGTCCAGACGGCGTCGGAGTTGTCCTCCTCCTCGCCGTCGTACATGAAGTCCCACGACCACTGCTTGCCGATCGCGGTGATCGACACGTCGGGGTCGTCGTACTGCGTCTCCAGGATCGTCTGGTCACGCGCGGTGAACGCGAAGAACCCGATGACGAGGATGAACGGGACGATCGTGTAGAAGATCTCGATCGGCATGTTGTACCGCAGCTGCACGGGCAGGCCGACCTGACCCTTGCGACGGCGGTACGCGATCGCGGCCCACCCCATGAGGCCCCACGTGACGACGCCGACGACGAGCAGCACGATCCACGAGTTGGTCCACAGGCCGGACACCATCTCGGTGCGATCGGTCGCGGGCGTCCCGTCTTCGACGAAGCCCGGAAGGAAGCCGTTCAGCTCGGTCGGCGTGCAGCCAGCGAGCACGACGGCCGCGGCGATACCGACGGGTACCAGGGCCCAGCGAAGACGGCGTTTCGACGGCACGGGCGCACCTTTCAGAGTTGCGAAATGTGACTGTGGCCAGTCTAGGGCAACCGCTCAGCCGATTCCGGCCAAGTGCCCAGCATCCACCCGCTCAGCGGGTCGCGGATGCCCGGAAATCCGGCGTTTCCGCGGCACGACGAAGAGGCCCGGACACCAGGTCGCGGGCCTCTTCGGGTCAGCCGTCAGTGGAAGCTGTCGCCGCAGGCGCAGCTGCCGGCCGCGTTGGGATTGTCGATCGTGAAGCCCTGCTCCGAGATCGTGTCCTTGAAGTCGATCGTGGCCCCGTCGAGGTACGGGATGCTCATGTCGTCGACGATGACCTCGACGCCGTCGAAGTCCACCGTCTTGTCGCCTTCGAGGAACCGCTCGTCGAAGTACAGCTGGTAGATGAGGCCGCTGCATCCGCCGGGCTGGACGGCGACGCGCAGACGCAGGTCGTCGCGTCCTTCCTGCTCGAGCAGGCTCTTCACCTTCTGCGCGGCGGCGTCGGTGAGCAGCACGCCGTGCTCGCGCGCGATCTGATCGGTCGACAGTGCGGTGTCGGTCATGGCACTCCTCCGGACGGGCCGCGGTGACGCGGCGGATGCTGCGATTCTACGCCCGCCGCATGTGAGCGGGCTCGGGAACCGCCGCGCGGCACTCCGCTCACCGGGTGCGCGCGTCGAGCTTCTCGAGCAGCAGGGCCTCGGCCACGAGCGCGTTGCGGAACGTCTCGAGGTGCAGGGACTCGTTCGGGCTGTGCGCCTTGCCGTGCGGGTCCTCCACACCCGTGACGAGGATCTGCGCGCCCGGGAACTCGCGCACGAGGTCCGCGATGAACGGGATGGAACCGCCCACGCCCATGTCGACAGGGTCGACGCCGTACGCCTCGGTGAACGCGTCACGGACGTCGGAGACGGCCCATCCGGATGTGTCGACGAGGAACGGGTCGCCGTAGTCCTGGTCGGTGAACTCGAGCTGCGCGCCGAACGGCGCGTGCGCACGCAGGTGCGCCTCGATCGCGGCATACGCGTCGGCCGCTCGCTGACCGGGGGCGATCCGCGCGCTGATGACGACCGCGATCTCGGGACTGAGGGTGTTCGAGGCATTGGCGACGCTCGGCGCGTCGATGCCCGTGACCGTGATCGACGGCTTGTTCCACAGGCGGCTCAGGATCGTGCCACGACCGATCGGCGACACGCCCTCGGGGAGCCCCGCCTCGTCGCGCAGCTTGTCTTCGCCGTACTCGGGAGTGGGCGCGTCGCGCTCCGTGAGGCCTTCGACGGCGACCGCGCCGTCCTCGTCCCACAGGGTCGCGAGCAGCTTGACGGTCGCCATCATCGCGTCGGGGACCGCTCCCCCGAACATGCCCGAGTGCGATGCGTGCTCGAGCGTGCGCACCCGCATCGTGAAGCGCGTGTTGCCGCGCAGCGACACCGTGAGCGCGGGCGTCTTCGCGTCCCAGTTGCTCGAGTCGGCGACGACGATGACATCGGCCTTCAACGCATCCGCGTTGTCGCTCAGGAACTGCGCGAACGATCGCGAGCCGGCCTCCTCCTCGCCTTCGAAGAAGAGCGCGACGCCGAGGTCGAAGTCGTCGCCGAGCGCCTCCTTCAGCGCGCGCAGCGCGCCCAGGTGCACCATGATCCCCGCCTTGTCGTCGGCGGCGCCGCGGCCGTAGAGCCTCCCGTCGCGCAGCGTCGGCTCGAACGGCGGCGAGTCCCACAGCGCCTCGTCGCCGACCGGCTGCACGTCATGGTGGGCGTACAGCAGGATCGTGGGGCGGCCGTTGCGCGCGGCCCGCGTCGCGATCACCGCGGGCATGCCGAGCTCGTCGGTGCCGGGGATCGCGGCCTGCCGCACGTCGACCGTCTCGAAGATCCCGAGGTCGCGCGCGAGGCCGGCGACGGTCTCGGCGCTGCGGCGCACTTCGGCCGGGTCGAACCCGGGGAAGGCGATCGACGGGATGCGCACGAGCGTGCCGAGGTCTGCGAGGGCCGACGGGATGCCCGTCTCGGCCGCTTCGCGCACTGCCTGGGGCCGGGAGTTCTCTGAGGTCATGCGGGTAATCTTAAGGGCACCCGTTTCCGCACGATCGAGGATCAGCCGTGGCCAGAACCCCTTCCGCACCCGCATCCGACGGAGCCTCAGAAGGCACCGTCCTCAATGGGGAGCCCGCGCGCGGAGCCTCGGGCAAGGGCCGCCCCACCCCCACGCGCGCCGAGCGCGAGGCCGCCCGCAAGCGCCCGCTCGTCGCCGACACGAAGGAGGCGAAGGCGCGCGCCCGCGCCGAGCTCGCCGCGCAGCGCGAGAAGGCGCGTCAGGGCATGGCCGCCGGCGACCCCAAGTACCTGCCGCCCCGCGACCAGGGCCCGCAGCGCAAGTTCGCACGCGACTTCGTCGACGCGGGCTGGCACCTCGGCGAGGCGGTGATGCCCGCGATGGTCATCGTCATCATCGCGACGTTCATCCCCGCGGCGATGATCCAGTACTGGGCCTTCATCGGCCTGTGGATCTTCATCCTCTTCGTGGTCGGCGACATGATCGTGACGTCGATCCGCGTCAAGCGCGCCGCGCGCGCGAAGTTCGGCGCCGACCGTCTCGAGAAGGGTCTCGGCTGGTACTCCGCGATGCGCACGATCCAGATGCGCTTCATGCGCCTGCCCAAGGCGCAGGTCGCGCGCGGCCAGTACCCGTCCTGATCCGACGGATGCCGCGCCCCGCGCGCATCCGTCGGCTCACTTGCGAGCGGCCAGGCCGCGGTTGATCTGCCGCGGCCACAGCGGCCCACGGTAGAGGAACGCGGTGTAGCCCTGCACGAGATCGGCGCCCGCGTCGAGGCGCTCGCGCACGTCGGCGGCAGTCTCCACGCCGCCGACCGACACGACGCAGAACGACTCCGGCACAGCCGAGCGCACGAGCCGCAGCACGTCGAGCGACCGCTCCTTCAGCGGCGCCCCGGACAGTCCCCCGTCCCCCGCCCCGGCGACGACCCCGGGGTCGGTGACCAAACCCTCGCGCGAGATGGTGGTGTTCGTCGCGATGAGACCGGCGAGTCCGACGTCGACCGCGAGGGCGGCGATGCCCGTGATCTCGTCGTCGGGCAGGTCAGGCGCGATCTTGACCAGGAGGGGCGTCCGGCCGCAGGCGTCCTTGACCGCCTGGAGCAGCGGCCGCAGCGTCTCCACCGCCTGGAGCCCCCGCAGCCCGGGCGTGTTCGGTGAGGAGACGTTGACGACGAGGTAATCGGCGAGGGGCGCCAGCAGGCGCGCGCTGCGCTCGTAGTCGGCCGTCGCATCCGCCACGTCGACCACGCGGCTCTTTCCGATGTTGACGCCGACGACGGGGCGCCTCGCACGGCGTCGCAGCTTCGCGAGGCGCACCGCGGCCGCCTCGGCTCCGCGGTTGTTGAAGCCCATGCGGTTGACGACCGCGCGGTCGGGGATCAGCCGGAACAGCCGCGGGCGCGGATTGCCCTCCTGCGGGATCGCGGTGAGCGTTCCGACTTCGACGTGCCCGAACCCGAGCGCGTAGAGCCCCTTCACGCCGATGACGTCCTTGTCGAAGCCCGCGGCGACGCCGAACGGCGAGTCGAACGTGAGCCCGAGCGCCCGCGTGCGCAGGGACGGATCGGGGCGCGTGAGCGCGCGGGCGATCCAGCTCGCGGGGGGAAGCCCCAGCATCCGGATCACCGCCATCGCCAAGTGGTGCGCGCGCTCGGGATCCAGGCGCGACAGGACGGTGCGGAAGAGGAGGGGATACATCCCCTCCAGGCTATCGGCCGCGCTCCCCCGCTCCCGGCGGGTCAGTCGGTCTCGTCGTCGCCCGCGGCGCTCGCGTACGCGTGGTCGGCGCGCAGCAGCGCGATCGCCGCCTCGAAGTCCTCGAGCGACTCGAAAGCCTGATACACGCTCGCGAAGCGCAGGTACGCGACCTCGTCGAGCTCGCGCAGCGGCCCGAGGATCGCGAGGCCGATCTCGTTCGTGTCGACCTGCGACGCGCCGGTCTGGCGCACCGTCTCCTCGACCTTCTGGGCGAGCACCGCCAGGTCGCCGTCGGTCACGGGTCGCCCCTGGCACGCCTTGCGCACACCCGACATCACCTTCTCGCGGCTGAACGGCTCGATCACGCCCGAGCGCTTGATGACGTTGAGGCTCGCGGTCTCGATCGTCGAGAAGCGCCCACCGCACTGAGGGCACTGGCGGCGGCGACGGATGCTGAGTCCGTCGTCGCTCGTGCGGGAGTCGATCACGCGCGAGTCGGGGTGGCGGCAGAAGGGGCAGTGCATGGCACCGACAGACTACGCCCGACGAGCGGCGGCGTCCTCGGCCGACGCCGTGGGATCGGCGGATTCGAAGCGGACCGTGATCGCCTCGCCGTGCGCAGGAAGGGCCTCCGCATCGGCGAGGACCACGATCTCGTCGCGCACGCGCGCGAGCGCGACGTGGTCGTATTCGATGACCTGCTGCGGCCGGAGGAACGTCGCGGCCGACAGCCCCGAGGCGTACCGGGCCTGACCACCGGTCGGAAGCACGTGGTTGCTGCCGGCGAGGTAGTCGCCGAGGCTCACCGGGGAGTCCGGGCCGACGAACACGGCACCGGCGTGGACGAACTCCTCCGGACGCGGGTCGGCGAGGTGCAGCTCGAGGTGCTCGGGGGCGTAGGCGTTGCTGAACGCCGTGGCGGCGGCGATGTCGTCCACGAGGACGATCGCGGATTGCGGCCCCGACAGCGCGGCGGCGATCCGCTCGGCGTGCCGTGTACGAGCGGCGCGGTCGGCGATGTCGGCCGCGACGGCGTCCGCGAGGGAGGGCGACGTGGTCACGAGCACTGCGGAAGCCTGCTCGTCGTGCTCGGCCTGGCTGATGAGATCGGCCGACACGAGACGCGGATCGGCCGAATCGTCCGCGACGATGAGGATCTCGGTGGCGCCGGCTTCGGCATCCGTCCCGACGAGTCCCGCGAGGACCCGCTTGGCGGCCGCGACGAAGTTGTTGCCCGGCCCGGTGACGACGTCGACGCGCTCGAGGCCGAGATCCGGCACTCCGTGCGCGAATGCGCCGATCGCGCCGGCGCCGCCCATCGCGTAGACCTCCGTCACGCCCAGGAGACCCGCGGCGGCGAGGATCACCGGATGCGCGCGTCCGCCGTGCTCGTGCTGGGGCGGCGTCGCGAGGGCGATCTCCGAGACGCCGGCGACCTGTGCCGGAACGACGTTCATGACGACGCTCGACGGATACACCGCCTTGCCGCCCGGGACGTACACGCCCACGCGGCGCACCGGCTGCCACCGCTGGATCACCCGCGCGCCCGGTGCGAGCTCAGTCGTCGCAGGCTTCGGCACCTGTGCGGCCGACGCAGTCCGCACGCGCGCGATCGCCTCTTCGAGGGCGGCGCGGACGCGCGGGTCGAGGGCTGCCACCGCGTCGTCGATGTGATCCTGCGGGACGCGGATGTCGTGGCCGACCGTGCGGTCGAACTGCTCGGCCTGCGCCCGGAGCGCCTGCTCGCCGTCGCGGGCGACGTCGGCGACGAGACGCGCCGCGGCGTGCTGGGCCTCCTCTCGTGCCGCGGTGGCCCGCGGAACAATGGCGAGGAGCTCGGAAGGTGTCGGTGTGCGGCCACGCAGGTCGATCGTGCGGAGCATCGTTCCAGGCTAGCGCGAGTGCCTGGACGTTCCCGCGCGCCGGATCCCGCCGGGCGGGTGCCCGGTCGACCGCCGGACGGGTCAGCCCCGCGTGACGCCGGAGACGTCGTGCAGGTAGCCGACGCGGCCGTCCTCGTGGCGGACGACGAACGTGTCGCCGCGGTCCTCGATCACGAGCGCCCATGCGGTCGGGCCGATGCGGAACAGCGGGACACCCCGCTCGTCGACGACGTCGCGCTCCTCGGGCACGAGCGCCCAGAACGCCTGGTAGCGCACGGCCGACGTCTGCTGCGCCGACTGCGCGGGAGCCCACTCCTGCGCGGCATCCGTCCCCTGCGAAGCGTACGCGTCGCCGCTGTACGCCCGGTCGCCGTATCCGCCCTGGCCGAACGCGCCGCCCGTGTACGCCGCGGTCGACGTGTCGGGCTCGCCGTACGCCTGCGCGGGCGCGTACTCGCCGCCCGGCTGCGACGCCTCGGCGGCAGGGCGCCGCTCGGGCGCGGGGCGCTTGCTCACCGGGCGCGTCGGTCGCGCGACCTTGTGCGCGACGACTTCGGGTCGGCCGCGGAAGTCCTCTGAGAACGGAGGGATGAGCGGCGCGAACACCGTGAACACAACGCCCGCCAGCATCGCCGCGAACGAGACCCACATGACCCACGAGCGGACCCACGGTCCGTTCTGGGCGACGATGCTCACGGTCTCCCAGATCCACGTGAGCCACACCACGGCCGAGACCGAGAAGGCCACCGATGCGAACTGGTCGATGCCGAGCGAGCCGACACGGCGGATGCCCTCGGGCGAGAGGCGCCGCAGGACGATGAGGAACACCGCCACCGTCGGGAGGGCGATCGTCAGGATCCAGCTGATCCCGGCGGTCCACACCGACTCGAAGCGGAGGTTGTTGACCGAGAAGAACGAGACGACGAAGGCGACCAGCCACGCCACGCCCAGCGCGACCTCGCGGATCGAGAACGGGCCCACGCCGTACTGCGGGGGCAGCTCGGGGCCACCGACGTCGTCGCCCACCACGGGCTCGGACTCGGCCGCACTCGTGTCGTCGGCTGTCGCGTCGGCCTGGGCCGCTGCTTCGTACTCGGTGGTCTCGCTCCGTTCGTCAAGCCTGCGCTCGTCTGTCACGATCTTCCCTTTCCGCACGACGTCTGTCCTGACGCGTGGTTGCGATCCTACTCACGGCTGATGAGACGACCGTGAGACAACGCCGATGTCGGCGAGGCTCGGTCAGCCCAGGCACTGCGGCCCGAGCAGACCCTTCAGCTCGCCGTACAGGTCGGCCGTCACCGACACCGGATGCGGCACCTCGAACACCTTCGCGGTGCCGCCTCTGTGCAGCCGCAGCGTCACCTCGGTGTCGCCGCGATGGCGCTCGAGCACGTTCGCAAGCTCGGTCACGACCGACTCGGTCGCGCGGTGCTCGGGCATCTGCAGAATGAGCGGGCCGGATGCGTCGACCGCCCCGAGATCGGGCGCGAAGCACGACACCGCATGGAGGTTCAGGCCGTCGTCGCGTCGCGAGACGCGGCCGCGCACGACCAGGATCGAGTCGGGCTGCAGCATCGACTGGAACTCGGTGTACGTCTTGCCCATGAACATGACCGTGACCTCACCGTCGAAGTCCTCGACGGTGATCATGCCGTAGGGATTGCCGCTCGACTTCGCCACGCGGTGCTGCACGCTCGTCACGAGACCGGCGATCGTGACCTGGTCGCCGTCGCTCAGGTCGTCGGACGCGAGCAGGTCGTGGATGTTGATCGAGGCATGCTTCGCGAGCGGGATCTCGAGGCCGGCGAGCGGGTGGTCGGACACGTACAGCCCGAGCATCTCGCGCTCGAACGCGAGCTTGTCCTTCTTCGTCCACTCCGGACGGTCGGGGACCTTCTGCGTCTGCTGCGGTTCGTCGTCGCCCCACAGCGAGTCGAAGTCGAATCCGACCTCGCCGTTGGCCTCGCGACGCTTGTCGAGCACTGCCTGCTCGGTCGCATCCTCGTGGATCTCCATGAGCGCGCGGCGCGTCGCCCCGAGCGAGTCGAACGCCCCCGCCTTGATGAGCGACTCGACGGTGCGCTTGTTCGCGACGTGGACGGGCACCTTCGCCAGGAAGTCGTGGAACGACGTGAAGGGCGCCTCGGCGCGCGCCGCGACGATCGCGTCGACGACGTTCGCACCGACGTTTCGCACGGCGCCCAGGCCGAACCGGATGTCGTCGCCGACTGCCGCGAAATACCGGGTCGACTCGACGACGTCGGGTGGGAGGACCTTGATGCCCATGCGGCGGCACTCGTTGAGGTACACCGCGAGCTTGTCCTTCGCGTCGCCGACGCTCGTGAGGAGCGCGGCCATGTACTCCGCCGGGTAGTGCGCCTTCAAGTACGCGGTCCAGTACGCGATGAGGCCGTACGCGGCCGAGTGCGCTTTGTTGAACGCGTAGTCCGAGAACGGGACGAGGATGTCCCACAGGGTCTTGATCGCCTGCTCGCTGAAGCCGTTGGCCTTCATGCCGGCTTCGAAGCCCTCGTACTGCTTGTCGAGCTCGGACTTCTTCTTCTTGCCCATCGCGCGGCGCATGATGTCCGCTTGGCCGAGTGTGAAGCCGGCGACCTTCTGGGCGATGGCCATCACCTGCTCCTGATAGATGATCAGGCCGTAGGTGGTGTCGAGGATGTCGGCGAGGGGCTCTTCGAGCTCGGGATGGATCGGCGTGATCTGCTGCTGGCCCGTCTTGCGCAGCGCGTAGTTGATGTGCGAGTTCGCACCCATCGGGCCGGGCCGGTACAGCGCGATGACGGCCGAGATGTCTTCGAAGTTGTCGGGCTTCATGAGCCGCAGGAGAGACCGCATGGGTCCACCGTCGAGCTGGAACACGCCCAGCGTGTCACCGCGCGCCAGCAGGTCGTACGCCGCCTTGTCGTCGAGGCCGAGGTCTTCGAGCACGAGCCGCTCACCGCGGTTCGCCTCGATGTTGTCGAGCGCGTCGTCGATGATCGTGAGGTTGCGCAGCCCCAGGAAGTCCATCTTGATGAGGCCGAGCGCCTCGCACGCCGGATAGTCGAACTGCGTGACGATCTGCCCGTCCTGCTCGCGCTTCATGATCGGGATGATGTCGATCAGCGGCTCGCTCGACATGATGACGCCGGCCGCGTGCACACCCCACTGGCGCTTGAGGTTCTCGAGGCCGACCGCCGTGTCGTAGACGGTCTTGGCCTCGGCATCCGTCTCGATCAGCGCCCGGAACTCGGACGCCTCCTTGTAACGCGGATGCTGCGGGTCGAACATGCCGTCGAGCGGCATGTCCTTGCCCATGACGGCGGGGGGCATGGCCTTCGTGAGCCGCTCCCCCATGCTGAAGGGGAAGCCGAGCACGCGCCCCGCGTCTTTGAGCGCCTGCTTCGCCTTGATCGTGCCGTACGTGACGATCTGGGCGACGCGTTCATCGCCGTACTTCTCGGTCACGTACTGGATGACCTCGCCGCGGCGACGGTCGTCGAAGTCGACGTCGAAGTCGGGCATCGAGACGCGGTCGGGGTTGAGGAAGCGCTCGAAGATCAGTCCGTGCTGGAGCGGGTCGAGGTCGGTGATCTTCATCGCGTACGCCGCCATGGAGCCGGCGCCCGAGCCGCGACCGGGGCCGACGCGGATGCCGTTGCGCTTGGCCCAGTTGATGAAGTCGGCGACCACGAGGAAGTACCCCGGGAAGCCCATCTGCACGATGACCTGGGTCTCGTACTCGGCCTGCTTGCGGACCTCGTCGGGGATGCCGTCCGGGTAGCGCTCGTGCAGGCCGCGCTCGACCTCCTTGATGAACCACGACTCCTCGGTCTCGCCCTCGGGCACCGGGAAGCGGGGCATGTAGTTCGCCGACGTGTTGAACTCGACGTCGCAGCGCTCCGCGATGAGGAGGGTCGACGCGATCGCCTCGGGGTGATCGCGGAACACCTGCTTCATCTCGGCGGCGCTCTTGAGGTAGTAGCCGTCGCCGTCGAACTTGAACCGCTTCGGGTCGTCGAGGGTCGAGCCCGACTGCACGCACAGCAGGGCCGCGTGGCTCTGCGCGTCGTGCTGGTGCGTGTAGTGCAGGTCGTTCGTGCCGACGAGCGGGATCTTGAGGTCTTTCGCGATCGACAGCAGATCGCTCATGATGCGCCGCTCGATGGACAGCCCGTGATCCATGATCTCGGCGAAGTAGTTCTCTTTGCCGAAGATGTCCTGGAACTCCGCTGCCGCGGCGCGCGCGGCGTCGTACTGCCCCAGACGCAGACGCGTCTGCACCTCGCCCGACGGGCAGCCCGTCGTCGCGATGAGGCCCTTGGCGTACTTCTGCAGCAGCTCGCGGTCCATGCGGGGCTTGAAGTAGTAGCCCTCGATGCTCGCCAGCGACGACAGGCGGAAGAGGTTGTGCATGCCCTCCGTCGTCTCGGAGAGCAGGGTCATGTGGGTGTACGCGCCCGAGCCCGACACGTCGTCGTCGCTCTGCTCGGGCGTGCCCCAGCGGACACGGGCCTTGTCGGCGCGGTGCGTTCCGGGCGTCACGTACGCCTCGATGCCGATGATCGGCTTGATGCCCGCGTCCTTCGCGGTCTTGTAGAACTCGAACGCCGCGAAGGTCTGCCCGTGGTCGGTGACGGCGATCGCCGGCATGCCCTGCTTGACCGCCTCCTGGATCAGCGGGCCGATGCGCGCGGCGCCGTCGAGCATCGAGTACTCGGTGTGCACATGGAGGTGAACGAAGGAGTCGGATGCCACGTCGTCGAGTCTATGGAGCGGTCCCGACACAACAGGGCGGCGCACGCGGCATCCGCCGATTCACGCGCCCAGCTCATCTCACCTTCGACTCGAACGTGAGGGTCCGCGCGTATCGTGAAGCGGCACCCGCTCCCTTTACGACGAGAGAAGCACGATGCCCGACTCCGACGCGGTCTCCGAATTCTGGCTGCGCGCCGCACGCGCAGCGGGCCTAGACTCCGCCGCCGAGCCGCCCGCATGGAGCTTCGCCGACACGCCGCGCCTCGCCGACGAGCTCCTGCAGGCCGTGCTCGACGGGCGCAAGACGGGGACGTCGACGAGCATGCTCGAGCTCACCGACGACGGCGAGCCCGTGCCGCAGCCGGGTGAGCTGTCGATCGTCTTGGACGGCGGGGGTGCACCGCGCGCGGTGATCCGCACGACGGCGGTCAGGATCGCGATCTTCGACGATGTGGACGCGGAGTTCGCCGCCTCCGAGGGCGAGGACGACCTTTCGCTCGCCGCGTGGCGGGACGGCCATGAAAGGTACTTCCGGCGCGTTCTCGAACGCCGCGGCTTGTCCGTCGACGACGTCGGCGCACTCGAGGTCGTGCTCGAGCGATTCGAGGTCGTCTACTCCGAGTCCTCCTGACGGCGACTCACTCGGGTTCGAGCGCGTACCGATCGATCCATGACTCCGGGATGCGCAGCGGGACGGCGTAGAAGTACCGGATCAGCTGACCTTGATGCTGCGTCTCGTGCTCGAGGAGACTCACCGCGAACCGCCACGCCGGGTCGTCGTCGGAACCGATCTCATCGAGCCACGCGGCGACCTCGGCGGCGGTGCGTTCGAGCGCCGCTCGAACCGATCCGGGGTCTTCGTCGTCGTCGAGAGAGCACGTGAAACCCTGCCACGAACCTGCGCGCGCGGCCCGCACGTGACTCTCCCGGCCGCCGACGACGCACCAGAACTGATTCGACACGGGGCTCGAGCGCACACCGGGAAGTCGCGCCCGCAGCAGATCAGGAGTCAGCGTGTCGAGGAGGTCGAGATAGAGCGCGTTGGCCGCGGCGTGACGGCGGCGAAGGAGCTCGGCGAGTTCGCTCATGACAGGTCCTTCCGCATCAACACACGCGGGAACCCCGAGAGCACCGACTCGGTGTCGGCCGCCTTCGTGAACCCGGCCTTCTCGAAGAGGCGCCGCGTGCCCACGTACGCCATCGTGAGATCGACCCGCGCATCGCCGTTGTCGACCGGGTAACCCTCGATCGCGGGCGCTCCGCGCTCACGCGCGAACTCGACGGCTCCCTCGAGGAGCGAGTGCATGATCCCCTTCTTGCGGTGGCCCGGTCGCACGCGGAAGCACCACACGCACCACACGTCGCGGTCGTCGATGTGCGGGATCTTGCGGAACGTCGCGAAGTGGGTGCGCGAGCGCGGGGCGACCGCCGCCCAGCCGACGACCTCGTCGCCCTCGTACGCGAGCACGCCGATCGGGCCCTCCTCGTCCATCAGACGACGGACGCGTTCGGCGCGCGCGGGCCCGCGCAGCTCCTTCGCCTCTTGCGAGGGAATGCGGTAGCTCAGGCAGAAGCAGACAGACGAGTTCGGATTCTTGGGGCCGAGGATCGTCGCGACGTCGTCGAAGACCTCGGCCGGACGCACGTCGATCACCATGGGAACACTCTGCCGCCGGCATCCGACATTCGTCAGTCCTCGCGCAGCACCTCGAGCGCGTGCGCGAGGTCGGGTGGGTACTCCGACGTGAACTCCATCCACTCCCCCGTCGTCGGGTGGGTGAACGCGAGGCGGCGCGCGTGGAGCCACTGCCGCTTCAGTCCGAGCCGCGCGGACAGCGTCGGATCGGCGCCGTACAGCGGGTCGCCCACGCACGGGTGGCGGTGCGCGGCCATGTGCACCCGGATCTGGTGCGTGCGCCCCGTCTCGAGGTCGATCTCGAGGAGCGCCGCACCGCGGAACGCCTCGATCGTCTCGTAGTGGGTGACCGAGTCCTTGCCGGTCGGGGTCACCGCGAACTTCCACGAGTGCGTGGGGTGCCGGCCGATGGGCGCGTCGATCGTGCCGACGAGGGGATCCGGATGCCCCTGCACCACCGCGTGGTAGATCTTGTCGACCTCGCGCTCCTTGAACGCGCGCTTGAGCGCGGTATACGCGCGCTCCGACTTGGCGACCACCATGAGTCCGCTCGTGCCGACGTCGAGCCGGTGGACGATGCCCTGTCGCTCCGCGGCGCCGGTCGTCGCGATGCGGTAGCCGCCCGCGGCGAGCGCACCGAGCACCGTCGGCCCCTCCCACCCGAGCGACGGATGGGCGGCGACGCCCGGAGGCTTGTCGACGACCACGATGTCATCGTCGTCGTACACGATGCCGAGGTCCGGCACCTCGACCGGAACGACGCGCGGCTCCTCTTTCGGGGTCCACGTCACCTCGAGCCACGAGCCGCCGTGCAGCTTGTCGGACTTCGAGAGCGGCCGACCGTCCAGCATCACGCCGCCCGCCTCGGCGACCTCGGCGGCGAACGTGCGCGAGAAGCCGAGCATCTTGGCGAGGGCGGCGTCGACGCGCACGCCGTCGAGTCCGTCGGGTACGGGGAGGCTCCGGGACTCCATGTCAGTCCCTCGGCGCGTCGCCCGCCGTCGGTTGGTCGGGCAGCTCGCGATCGGAGGCGCCGGCGGGTGCCCCATCCGTCTCTTCGTCGTCGTCGGATGCCGCGCGGCGCTCACGCGTGCCGTCGAGGTGGAGCCCGACGAGCACGAGCAGCGCGACACCGATCATCATCGAGACGATGAAGATGTCGGCGACGTTGTAGATCGCCGGCATCATCCACGGCGTGTTGATGAAGTCGACGACGTGCCCGACGGGGAACCCCGGCTCACGCAGCACGCGGTCGGTGAGGTTGCCCAGCACGCCGCCGAGCAGGAGTCCGAGGGCGACCGCCCACAGCCGTGAGCGGACGCGGGTGGCGGTGAGCCACACGACGACCACGGCGACCACGGCCAGCGCGATCGTGAAGATCCACGTGACACCCTCGCCGAGCGAGAACGCCGCACCCGGGTTGCGCGTGAGGATGAAGATCAGGAAGTCGCCGAGGACGTGGACCGGCTCACCCGGGGGCAGGTTCTCGATCGCGAGGTACTTCGTGAACTGATCGGCGGCCAGTACCGTCGCCGCGAGAAGCGCGACGATGGCACCGGCCGCCGCAGGTCTGAGAGGACGGCGGTTCGTCAAAGGATCGGCCTAGAGGCCGCCGATGCTCGAAACCGGCGTGGGCCCGGATGCCGTGGCCGAGGTCTCGAGGTCGCGCAGCTTGCCCTCGATGAAGCCGCGAAGCTGCGCGCGGTAGTCGCGCTCGAACGTGCGCAGCTCGGCGATGCGGGCCTCGAGCGACGTGCGCTCCTTGTCGAGACGGGCGATCTCGTCGCGGCCGCGCGCCTCGGCGTCGGCGATGATCGAGGCGGCCTGCGACTGAGCCTCGGCGATGAGCTGGTCGCGCTTGGCGCGGCCTTCGGCGACGTGCTCGTCGTGCAGGCGCTGGGCCAGCTCGATGATGCCGGCGCTCGCGGCGGCAGGCGGAGCGCCCTCGCCCGACGGGGCCTGCGCGGGAGCGGCGGCCTGGGCGGCGGGAGCCGCGGCACCCGACTCGTACGCGGCGAGCTTCGCCTTCAGCTCCTCGTTCTCGGCCAGAGTCTTGCGCCACTCCACGACGATCTCGTCGAGGAAGTCGTCGACCTCGTCCGGGTCGAAGCCCTCCTTGAACCGGACGTGCTGGAACTGCTTCGTGACGACGTCATCGGGAGTCAATGCCATGGTGTTTCCTCTTTCGCGCGCACTGGTCGCTGGCCGATGTCGGGGTTGGCCCGCCGCGGAGGACGCGCCACTGTCCAAGACAGCATAGCCGCGGCTCATGGGCCTGTCGAAGGGGCGACCCCCGTGTGTCCCACTGAGAAGGTGTCGAGGCTCGTCCTGCTCAGCCTGCGATGGCGCGCGTGACCGACAGCAGGATGAAGCACAGCAGC
Source organism: Microbacterium sp. (assembly GCF_035687345.1). Classification (GTDB taxonomy): domain Bacteria; phylum Actinomycetota; class Actinomycetes; order Actinomycetales; family Microbacteriaceae; genus Microbacterium. The sequence continues at coordinate 29,906 of NZ_DASRXZ010000020.1, forward strand.
ATCGTCAGCGCGAAGGCGAAATCGATCGCCACGGAGCCGACCCGCAACGGCGGGATGAACCGACGGAACAGCTTGATCGGCGGGTCCGTGATCGTGTAGACGACCTCGGCGACGACGAGTCCGGCACCCCGCGGACGCCACTCGCGATTGAAGAACGGGATCCAGTCGAGCACGAGGCGTACGAGCAGGATGAGGACGTAGATCAGGAGGAGGGTGTTGAGGATCCCGGCGATGATCTGGATTATGAACACGGGTTACGGCGCGAACGGCACCGCGTCGGGATCCGCCTGCGCGACCGTCCCGTCACCCGACACCGCCACGTTCTCGGGCGACAGCAGGAACACCTTGCTCGTGACGCGCTCGATGCGGCCGTAGAGGCCGAGCGAGAGGCCGCTTGCGAAGTCGATCAGACGCCGCGCGTCGCCGTCGCTCATCTGCGAGAGGTTGATGATGACCGGGATGCCGTCGCGGAAGTTCTCGGCGATCACCTGCGCGTCGCGGTACTGCTTGGGGTGGACGGTCAGGATCTCGGAGACCGCGCTCGCCGTCGGCTGCCGAACCACGGCGGGCCGGTGAATGGGCGTGATCGGCGCTGCGGGCTTCTCAACCGACTTGGAGGCACGCTGAGCCGGCTGAGGCGTCGGCTCCTCGTAGGCCTCTTCCTCATCGGCGAGTCCCAGGTACACCATCGTCTTCTTCAGCGGGTTGGACATCGCATCCTCCGTCATCGCGTTGCTCGTCTGTTCCGAGGCTAACCGTGCACCGGCCTCGGTCCGGTGATTGCTGTGCCGATCCGCAGGTGTGTCGCGCCGGCGGCGATCGCCTCGGCGAAGTCGCCGGTCATTCCCGCGGACATCCAGGTGGCGGAAGGCTCGAGTTCGCGCACGAGATCCGCGCACGCGCGCAGTCTCTCGAACGCGGGAGCGGGAGGCTCGTCGAGCGGGGCGACGGCCATGACCCCGCGGAGGCGGAGGGTGGGGCATCCGATCACGTGCTCGGCGAGCGGCCGCAGGTCGCTCGGCGCCACCCCTCCCCTCTTCGGATCGTCGGTCAGGTTGATCTGCACGAGGACGTCGAGGAGCGGCGCGTCGTCACCGCCCGCCGCGTCGAGGGCGTCGGCGAGCCGGGCCCTGTCCACCGAGTGCACGACGGATGCCGCGGCCCGGATCGCCTTCGCCTTGTTGGTCTGCGCCTGGCCGATGAAGTGCCAGGTCAGCCCGGGGAGGTCGCGCAGGCGGCCCCGCTTGTCGGTGAGCTCCTGCTGGCGGTTCTCACCGACGTCGCGCACGCCGAGGTCGTAGAGCTGTTCCACGAGGGAGGCCGGATGGAACTTCGTCACGACGATGCGGGTGAGCTCGGCGGGGTCGCGTCCTGCAGCCCGGGCGGCGTCGGCGATCCGCGCGTCGACCTCAGCGAGGCGAGAGGCGAGATCCACCGTGGTTCCTGAGCCCGTCCGTCGGTTCCTGAGCCCGTCGAAGGGCTACTTCAGGAAGTCGGGGATGTCGAGGTCGTCGTCGAACGAGTCGTGGCTCGGCTCCGACGTGACGCTCGCCCCGACCGACACCGGCTCGGACTGGTCGCTCGCCCGCGCCTTCGCGGCGTCCTCGGGCGCGACATCGGGCAGCACGGGCGGCGCGGTGACCGGCGTCGAGCGCAGGCTCGAGATCGGCTCGATCCGGGCGGTGGGTTCACCGCCGTCGAAGCCGGCCGCGATCACGGTGACGCGCACCTCGTCGCCGAGGGTGTCGTCGATGACCGTTCCGAAGATGATGTTCGCCTCGGGGTGGGCGGCTTCCTTCACGAGCTGTGCGGCGTCGTTGATCTCGAAGATGCCGAGGTTCGACCCGCCCTGGATCGACAGCAGCACGCCGTGCGCGCCCTCGATGGACGCTTCGAGCAGGGGCGATTCGACGGCGAGCTCCGCTGCCTTGATGGCGCGGTCCGCTCCTCGCGCCGAGCCGATGCCCATGAGCGCGGAGCCCGCACCCTGCATGACCGACTTCACGTCGGCGAAGTCGAGGTTGATCAGACCCGGCGTCGTGATGAGGTCGGTGATGCCCTGGACACCGGCGAGGAGCACCTGGTCGGCCGTTGCGAACGCCTCGATCATCGAGATGCCGCGATCGCTGATCTCGAGCAGGCGGTCGTTGGGCACGACGATGAGGGTGTCGACCTCTTCCTTCAGCTTCGCGACGCCCGTCTCGGCCTGCTGCTGACGGCGGCGGCCCTCGAACGAGAAGGGCTTCGTGACGACGCCGATCGTCAGCGCGCCGATCGACTTCGCGATCTTCGCGACGACGGGCGCACCGCCCGTGCCCGTTCCGCCACCCTCACCCGCCGTGACGAAGACCATGTCGGCGCCGCGCAGCGACTCCTCGATCTCCTCGGCGTGGTCTTCTGCCGCACGGCGACCGACCTCGGGGTCGGCGCCCGCGCCGAGTCCCCGCGTGAGCTCGCGACCGACGTCGAGCTTGACATCGGCATCGCTCATCAGCAGCGCCTGCGCGTCGGTGTTGATCGCGATGAACTCGACACCCCGCAGCCCGAGTTCGATCATGCGATTGACGGCGTTGACGCCTCCGCCACCCACGCCGACCACCTTGATGACGGCGAGGTAGTTCTGGTTCTGGCTCATGCCGGCCTCCGAATCGTGCGAACCAAACCTTCAACCTCTAGTAGAGGTGTAAAGAATTGCCCGGTATGCAATTCCTTTGACCTCGAAGGTAAGCGGATGCCACGCCTCGACTCGGAAGCGCTTGGGCGTGTCGCGGCACCCGGCGTGAAACTCGCCGATCGAGGCTTCAGCGGACGACGATCGAGCCCGGCGACGACACGTCGTACGCGCTCACCGACGCGGGCGGACGCTGCTTCATCATCGTCTGGAGCACGAGCGCCTTCATCGCGGAGTCCTCCGCGCTCCCCCACACCACCTGCGTGTCGGTCCCGCCCAGGATCAGGGTCACGTCATCGGGCGTCGACGCCGTGACACCGGTCACGAGCGAGCGGATGTCGTCGGGCAGCGAGCGGATCACCTGCCCGACGGACTCGAACGCACCGGAGCGGACGCCGCCCTGCACATCGAGGATCGGACGCCCCGGCGCGGGCGTCTCGGTCGTCGACAGAGCGACCCCGGCCGCGTCGACGAGCGTGTAGCCGGCACGCGTCTCGATGAGCCCGATCGGCGTGCGCTCCACGATCCGCACGACCAGCTCGTGCGGCGGGCGGGCCTCGAGCCGATACGACTCGACGAGGGGGAAGGCGACGAGCGCCGCCTTGACCTCGCTCTCGTCGACGAGCGGCAGCGGTGTGCCGAGCTGACCCGCGAGCGCCGCCTCGACGGCAGCTGCATCGAGCTGCTCGGCACCGACGACCCGGAACCGCTCGACCGCGAAGAGCGGGCTGTACGCGGCCCCGAGCGTGCCGAGCACGAGCAGCACGAGCGCGGCGGCGACGCCGAGCCACGTGAGCCGCCGGCGCCGCTGGCGCGCGGTGAAGCGCCGGATCTCGGAGCGCAGGGCCTTGCGCCGCGCGCGCGACGCGCGCCAGACGTCGCGCAGGCCGACGGCCTCGGCCGGAGCATCCGAATCGCTCGCCGCTCCGTCCATCCCCGGAAGGAGCTCGGGGGCGTCGCCCGGACGCGCGGTCAGCGGGATGACCGGCGCGACGGCATCCGGGTCGGCCGTCGTGTCCGCAGCGGCGTCGGCGCCCCTCGCCGCGCGGCGGGCCCCGTCATCCGCCCGCGCTCCGGCCGGCGGAGGCGGCAGCGGCGTCGGCCGGCGCATCCGCGACTACTCCCCTGATCCCTCGGCGGGGGCCGAGGACGCGAGCGCCTCGAGAACCTGCGGAATGATCAGGTACACGTTGCCGCACCCGAGCGTGATGACGTAGTCGCCCTCGCGCGCGACGGATGCCGTGTACTCGGCGGCCTCCTGCCAGTCGGGCACGTAGTGCACGCGCGACGGGTCGGAGAACGCGCCGCTCACGAGCTCGCCGGTGACACCCGGGACGGGGTCCTCGCGGGCGCCGTACACGTCGAGCATCACGGTGTGGTCGGCGTAGGTCTCGAGCACCTCGGCGAACTCGCGGTACATCTCCTGCGTGCGCGAGTACGTGTGCGGCTGCTGGATCGCGATGATGCGTCCGTCGCCGATCACGGTGCGCGCTGCCGCAAGCGCCGCAGCGACCTCGGTCGGGTGGTGGGCGTAGTCGTCGTAGACGCTCACGCCCCGTTCGACGCCGTGCAGCTCGAAGCGGCGGATCGTGCCCTCGAAGCGCTCGACCGCGCGAACGGCGGGCTCGAGCTCGTGGCCGAGGGTCAGGAGCACCGCCACCGCCCCGGCGGCGTTGATCGCGTTGTGCGCCCCGGGGATGGGGAGCTTCGCGTCGATCGAGATGCCACCGTGCTCGATCGTGAACGACACGGGGCCGTCGGTGCGGATGCCGGTGACCCGCACGTCCGCTCCCGCGGACTCGCCGAACGTGACGACGTTCTCGTGCGAGATGCGTGCGGCGACGCTCCGTGCGCCCGGGTCGTCGGCCGAGATGACGACCGCCTCGCGCGCCTCGTTCGCGAACCGGGCGAACGCCTCGTCGAACGCGTCGCGCGTCCCGTAGTGGTCGAGGTGGTCGGGGTCGACGTTGGTGATGAGCGCGATCGACGTGTCGTACAGCAGGAAGGTGCCGTCGGACTCGTCCGCCTCGATCACGAAGAGCTCGTCGGCGCCCGTGCGGCTCGAGACGCCGAGCTGCGCGATGACGCCGCCGTTCACGAACGTCGGGTCGGCGCCGAGCGCGTCGAGCGCGACGACGATCATGCCGGTGGACGTCGTCTTGCCGTGCGCGCCCGCGACGGATACGAGCCGGCGTCCGCCGATGAGCCAGTACAGCGCCTGCGAGCGGTGGATGACGTGCAGTCCGCGCTCCTTCGCGAGGACGTACTCCGGGTTCTCGGGCCAGATCGCGCCCGTGTGCACGACGGTGTCGACGTCGTCGGCGAGGTTCGCGGCGTCATGCCCGACGTACACGCGCGCGCCGCGCGCGGCGAGAGCCTGCAGGGCCGCGCTGTCGGCGCGGTCGGAGCCCGACACGCGGATGCCCCGATCGAGGAACATGCCGGCGAGCCCGGACATGCCCGAGCCTCCGATCCCGATGAAGTGGGCGGACTCGATGGTCTCGGGGATGGGAAGGCTCAGGTCAGGTCTGATCATGACCCGTCAATCTTAGGTTGGGCGCCGGTGCGGACGGCCTCCGCACACGCCGCTCCCGGGTGCCGCTCAGGCTCGGCGCCGGGCGAGCGCTCCGTCGATCATCGCGACGACGTTGTCGGTGCCCGCACGCGTGCCGACGGATGCCGCGGCCGCCCGCATCGCGTCACGTGCTGCCTCGTTCGCGAGCAGCGGCACCACCTCGGAGCGCACGCGATCGCCCGTGAACTCCACGTCGAGGATGAGCCGTGCCGCGCCGGCGCGCACCGCCGAGGACGCGTTGAGCACCTGCTCGCCGTTGCCCACCGCGTACGGCACGTACACCGCGGGGATCCCGAGCGCGCTGATCTCGCTCACCGTCGCGGCGCCCGCGCGCGACACGATGAGGTCGGCGATCGCGAACGCGAGGTCCATGCGGTCGACGTAGCGCCGCACGCAATACCCCGGCACGCCGGGGTCGGCGAGGTCGGAGCGCTCGCCCGTCACGTGGATCAGCTGCCACCCGGCGGCGAGCACGTCCTTCCATGCGGCACCGTGTCGTTCGCCAAAGGCCTCGTTGAGGCGCTGGGCGCCGAGCGAGCCGCCGAAGACGAGAAGCGTGGGCTTCTCGGGGTCGAGACCGAAGTGCTCGGCCGCCTCGGCGCGCAGCGCCGCACGATCGAGGTCGACGATCTCGCGTCGCAACGGCATCCCGACGACCTGCGCGCCCTTGAGCGGCGTTCCCTCGAACGCGACGCCCACGCCCGCGGCTCCGCGCGCGCCGAGCCGGTTCGCGAGGCCCGGGCGGGCGTTCGCCTCGTGCACGATGTACGGCACGCCCTCGCGACGCGCAGCGACGTAGGCGGGGGCGGATGCGTACCCGCCGAAGCCCACGACGACGTCGACGCCGCGCTCGCGGATGTGCCGGCGGACCTGCGCGATCGCGCGCGCGAAGCGCGTCGGGAATGCCGCCGCCGCGCGATCCGGCCGCCGGGGGAAGGGAACCTTGTCGACGATGAGCAGCTCGTACCCGCGCTCGGGCACGAGACGCGCCTCGAGCCCCTCGCGCGTGCCGAGCACGAGCACGTCGGCGTCGGCGTCACGCTCGCGGAGGGCGTCCGCGACGGCGAGCAGCGGGTTGACGTGTCCGGCGGTTCCACCGCCGGCGAGCAGGTACGTGGTCATCCGTTCGATTCTCCCAGACGCGGTCGCCGGAGCATCCGTCTCTCCCCACCGGCGTCCCGCACTCGGCTCCCCTTCACCGGTTCAGGACATCCGGCGCAGTCAGGAAAGTGCGTGGGCGAAGGTCCTGCGCCGGGCGGATCACCTGATCTCGGACGCTCGAGCGGCGGATCGCGGTGCGCGGCGGCGCGCCGCTGCCGAGCCCGACGCGGCACGCTTGGCCGGGAGCGACCGAGCGAACGACAGCAGCACGCCCGACGCGAGGAGCACCGACAGCAGCGACGTGCCGCCCTGCGACATGAACGGCAGGGGCACGCCCAGCACGGGGAAGACCCGCAGCACGACGCCGATGTTGATGAGCGCCTGGCCGACGATCCACACGGTGATGCCGCCCGAGACGATCCGGACGAACGGGTCGTCGGTCTTGCGGATGACGTGGAACGCGCCGACCGCGAAGAGGGCGAAGAGCGCCAGCACGACGGCGCATCCGATGAGCCCGAGCTCCTCGCCCACGATCGCGAAGATGTAGTCGTTCGCGGCGGCCGGGAGCCAGTCGTACTTCTCGCGGGAGTTGCCGAGGCCGAGGCCGAAGATGCCGCCGCCCGCGAGCCCCCAGATGCCGTGCAGGGGCTGGTAGCAGTCGTTGTAGTAGTCGCCCAGGCAATCCGGGTTGAGGAAACTCATGAAGCGGCGCACACGGTCGGGGCTCGTGACCGCGAGATACGCGACCGCGAGGCCCGCGGCGATCGCCGGCAGCACGAAGATCCGCAGCTTGACGCCCGAGAAGAAGAGCGCGCCGAGCACGATCAGCACGAGGATCATGGCCGTGCCGAGGTCGTCGCCCGCCATGACCGTGCCGATCACGAGGATCGCCACCGGAACCAGCGGGATGAACACGTGTCGCCACAGCCCGAGCAGCGTCCGCTTGCGGAACAGCACATACCCGACCCACAGCGCGAGCGCGAGCTTCAGGAACTCCGACGGCTGCGCCTGCACGCCCGCGATCTGGATCCAGTTGCGGTTTCCGTACGCCTCGACGCCGAGCGGCGTGAACACGAGCATCTGGAAGATCGTCGCGAAGATGAGCGCGATCCACGCGATGCGCTTCCAGAACGCGACCGGGAACCGGCTCGCGACGAACATGAGGGGCACGCCGATCGCAGCGAACATGAGCTGCTTGAGCACGGCGTCGTACGGTTCGCCGCCGGATGCGGCAGACGTCGCCGATGTCGCCGACAGCACCATCACGAGCCCGAAGATCGTCAGCAGCAGCGCGGTCGACGAGATGAGCAGGAACTCGTTCGGCACCGGCGCGAACACGCGCCCGAGCGAGATGCGGGCGGCGAGGCCCTTGCGGGGCTTCGGCTCAGGCGCCGTCGCCGGAGGGCGGGTCTGCGTCGTGCTCACCGTCGCCCCCTCCGGTCCTCGTTCTCACCGCGTCCGCGAACCGGCTGCCCCGGTCCGCGTACGACGCGAACTGGTCGAACGATGCGGCGGCCGGGGCGAGCAGGACGACGTCGCCGTCCTGTGCCACCTCGGCCGCGAGCTCGACCACCCGCGCCATGACATCCTCAGTCTCCGCGTCGTCCACCTCGATGACCGGCACGTCGGGCGCGTGTCGCGCGAACGCCGAGACGACGTCGGTGCGGTCGACGCCGATCACGATGGCGGTTTTCACGGATGCCCCGCGCTCCGCCACGAGCGCCGAGATGTCGACGCCCTTGAGCAGTCCGCCCACGATCCACACCGCGCCGGGGTACGCCGCGAGCGACGACGCGGCCGCGTGGGGGTTGGTCGCCTTGGAGTCGTCGACCCACGTGACGCCGTCGGTCACCGCGACGACCTCGATGCGGTGCGGGTCGAGGCGGAACGTGCGCAGCGCGTCGCGCACGGCGGACGGCGGCACGTCGAGCGAACGCGCGAGCGCCGCCGCCGCGAGGATGTTCGCGACGACGTGCGGCGCGGAGAGACCTTCTTCGGCGAGCTCGGCGACCGTGGTCAGCTCGAGTGCGCTCGTGCGGCGATCCTCCAGGAATGCGCGATCGACGAGGATCCCCTCGATGACGCCCATGTCACTCGGCCCGGGCACCCCGAGGTCGAACCCGATCGCGCGCGCGCCCTCGACGACGTCGGCGTCCTCGACCATGCGGCGCGTCGCCTCATCCGCCTTGTTGTAAACGCACGCGACGCGCGTGTTGTCGTAGACGTGCGCCTTCGCCTCGCGGTAGGAGTCGAACGACCCGTGCCACTCGAGGTGGTCGTCGGCGAGGTTGAGGCACACGGCCGCGTGCGGCGACACCGGGTCGGGGCCGCTCTGCAGCCCGAGGTACCACAGCTGGTGGCTCGACAGCTCGACCACGAGCGCGTCGAAGCCCGCCGGATCGCGCACCGCGTCGAGCACGGGCGTGCCGATGTTGCCGACGGGGGCCGCGCGGAGACCGCCGGCCACGAGCATCGTCGCCGTCAGCCGTGTCGTCGTCGTCTTGCCGTTCGTGCCCGTCACCAGCACCCAGTCGGCCGGAGTCCCGTCGGACCGCACGACCTTGTCGCGCACGCGCCACGCGAGCTCGATGTCGCCCCACAGGGCGATGCCCCTCTCCTGCGCCCAGGCGATGACCGGATGCCGCGGCGCGAACCCGGGTGATGCGACGATCACCTCGGGCGCGAAGTCGACGAGGTCGGCCGGCACCGGATCGAGCGGGCCGATCGACGACCGCGCCCCGATGACGGGCAGCAGCCGCGCGTACTCCTCGTCGGCGGACTCGGACACGACGAGCACCTCGGCACCGAGCTCGGCGAGGGTGTCGGCGACCGAGAAGCCCGTCACCGACATGCCGAGCACGGCGGCGCGGAGCCCTTTCCAGTCGGCATGCCAGCTCGTGAGCTCGTCGAGACGGCTCATGTGCGCGTGAGCCATTCGACGTAGAAGAGGCCGATGCCGGCGATGGCGAGCATGCCCGCGATGATCCACATGCGCACGACGATCGTGATCTCGGGCCATCCGCGCATCTCGAGGTGGTGGTGCAGCGGGCTCATGAGGAACAGACGCTTGCCGCGGGTGAGCTTGAAGTAGAGCCGCTGAAGCACGACGGATCCGGGTGCGATCACGTAGACGCCGGCGACGAGCACCGAGAGAAGCTCGGTGCGCGTCAGGATGCACATCGCGGCGATCACGCCGCCGATCGCCATCGAGCCGACGTCGCCCATGAAGACCTTCGCCTTCGGCGCGTTCCACCACAGGAAGCCGAGCATCGCGCCGACGAACGAGGCCGACACGATGGCGAGGTCGAACGGGTCGCGCGTCTGATAGCACGCGTTGCGGACGGCCTCGTTGAGCGTCTCACCGCCCCAGCACGCCTGGTTGAACTGCCAGAACGCGATGAGGCTGTACGCACCGACCACGAAGATCGACGCGCCCGCGGCGAGGCCGTCGAGGCCGTCGGTGACGTTGACGCCGTTCGAGAAGGCGACGCCGATGAACGTGATCCACAGCGTGTAGAGGATCCAGCCGGCGACCGCGCCGAGCGCCATGAACGAGAGCACCGGGATGTCGCGGAACAGCGACACATACGGCGAGGCGGGCGTCTGGCCCATCGGGCTCGGGAAGTTGAGCGCCGTGATCGCGAAGGGCACCGCGACGAGCACCTGACCGAGGATCTTGCGCCAGCCGGTGAGCCCGAGGCTGCGCTGGCGGCGCACCTTCATGAAGTCGTCGATGAACCCGACGGCGCCGAAGCCGACCATCATCCACAAGACGAGCAGACCCGAGATGGTGGGCGGGTTGTTTCCCGTGTAGCCGCCGACGAGGTATCCGACGACCGTCCCGACGATGAAGATCGTGCCGCCCATCGTGGGCGTGCCGCGCTTGGCGCCGTGGCTCGGGTTGTGGATGTCTTCGGGGGTGCGGATGACCTGGCCCCAGCCCCACTTGCGGAACAGCCGCAGGAACACGGGGGTGAGGAAGAGCGTGAACGCGAGCGAGATCGCCGCCGCCGTCAGGAGAGATCTCACGAGAACGATTCTCCCAGACGATCGCCCAGGAACCGGAGGCCCGCCGAGTTCGACGACTTCACGAGAACGCGATCGCCGTCGCGCAGCTCGCCCATGAGGTAGTCGTACGCCTCGTCGGCGGTCTCGAAGAAGACGGCTTCGTCGGACCATGACCCTTCGCCGACCGCGGCGAGGTACATGCGCCGCGCGTCGCGACCGACGATCACGATCCGCGGGATCCGCAGCCGCACGGCGAGCTCGCCGATGCGGTCGTGCTCCTCCCCCGCGAACTCGCCGAGCTCGCTCATCGCGCCGAGGACGGCGACCATGCGCTCGCCGGGTCGCGTGATCTGCGCGAGGGTGCGGAGTGCAGCGGCCATCGAGTCGGGACTCGCGTTGTAGGCGTCGTTGATGATGCGCACGCGGTCCGAGCCGAGCGGCTGCATCCGCCAGCGCTCGGCGAGCTCGAGGGTCTCGAGCCGCGCGACGCTGTCGGCCGGCGAGACCCCGAGGGCTGTTGCGGTCGCGATCGAGGCGAGCGCGTTCATGACGTGGTGCTCGCCGAGCACCTTGAGCCGCAGCTCGTGCCGCTCGCCATCGACCACGATGGTCGAGCGGGTGCCGCCGGGCGTCACCTCGACGTCCTCGGCGCGCACGTCCGCGCTCTCGCCGCGTCCGAACCAGCGCACGCGCGCGCCCTTCTCGGCGGCGATCGGCGCCATGCCCGCGACGCGCGCGTCGTCGGCGTTGAGCACTGCGATCCCGCCGGGGCGCATCGCCCGCACGAGCTCCGACTTCGCCTCGACGGTCGTCTCGATCCCGCCGAATCCGCCCGCGTGAGCGAGACCCACCATGAGCACGACCGCGACATCGGGCTCGACGAGACCCGCGAGGCGGGCGATCTCGCCCGGCGCGCTCGCGCCGAACTCGCTCACGAGGAAGGCCGTGTCGTGCGTGACGCGCAGCATCGTCAATGGCGCGCCCACCTCGTTGTTGAACGACGCGCGCGGCGCGACGGTCTCGCCCTCGTCCTGCAGGATTCGCGCGAGCATGTTCTTCGTCGTCGTCTTGCCGTTCGAGCCGGTGATGCCGACGACCCGGATGCCGCCACCGGCCCGCACCCGCGCGACGACCTCGCGCGCGAGATCGGCGAGCGCCGCGACGGCATCCGCGACGATCACCTGCGAGACGGGGGCGTCGACCTCGCGCTCGACGATCGCGAGGACGGCGCCTCGCTCGACGGCGGCGCCGACGAACAGGTGCCCGTCGGTGGTCTCACCCGGCTTCGCGACGAACACGTCGCCCGGCTCGATGAGTCTCGAATCGGTGTCGACCGTCCCCGAGACGGTGGTTTCGGCGGTGTCGCCTTCGGCGAGTCGAAGGGTTCCCGAGACGGCGCGGGCAAGCTCGTCGAGGGTCACGCTGATCATGTCTTCTCCGGATGCGGGGGCTCACCCGAACTTCGGGAGCACCTCGGCGGCCTCCGTCGCCGGCATCACACGGTACGTCTTCAGCACCTGTGTCATCGCCTTCTGGAACGCGGGCGCGTTGGCACCAGACGACTTTATCCTGGTGGGCTCGTCGAGGGTGACCGCGACGACGAACTGCGGATCGTCGGCCGGGGCGAACCCGATCATCGTCGTGAAGTACGAGCCGGCCTTGTAGCGGCCGTTCCCGTCGGACTTCTCACCCGTTCCCGTCTTGACGCCGATGCGGTAGCCCGGGATCTCGACCTGCCTCGCGTAGTTCGCCTGGAGCGCGACGTTCTCGAGGATCGTCCGCATCTGCGCGGAGGTCTGCTCGCTCACAACCTGCGTCGGGGCCGGAAGCTCCGGCTCGACGACGGTCCCGTCGGCCTTCGTGCACGCCTCGACGATCGACAGCGGCATCCGGATGCCGTCGTTCACGAGCCCGGCGTACGCTCCGACCAGCTCGGGCAGGGTCGTCGTCACGCCCTGACCGTACGACGTGTTGTAGACCGTCTGGCGGTCCCACTCGGACGCAGGACGCAGCAGGCCGTGCTGCTCCCCCGCGAAGCCGACGGCGCTGCCCTCTCCGATGCCGAACCTCTTCAGGTACTCGTACCGGGTCTGCGGGTCGACCTTCTCGCTGAACTTCGAGATGCCCGCGTTCGACGAGTCGATGAGCACGCCCGTGAGCGTGTACTCGTACGGCGGGTGGGCGAACGCGTCGCGCACGCGCGCGCCGTTCGGGAAGCGCTCGTCGCTGGACGCGATGACGGTCGACAGCGGCGACTGGCCGCCCGCGTCGATGACGGTCGCGGCGGTCAGCGCCTTGAACGTCGACCCCGGCTCGAACCAGTTCACGAATGCGCGGCTGCCTCGGTCGGCCTCCGGCGACGCGTCGACGTCGTTCGGGTCGACGGTCGGGTACTCGGCGATCGCCCGGATCTTGCCCGTCTCGACCTCGGCCACCATGATCGAGCCGCTCTGCGCACCCATGTCCTGCACCTGCTCGGCGATGAGCTGCTGCAGGAACCACTGCAGGTCGCGGTTGATCGTGAGCTGCAGCGTGCCCCCGTCGACGGCGTCCTCCCGCCGCTCGGTGCCGGGGATGACGACTCCATCCGCCCCGCGCTGGTACGTCACGCGACCATCCTTCGCCGACAGGCAGTCGTCCTCGCTCAGCTCGATGCCCGCGAGCGGGTCGCCGTCGAGGCCGACGAACCCGACGAGGTTGCCGGCGACCGCGCCGTCGGGGTATGCCCGAGCCGGGTGCGGGTCGAAGTACAGGAACGGGATGCCGAGGTCGGCGAGCTTGCGGTACTGCTGCGTCGTGAGCCCCTTCACGAGGCGCGCGTACTGCGAGTTCGGATTCTCGGCGAGCGCGTCTTCGACGACCTTGCGCACCTCTTCGGGGGTCTGCCCCGTGATCTCGGCGATCTGCGCGGAGGACTGCTCCCACGTGATCTCGACCGTGTTGCCGTCGTCGTCCTTGCGCTTGATCGTGCGCACGTTGGACGGGTCGAGCTGCGCGTCGTAGAGCATGATGCTCCCCGCGAGCGGCTGGCCCGTCGCGTCGACGATGGATCCGCGCTCGCCGTACAGCGTGCGCGCGCCGGCGAGCGCGCGGTCCATCGAGTCGGCGATGTGGTCGTCGGCGTTCACGACCTGGATGTCGACCAGACGCACGATGAACCCGGCGAGCACCGCCAGGACGACGGCGAGTGCGACGACGGTCCGCCGGCGCGGGCTGCGTGTGGCTTTCGTCGTCATGTGCTCAGTGTGTCTCCGGGATGGGCAGGCCGTCGGTCAGGGCGGGCGGGGTGTTCACGACTCCGCCGTCACCGGCGTCGGTCCCCGCATCCGTCTCGACGACCGTGGGTCCTTCGATGGTCGCGTCGGGGTCGGTGACCAGCGGCGTGTCCTCGACGAGCGCGTTCGGCACGGCGGCGCGACCGAGCGCATCGATCGACGACCTGCCGAACGACACCTGCCCGGGCCCGAGCAGCGCGCCGTCGCTGAGGCGCAGGTAGGACGGCGCCTCGTCGATCACCATGCCGAGCGCTGTCGCGTTCGCGGCGAGGAACTGCGGTGAGCTGAGCCCCGCGATGTCGTCCTGCAGGATCTGCTTCTGGTAGCTGAGGGCTCGCTGCTCCTCGTTGAGCTTCGACAGCTCGTACGAGCCCTGGGTCATGAGGATCGACAGGACCATCTGGGCCGCCCCGATCGCGAGCGCGCCGACGACGGCGACGATGCCGTAGACGAGCTTCGGGCGACGACGGCGTCGGGCGGGCGCGTCGACGACATGCAGGCGGCGGCCGGGAGACTGCCGCTCGGGCAGCGGTGCGGCGGCGACCGCCGCGGCGGCCGGCGTCATGCCGAGGATGTCGGCGCTGGGCGCGGCGTTCATGCGGTCGCCTCCTTCGCGTGGGCGGGTCGGATCCGCTCGGCGGCACGCAGGCGCACCGGCGTCGCGCGCGGGTTGCGCGCTCGTTCTTCCTCCGTCGCCTGCTCGGCGCCCTTCACGAGGAGCCGGAAGCGCGGAGCATGCTCGGGCAGTTCGACCGGAAGGCCGGCCGGTGCGGTCGACGCGGATGCTTCGGCCAGCGCGCGCTTGACGAGGCGGTCCTCGAGTGACTGGTAGGAGAGCACGACGATCCGGCCGCCGACGGCCAGCAGGTCGAGTGCCGCCGGGATCGCCCGTTCGAGGACGGACAGTTCGCGATTGACCTCGATGCGCAGCGCCTGGAACACGCGCTTGGCCGGATGCCCCGTCCGCTGCGCCGCGTACGGCGTCGCCTTCGTGAGGATCTCGACGAGCCGCCCCGACCGGTCGATCGGGGCTTCGGCGCGCGCGGCGATGATCGCCCGCGCGTACCGGGCCGACAGCTTCTCCTCGCCGTAGCGCTCGAAGATGCGACGCAGCTCGCCCTCGCTGTACGTCGCGAGGATGTCGGCGGCCGTCGTCCCGGACGACTGGTCCATGCGCATGTCCAGCGGTGCGTCCTGCGCGTAGGCGAAGCCGCGCTCCGCCTCGTCGAGCTGGAGGGACGAGACGCCGAGGTCGAACAGAATGGCGTCCACCTCGCTGCGACCCGTCGAGGCGACCGCGTCGGCGATGCCGTCGTAGACCGTGTGCACGAGCGTGACGCGATCGCCGAAGGGGGCCAGGCGATCGCCCGCGATGCGGAGCGCCTCGGTGTCGCGGTCGAGGCCGATGACGTGGAGTGCCGGGAACCGGTCGAGGAATGCCTCGGTGTGACCGCCCATGCCGAGCGTCGCGTCGACGAGCACGGCGTCGGGCCGCCCAAGGGCGGGCGCGAGCAGCTCGATGCAGCGCTCGAGCATGACGGGGGTGTGGATGTCGCGGAGGTCCATGATGTCGGACGGCCTTGTCCCTCGGCCCTGATCCCCATCCGCTTCGACCTGGCACCGGGGAAGGTGCGCCAGGGCGGCAGCGGCTGGGAGTCAGGACCGAGGGCCTCAGAACAGGCCCGGGATCACCTCCTGCTCCATCTCGGCGTAGCTCTCTTCGTTGCCTTCGAGGTAGGCGTTCCACGCGTCGGCGTTCCAGATCTCGGCGTGCGCACCGACGCCGGTGACGACGAGGTCGCGCTCGAGGCCTGCGTAGGCGCGCAGCGGAGGGGGGATCGTTATGCGGTTCTGGCTGTCGGGCTTCTCGGCGCTCGCGCCCGAGAGGAACATGCGGAGGAAGTCGCGGGCCTGCTTGTTCGAGAGCGGTGCCTCGCGGATGCGCTCGTGGATCCGCTCGAACTCCTCGCTGCTGAACACGTACAGGCAGCGCTCCTGCCCGCGCGTGACGACGACTCCTGAGCCGAGGTCGTCGCGGAACTTGGCGGGGAGGATGACGCGCCCTTTGTCATCGAGCTTGGGAGTGTGCGTGCCAAGAAGCATCGACACTTCACCCCCTCACGTCCGGCCCCCACCAGGTTGTCCGCCACTTTACTCCACTTCCCTCCACTTCGTAACCCACATGCGCCCCGACGCGCCGAGCGGGGCGAAGAATGGGCGTGCGGAGGGCACAAAAAAGCACCGACCCTCGGGTCGGTGCTTCGATGCGGTGTCAGCGGATGCGGATCAGCGTTCCCCCTGCCGGCGGTCCCAGCGATCGTTCATCCGGTCCATGAAGGAGGACGACGTCTTCGGCTTGCGCTCACGGGAGGATCCGGCGGCCGCAGCGGTCGCTCCCCCGGCGCCACGGGTCGGAGTGACCGCGAGGATCACGCCACCCAGCATGACGACGAATCCGATCACGCCCACGATGACGAGCGGAACCGAGACCCCGGCGATGAGGCCGCCGAGTCCGATGAGCACCAGGACGGTGCCGAGCACGATGTTGCGATAGCTCAGGGAACGGCCGCCTCCGCGCGCGCTCACGACATCGGCGTCGTTGCGCATGAGATGGCGTTCCATCTCGTCGAGCAGACGCTGCTCCTGTTCGGAGAGTGGCATGCATCCCCCTCTTTGGGCTCTTTCGCCTCGATTCTACGCGGCGCTGGGATCACTAGGCTAGGCCCGTGTCACCCCATAGCGACCCGGTCGAGGCGGTTTCCCAGCGACTCGACACCTTCGTCACGGGTCAGCGCACGAGCACCGCGCGGATGGGCGACGAGGCGGCGCTCCTGGTCGAGGTCGCCGCGTCGACCCTGCGGGGCGGAAAGGGCCTCCGCGGACGCTTCTGCATCGCCGGGTGGAGGGCGGTGGAGGAGGCATCCGTCACGTCTCCCTCGGCGCCCGAGATCACGGATGCCGCGACCACCGCTGCGGCCGCCCTCGAGGTCTTCCACGCCGCGGCCCTCGTCCACGACGACCTGATCGACAACTCCGACACGCGCCGCGGGCGCCCCTCCGCGCACCGCGTCCTCGAGCGCGCGCACCGCGACGCCGGATGGACGGGTGACGCCGAGGCTTTCGGGCGCTCGGCCGCCGTGCTGCTCGGCGACCTGCTCGTCGCGTGGAGCGACGACCTCTTCGAAGAGGCGCTCGCCCAGCTCGACGCCGGGCGCGCCGCCCGCGCCCGCGCGGAGTACGCGACCATGCGGCGCGACGTCACGATGGGGCAGTTCCTCGACATCGCCGAGGAGTCCGCGTACGCGAGCGAGCCCGACGACCGCCATGCCGACCGCGCGCTGCGGGTCGCGTCGTTCAAGTCCGCGCGCTACAGCGTCCAGCAGCCCCTCGTCATCGGCGCGGCGATCGCCGGCGCCGACGACGCGCAGCGCGAGGCGCTCGCGGCGTTCGGGCATCCGCTCGGCATGGCGTTCCAGCTGCGCGACGACGTGCTCGGCGTCTTCGGCGACAGCGCCGAGACAGGCAAGCCGTCCGGGGACGACCTGCGCGAGGGCAAGCGCACCGTGCTCATCGCGTACGCGCGCGCTGCGCTTCCGCCCTCGGCGCGCCGGATCGTCGACGAGCTCATCGGCGACCCGGGGCTCGACGACGAGCAGGTCGCGTCGCTCCAGCGCACGATCGTCGACAGCGGTGCGCTCGACCGAGTCGAGCAGCTCATCGCGGACTACGCGCACGACGCCGACCGCGCGCTGTCGGGCGCACGCCTCGGGAACGCGGCGGTCGGCGAGCTGCGCGATCTCGCGCGAGCCGCGACCGTGCGCACGCGCTGACTACGCGAGAGCCTGCGCGACCCGTCGCACCTCGCTCTTTCGGCCGGCGCGGAGCGCCTCGATGGGTGCGACGCCGATCGAGTCCTCGCTCGTGAGCAGCCAGTCGATCACCTCGTCGTCGGAGAACCCGGCATCGTGCAGCACGATCACGGTTCCCCGCAGCGACGACAGCGGGCGGCCGTCGACGAGGAAGACCGACGGGACCTTGAGCGGCCCGTGGCGGCGCGAGCCGATGAGGTGCGATTCGTCGAGGAGACGATGAACGCGCCCGAGCGGCTCGCCCAGGATGTCGACGAGTTCGGGAAGTGTCAGCCAATCGGTCTCGATGCGCGGCGCGGAATCAGCGGTCACGAAAGCCACTATCTCATCCGCGCGGTGGGGCGGCTCTTGCCACATTCGTCACATCTTCAACACCCGTCACGCAAGAGCACACCTGTTGACACCTGTTCCCATTCGTGACAGCGTTTTCGAAGTCGACAGAGGGGGGATCTCTTGCGACACGAGAATGGTTCGACAGCTTTTCCGGAGGGGCGTGCCGCGCTCCGCCGACGCCGCGCCGCGGCGAGCGGCGCCGCGATAGCGGGCTCCATCGCCATGGTGCTCTCGGCCGCGCCCGCGCAGGCCGCCGAGACGACGGCGGAGACGCCGACACGGATGCCGCACCTCGACCCCGCCGAAGCGGCGCGACTCGGTCCTGCGCGCCCTGCGGGCATGACTGCTGTGGCGGCTCCCGCCGCTGGGCGTCTTGCCGCAGCAGCCACGGTGGGCGCCCCCGCGCCCGCCTCGACCCCGGCGCCGGAGACGTACGTGGTCCAGCGCGGCGACACGGTGAGCGCCATCGCGGCGCGCCACGGCCTGCGCACGGCGGACGTGCTCGCGATCAACGGCCTCAGTTGGTCGAGCATCATCTACCCCGGCCAGGTGCTGCGGCTGACGTCGGGCGCGGCATCCGCCCCCGCCCCCGCCCCTGCGCCGTCGGCGGGCACGACGTACACCGTCCGCGCGGGGGACACGATCTCCGCGATCGCCCGGCGGCACGGCGTCTCGACGACGGCGATGCTCGCCGCGAACGGGCTCGGGTGGTCGAGCATCATCTACCCCGGCCAGGTCGTGAAGATCCCCGGGGGCGGAACGGCCGCCACCGCGCCCTCCGCCGCTCCCTCACCGACGCCGGCGCCCGCACCTGCGCGGCCGGGCACGTCGTACACGATCCAGGCGGGCGACACCGTTTCGGCGATCGCCCGTCGACACGGTGTCTCCACGGCAACCGTGCTCTCGGCCAACGGTCTCAACTGGTCGAGCATCATCTACCCCGGCCAGGTCATCACCATCCCGACGGCGGCGCCGGCCGTGCCCGGCCTCGACGCGGAGCAGGTCGCCAACGCGCAGCTCATCATCCGGATCGGCCGCGAGCTGGGCGTGCCCGACCGCGGCATCGCGATCGCACTCGGCGCGGCCATGCAGGAGTCGTGGCTGCGCAACCTCGACTGGGGTGACCGCGACTCGCTCGGCCTCTTCCAGCAACGGCCGAGCGCCGGATGGGGCACCGCGGCGGAGGTGCTCGATCCCGCACGGGCCACGCGCGCGTTCTTCGGCGGTCCGGGAGACCCCAACGGCACGCGCACGCGCGGACTGCTCGACATCCCCGGATGGGAGGGCATGAGCTTCGCGCAGGCCGCTCAGGCCGTGCAGGTCTCGGCGTATCCGGATCGTTATGCGAGGTGGGAGCAGCCCGCTCACGCCTGGCTCGCGGCCCTCGGCTGACGGTCGCGCGGGTGCGCCGCTGCCCGGGCTGCTCTCACGGCGTCCGTAGACTTCTCCCGTGAGCACGAGCCAGCAGGTGGACCCGCTGATCGGCCGTCTCGTCGACGGCCGATACCGGGTTCGCGCGCGCATCGCGCGCGGCGGCATGGCGACGGTCTACGTCGCCACCGACCTGCGGCTCGAGCGCCGCGTCGCGCTCAAGGTGATGCACAGCCATCTGAGTGACGACACCGTGTTCCAGAGCCGGTTCATCCAGGAGGCCCGAGCCGCCGCCCGCCTCGCCGACCCCCACGTCGTCAACGTGTTCGACCAGGGTCAGGACGGCGAGATGGCGTACCTCGTCATGGAGTACCTGCCGGGCATCACCCTGCGCGAACTGCTCCGCGAGCAGCGGCGCCTCACCGTGCCCCAGACGATCTCGGTCATGGACGCCGTGCTGTCGGGCCTGGCCGCCGCGCACCGCGCGGGCATCGTGCACCGCGATGTCAAGCCCGAGAACGTGCTGCTCGCCGAGGACGGGCGCATCAAGATCGGCGACTTCGGGCTAGCGCGCGCGACGACCGCGAACACCGCGACCGGCTCGCAGCTGCTCGGCACGATCGCCTACCTCGCACCCGAGCTCGTCACGCGCGGCACCGCCGACGCCCGCAGCGACATCTACGCACTCGGCATCATGCTCTACGAGATGCTCACCGGCGAGCAGCCGTACAAGGGCGAGCAGCCGATGCAGATCGCCTACCAGCACGCGACCGACTCGGTGCCGCGCCCGAGCGTCAAGAACCCCGGCGTGCCCGAGCAGCTCGACGAGCTCGTGCTGTGGGCCACCGAGAAGGCGCCAGACGACCGCCCCACCGACGCGCAGGTCATGCTCGACCGGCTGCGCGAGATCGAGCGCGAGCTCGGCATCACGCCGCAGACCACCACGCGCTCGGCGGCGACCGGCGTGATCGCCGACGATGTCATCGACTCGGGCGAGCTCACCGCCGTGCTCCCCACGACCGCAGGGCACACGACCAGCCCCGTCGAGACCGTCGACAACGCGACGCGCCTGCGCCGCGCCACCAAGCGCCGCGCCGCGAAGGGCGGCTGGCTCATCGCGCTCGTCCTGCTCCTCGCGGGTCTCGCCGGCGCGACCGGGTGGTGGTTCGGGTCGGGTCCCGGATCCCTCGTCGCGGTGCCGGATGTCGCGGGGCGCACGTTCGCCGAGGCGCAGCAGCTCCTCGCGGCCGAGTCGCTGGTGGCCGTCGAGGAGGGCGAGAACAGCCTCGACGTCGAACCGGGACTCGTGATCCGCAGCGAGCCACCCGTGGGGGCCCGCGTCGAGAAGGAGTCCGAGGTCCGCGTCATCGTGTCGCTCGGACCGGCTGAGGTCACGGTGGAACGGCTCATCGACCTCACCGAGACGGATGCGCGAAGAATCCTCCAGGACCTCGGGATCACACCCGACGAAGAGAACGAGGAG
>NZ_DASRXZ010000021.1:0-3678 GCF_035687345.1 Microbacterium sp.
CGCTGAGCGAGCGCAGCGAGACGAAGCGCCCTACCCCGCGCCGACCGCCGCGCAGTCGCCGCACGGCACCAGCCCGCGACCGGAGGCCGCGAGCTCGAGCCGAAGCTCGGTCACGCGCGTCGCCGCGTCTTGGAGCCGCTCCGCCGGAAGTGCGCCCGACTCGACCGCCGCGACGATGCCGTCGACCACGCGCGGGGCCGTGTCGGCCGTCGAGAACATGACCGCGAGGACCATGTCGTTGCCCGCGGCGAGCGCCGCGACGGCGTTGGCGACAGGGTCGCGGTACTCGGCGACGCCGGACGCCTCCAGCATGCCGAGGTCGTCCGTGATCGTGACGCCGTCGAAGCCGAGCTCTTCGCGCGCGATGCGGTGCCATTCCGCGGAGAGCGAGGCAGGCGCCGCGTCGACGGCGGTGAAGGCGAGGTGACCGAACATGAGCAGCTCGGCGCCCGCGGCGATGCCGGCGCGGAACGGCATGCCGTCGGCGGCCTCCCACTCCGCCTTCGGCATCCCCGTCGCGGGGATGAGAGTGTGCGAGTCACCGGGCGCCGCGCCGTGCCCCGGGAAATGCTTGAGGGTCGAGAGAGAGGCGGATGCCTCGCCCGCCACTGCGGCGGTCACACGCTCGGCGCTCCCCTGCGGCGTGGTGCCGAGCGCTCGCCGGTAGATGAAGCTCGACGCGTCGGGCGCCACATCCGCCACGATGCCGAAGTTCACGCCGATGCCGGCCCTCAGAAGCAGCGCACCGCGCCCTGCGAACGCATCCTGAGCCGCCGCGGCCGGCTCGTTCTTGAGGGCGAGTGCCGAGGGGAACGGGTCCCATCCCAGCCGCGCGACATCGCCGCCTTCCTGGTCCACCGCGATGAGCGGTGGAAGTGCGGGATCGGGTGTGAGGGCGGCGGTGATCGCGCGCAACGACGCCTCGTCGCCGGGGATGTTCGCGCCCATGAGGATGAATCCGCCGATGCCGGTCTGCGTCATGTAGGACGAGAGGGATGCGGCATCCGTCGTCGGGATGTGCCCCATGACCACGCTCGCCGCGCGCTCGCGCGTCGACATGGCATCGACGATCTCAGAGGCACGCTGCTCGAGCGCATCGGGGCCGGCCGCGCGCACGACGACCGCTCCCCTTTCGATCGGCCGGTCGTCGGCCGACACCGCGGCGGGGGCGAATGCCGCACACACGGCGAGGGCGGATGCCACCGCCCCCGCTGCGAGCCACCGCCGTCGCCGATCCACACCTCAAGCCTAGGTGTCCTGCGGCGGTATCATCGCGCCACGGTGACCCCTCTACGACAGCAGGGCCACCAGCGACTCTGGGGAGGACCGAAGTGTCCAACGACTACACCGGCATCCGTCGCATCACCGACAAGACCGCATCGAAGCGGTGCGCCGATCGGCTGCTCGCCATGCGGCGCACGCTCGCGCCGCTGCGCCGCCGCAACGACGGCAGCCTTCTGCTCGCGACGTGGAACATCCGCGATTTCGACTCGAACAAGTTCGGGTGGGGTCCGCGGCTTCCCGAGAGCTTCTACTACCTCGCCGAGATCATCTCGTCGTTCGACCTCGTCGCCGTGCAGGAGGTCACGCGCGACCTGCGTCCGCTCGAGAAGCTCCTGCGGATCCTCGGGCCCGACTGGGACTTCATCGCGACCGATGTGACCGAGGGGACGGGCGGCAACAGCGAACGCATGGCGTTCCTGTTCAATCGCGACCGTGTGCGGTTCCGGCGTATCGCGGGCGAGATCGTGCTGCCGGAGGGGCAGCTCGTCGTGGGACTCACCGGCGAAGGCGCGGAGCGGTCCGACGACTCCGGCCTGCAGTTCGCCCGCAGCCCGTTCCTCGTCTCGTTCGCGTCGGGGTGGTTCTCGTTCTCGCTGTGCACCGTGCACATCTACTTCGGCGACGAGAGCGGTGCGCGGCTCGAGCGCCGAATCGCCGAGATCGACCGCCTCGCGGCGTTCCTCGCGAAGCGGCAGGACTCCGCCTCGCGGGCCGCGGGAGGAGCGGCGGCGGGTGAGAACTTCATCGTCCTCGGCGACTTCAACGTCGTGAGCCCCGAGCACCGCACGATGCAGGCGCTGCGCAAGCACGGATTCGAGGTGCCTGCGCCGATCGACGGGCGCAACATCCCAGATCGTGAGCACTTCTACGACCAGATCGCGACGCGTGTGCGCGACGACCGCTTCGAGGTCGTCACCGGCGGCATCGTGAACCCGTACGCCGATGTGTTCCGCGATGAGGACCTCGACATCTACCGCCCGCACTTCGAATCGCGGATCCCCGAGGGCGCCGATGCCAAGAAGGTGCTGTCGACGTACCGCCAATGGCGGACGTGGCAGATGTCGGATCACTCCCCGCTGTGGGTCGAGATCGCGACCGACTTCGCCGACAAGTACCTGGAGCCGATCGCCGCAGGCTGATGGGGTTGAGCAGCACGGGTTCGCGCGATGGTCGCCGTCAGTGCCGTGCGACGATGGCCGCGGCATCCGTTCCCGCCGGCAGGACGCCGTACTGCGCGCCGCGGTCATCGCCGAGGCGCGCCGCCACGAACACCTCCGCAGCGGTGTGCGGAGCGTGGCGCAGCATGAGCGACGCCTGGAACGCGAGCGCGAGATCCTCGGCGAGCCGCCGCGCCTGGGCCTGCGCCGTGTCGGCATCCGCCCCAGCGAGGGAGCGCAGAAGGCCGAGCGTGCGCTCGATGTGGGCGTCGAGGACACGGGATGCACCGCGAGTCGTGGCGAGCTCTTCGGCGAACGCCTCGGCGGCGTCGGGCTCCCGCCTGAGCGCGCGGAGCACGTCGAGCGCGATGACGTTGCCGGAGCCCTCCCACACGGCCATGACGGGCTGCTCGCGGTAGCGCCGCGCGAGTGGGAAAGCCTCGGTGTAGCCGTTGCCCCCGAGGCACTCGAGCGCCTCGTACGCGTGATGCGGACCGCGCTTGCACACCCAGTACTTCGCGACGGGCGTCGCCAGGCGACGCAGCGCGATGTCGTGGTCGGAGGCGTCCGCTTCGAACAGCTGCGCGAGGCGGAGCCCCGTCAGCAGAGCCGCCTCGTACTCGAGCGCGAGGTCCGCGAGCACGGCGGTCATCGCGGGCTGCTCCACGAGGCGGCGCCCGAACGCGGACCTGCCGCGCGCGTGCCACACCGCCTCGGCGACGGACTGCCGCATGCCGGCCGCCGTGCCCAAGACGCAGTCGAGTCGTGTGCGCTGCACCATCTCGATGATGGTCCGGATGCCTCGGCCCGGCTCCCCCACGAGCGAGCCGACCGTGCGGTCGAACTCCACCTCGCTCGACGCGTTCGAGCGGTTGCCGAGCTTGTCCTTCAGCCGCTGGATGCGGAAGACGTTGCGCGATCCGTCGGGCAGCACGCGGGGCACGAGCAAGCACGACAGGCCTTCGTCGCCGCCCGCCCGTCGCGTCCGCGCGAGCACGAGGAACGCGTCCGACATCGGAGCGGAGCAGAACCACTTGTGACCTGTGATCGCGTACTCATCGCCGCCGACGTGCTCGCCCGACGTCGTGTTCGCCCGCACGTCGGAGCCGCCCTGCTTCTCGGTCATCGCCATGCCGAACAGCGCGCTGGGCTTCTCGGCGGCAGGCAGCAGCCGCGGGTCGTAGTCGCGGGAGTACAGGCGCGGCAGCCACTCGGCGGCGAGCGCGGGGGCCTCATG
>NZ_DASRXZ010000022.1:0-14196 GCF_035687345.1 Microbacterium sp.
GGTGGAACGGCCCCTCCTTGGGGTGAGTAACGGGACTTGAACCCGCGACCCCCTGGACCACAACCAGGTGCTCTACCAACTGAGCTATACCCACCATGTCTCCCGCGCGAGCGGGCAACCAGACAATTCTGTCATATTCCCGAGGCATACGATGACACGACGGATGCCGCGGCGGCCCGCGCCCCGTCGCTCGTCGGACCCGGTTCGGGCACGAACACAGCCTGTCGGTAGTAGGCCAGCTCGCGGATCGACTCGCGGATGTCGGCGAGCGCGCGGTGACCTCCGTCTTTCGCCGGCGCGTGGATGTACGCCCGGGGGTACCAGCGGCGGGAGAGCTCCTTGATGCTCGAGACGTCGACGTTGCGGTAGTGCAGCCAGCGGTCGATGCGCGGCATGTACTTCGCCAGGAACATGCGGTCGGTGCCGATCGTGTTGCCCGCCAGGGGCGCCTTCCCCTGCTGCGGGACGAAACGCTGGATGTACTCGAGCGCCTCGAACTCCGCCTCGGCGACGCTCACGCCGTTCGGGATCTCGGCCATCAGTCCGGACGCGGTGTGCATCTGAGTGACGAACTCGTTCATGTTGGCGAGGGCCGTGTCGTCGGGCTTGATGACGATCTGGAAACCCGGGTCGAGCGGGCGCAGGTCGAAGTCGGTGACCACGATCGCGATCTCGACCAGTTCGTCGACTTCGAGATCGAGGCCGGTCATCTCGCAGTCGATCCAGACGAGCCGATCGTTGTCGGAAGCCCCCACCATGCGGACCATCCTAGTGAGGACAGGGGACGCGGCCTCCGGAGGGTGCCCGGACGACACTCCGAGACGGATGCTGCAACAGTGGTCCCCCCGGGGCGATTCGAACGCCCGACCGGCGGATTAGAAGGCCGCTGCTCTATCCACTGAGCTACAGGGGGTCCCTTCCAGGCTACCGGTCCCGACGGTGCGAGATCGAAGCGCGGCGCGCCCCTTCCAACGTGCGAGGCGCCAGCGTAGCGTCGGATCTGTCGGAAGGAGTTCGCATGAGCACGACCGAAACACCTCGCGCGCTCTGGGTCGCCTATGGCGAGTCCGGGGTCGTCGGCAGCATCAAGAAGGACGAGAACGGCTACACCGTCACGATGGCGGGCGCCGACTCGGCCGCGGGAACCTATCCGTCGATGGAGGTCGCCAAGAACGCCCTCCATGCCCGGATGACCCCGGGCAGCGCGTGGCCGGAGTTCCGCGAGCACTGAGACACAGCACTCACGTGCGGTCGCCCGCGAGGGCGGCCGCACGTCGTATGCGCCGAGTGCGGGCTTCACGCCCGGGCCGCGCGTCGAGCAGCGGGAGCGCGAGGTGGACGAGCGGTCCGATCAGCAGCGCGTAGAGCACCGTGCCGATGCCGACGGTTCCACCGAGCAGCCAGCCCGCCACGAGCACGGTGAGTTCGACGATGGCGCGGCACACCCAGATCGGCCAGCCCAGTCGTGAGTTCATGCCGGTCATGAGCCCGTCGCGCGGGCCGGGGCCGAACCCGGCGCCGATGTACAGGCCGGACGCGATCGCCACGATGACGACTCCGCCGAGGAGCGCGGCGAGCTGGGCGAAGAAGCCCGCGATCGGCGGGATGACCGCGAGCGTCGCCTGCATGCTCGTTCCGACGAGCAGGATGTTCAGGATCGTCCCGATGCCCGGCTTCTGGCGGAGCGGGATCCACAGCAGGAGGATGAGCAGGCCGAGGATGTTGGTCACCCAGCCGATCCCGATGCCGGTGTGGATCGACAGCCCCTGAGCGAAGACGGTCCAGGGGTCGACGCCCAGTCCCGCCTGGATCGCGAGGGCGCAGCCGGCGCCGTAGAGGAACAGGCCGACGAAGAGTTGGATCACACGCCTTGTCACTCGGCTATCCAATCTCAGGATTGGCATGTCGCATACAGGCCAATTCGGATAATCTGGCCTTTGTGGACTCCCGAGTATCCGCTCGTGACCTCACGGCCGCCCTGGGCGGGTGGCGCACGCGCGAGCCCGCGTACGAGGCGTTGGCCGACGGCATCCGCCTTCTGTGTCTCGACAATCGACTCGCGCCGGGCACCGCCCTGCCGGCGGAACGCGAACTCGCGGCCGCCCTGCGGGTGAGCCGCAGCACCGTGACCGCCGCCTACCGCAGTCTGCGCGACACCGGCCACATCGCGAGCGTGCGCGGCTCGGGCAGCGTGACCCTTCCGCTGCGGCGGCACGACCCCGGTCGCGCGGGTGCCGGTGAGGGCATGCTCGATCTGCAGCAGGCGAGCCCGCAGGCGTGGCCGGGCCTGGCCGGGGTGATGGCCGATGTCGCCGCGTCTTCGGCGGCGCTCGTCTCCAGGGTCGGCTATGACGTCTTCGGACGCCGCGAGCTGCGAGAGGCCATCGCGGACCACTACACCGCGCGCGGGTTGCCCACGACGCCGGGGCAGATCCTCGTCACGACGGGTGCACAGAGCGCCATCCACCTCGTCGCGTCCGTGCTGCTCGCACGGGGCGATCGCCTCGTCATCGAGACGCCGACCTACCCGCACGCCGCCGACGC
This sequence comes from Microbacterium sp., assembly GCF_035687345.1. Classification (GTDB taxonomy): domain Bacteria; phylum Actinomycetota; class Actinomycetes; order Actinomycetales; family Microbacteriaceae; genus Microbacterium. The sequence continues at coordinate 2,545 of NZ_DASRXZ010000022.1, forward strand.
CTTCCGCCGCGCCGGTTCGCGCCTCGTCGGGGTTCCCGTGGCGACGGACGACGGGTGGGACCTGGAGCGCGCCGAGCAGGCGTTCGCGCGCACGCTGCCCATCGCCGCGTATCTCATGCCCGCGTTCCAGAACCCCACGGGTCGGTCGATGTCGGTGCGTGAGGCGGAAGTGATCCGGGACTCCGCGGAGCGCGCGGGCAGCGTGCTCGTCCTGGATGAGACGACCGCCGACCTGGTGATCGATCCTGACAAGCGCGATGACTCGTTCCTGCACGTGTTCGCCGCAGCCGACGAGGAGTCGACCGTGCGCATCGGATCGCTCGGGAAGACGGTGTGGGGAGGCCTTCGAGTCGGCTGGGTGCGTGCGGACGGAGACTTCGTGCGCCGGCTCGTCGCCGCGCGACCGGCTCACGACCTCGGCACGCCGGAGTTCGAGCAGGCGGTCGCGACCGAGCTGCTCCGGAGGTTCCCGGGGATCGTGGCCCAGCGTTCGGACCTGCTGCGGGCGGGGCGCGACGCGGCGGTCGCCGCTCTCGCGCGCGAGCTGCCGGAGTGGCGCGTGCCCGAGGTGAACGGCGGAGTCTCGTTGTGGGTCGAGATGGGCGCGCCGCTCAGCGCCGCGCTCGTCATGGATGTGCGCTCGCGCGGCCTTCTGTTGTCGGCCGGCCCTCGCTTCTCGGTCGATGGCGGTCACGACCGTCATCTGCGCGTGCCCTTCACCGGGCCGCCCGACGAGATCGATCGTGCCATCGGGATCCTCGCGGAGGGATGGGCGCACGTGCGCGAGAGCGCTCCGGTGGCGTATACGCAAGGGCTCGACGCCGTGGTGTGACCGCGGCCCGCCTCACCGCGCGAACCGCAGGCAGTCCACTGCGTCGTCAGGCGACCAGAAGTCGCCGAGGTCGCGCAGCTCTCGGGTGAGGCGGTGGAAGCGCCGTGCGCGCCACGCGACGCCCTCTGGCTTGAGGACGGCTTGGAGGTGGCCGATCGCACGTCCGGAACGATCGAGCACACGCCACAGGGCGGGGCCTGCCGGCACGAGCCGGATGCCGGGCATCGCGATCGGTGGGGCGAGGCGGGGGAGTCGCTCGGGATGCTGACGGGTGGGGATGGCGGCGGTGGGGATCGTCGTTGTCATGGTCGTCTCCTCTCACCATCGAACATATGTGCGACCTCCGACATCGGATCGTCCCCTGTTTCGTCCATTCCTCCCCAGGCGAGGCAGAGGTTCCCGGCTTCCACGTGAGGCGCGGGAGGCGCGGCTGGCGCGGGCCCGCGATCGTCATGCTGTTCGCACGTCGGTGCCCGTCGGGCACGCGGGCACCGACGCAGCCGAGGGGAGTCCTCGGCCGTCGAGAGGAGAGACCATGTCCGAGACCATCACCGTGAGCGGGATCGTCGCCACGCCCCCCGAGCTGCGACGCAGCTCCGCCGGAGTCCCCATCGCGAGCTTCCGGCTCGCCGCGGGCCAGCGACGCTACGATCGCGCGACGAACACGTGGGTCGACAACGGCACGAACTGGTATCGCGTGTCGGCGTTCCGCGCGCTCGCCGAGAACGGGATCGCATCGCTCAGGAAGGGCGACCGGGTGCTCGTGAGCGGAAAGCTGAAGGTGCGCGACTGGGACAACGGCGTCAAGAGCGGCACCGACGTCGACATCGAGGCCGACGCGATCGGGCACGACCTCCGCTGGGGCACCTCTCGGTTCGCGCGACCCGAGGCTCCCGCGTCACCGCAGTCGAGTCCGGAGGACGCGTGGGCGCCGGATGACGCCTCCGACGGCGCGAATGGAGAAGCGGCGGATGCCGCATCCGCCGCTTCGGCATCGGCGGTGGAGCCCCGGCGAGACGAGTGGGTTGTCCCCGGGGGGTCGGTGCTCGCCGACGGTGAGCCGGCTCTCTCGTCGAAGGAGCCGACGGAGGCCGACGTGCCCTTCTGAGCTGACGGGCCTCCGCGTGCGTCGGTCATAGACTCGTCGGGTGTCCAGCCGGCTCGTCACCCGTACCCGCGCCGTCGGCGAGACGCCGTCGCATGCGCCGGTTCGCCGGCCCGTGGCCGTGGTGCTCGCTCTCTCGCTCGGCGCGCTGCTGAGCGCCTGCACGCAGCCGTCGCCCGAGCCGACAGCGTCGACGGCCGCGCCGAGCACACCGGCCGTGTCACCGACGCCGACGCCGACACAGACGTCCACCGGGCCCGTCCTCGTGCCCGACGGCACCGCCGAAGACAACCTGCCGCTGTTCGCCCAGGTCGTCGAGACGGTGTGGACGTCACCCGATCATGCGTCAGGGCGCGCGTACATCGACGCCCTCGTTGCAGCAGGCTTCGACAAGTCCGCGATGCAGGTGACGAACGACCTGACGACGATCGGCGATCCGGCCGAGAGCATCCAATTCTCGGTGCTGTGGGGCGACGAGTGCCTCATCGGTCAGGTCGGCCCGGCGACGGGTGAGCCGGTCACGGTGGTCATGCCGGCTCTCGCCGAGGGCGGATGCCTCATCGGCAACACCCGTCCGATCGACTGGTGACCCGTGCGCCGCGACTCGGGGCGTCTGCTCGGCTTCCCGGGGAATGGGCGTCCCGTTCACCGCGTTGACCTCTTCGAGGCATCCGTGTTCGCACACGCTGCCCGGGCTCGGGTCACGTCGAGCATGCGGCCCCTATCCCATGGGTAGGCTAGGAAGCCGAGTCGATCGCGAGATGCGCCACCTCGCTTCGACACCCCCGCACTTGGCATCGACGAGCCGATGCAGTCGCGCCCCGTCTGGGCGCCCATTCAGACCCCTCAAGAGGAGCGTGTAAACACCCGTGGCTGAGTACATCTACCAGATGGTCCGCGCCCGAAAGGCGGTCGGCGACAAGCTGATCCTCGACGACGTCACGATGGCGTTCCTGCCCGGGGCGAAGATCGGCATGGTCGGCCCCAACGGCGCCGGCAAGTCGACGATCCTGAAGATCATGGCCGGCCTCGACCACCCGTCGAACGGTGAGGCGAAGCTCACGCCCGGCTATTCGGTGGGCATCCTCATGCAGGAGCCCGAGCTCGACGAGTCCAAGACCGTGCTCGAGAACATCCAGGACGGCATCGCGATCAAGGCGAAGCTCGACAGGTTCAATGAGATCTCCGGCCTCATGGCCGACCCCGACGCGGACTTCGACTCCCTCCTCGCCGAGATGGGCACGCTTCAGGAGGAGATCGACGCCGCCGACGCGTGGGACCTCGACTCGCAGCTCGAGCAGGCGATGGACGCACTGCGCACCCCTCCGGGCGACTCGCCGATCGGGCCGCTCTCCGGTGGTGAGAAGCGCCGCGTGGCGCTGACGAAGCTGCTCCTGCAGAAGCCCGACCTGCTGCTGCTCGACGAGCCCACGAACCACCTCGACGCCGAGAGCGTGCTGTGGCTCGAGCAGCACCTGCAGAAGTACCCCGGCGCCGTCATCGCGATCACGCACGACCGGTACTTCCTCGACAACGTCGCGGAGTGGATCGCCGAGGTCGACCGCGGACGGCTCATCGGCTACGAGGGCAACTACTCGACCTACCTCGAGAAGAAGCGCGAGCGCCTCGAGATCCAGGGCAAGAAGGACGCGAAGCTCGCCAAGCGTCTCGCTGACGAGCTCGAGTGGGTCCGGTCGAATCAGAAGGGTCGCCAGGCGAAGTCGAAGGCGCGTCTGGCGCGCTACGAGGAGATGGCTGCCGAGGCCGAGCGCACCCGCAAGCTCGACTTCGAAGAGATCCAGATCCCGCCGGGGCCGCGCCTCGGCAGTGTCGTGATCGAGGCGAAGAACCTCAAGAAGGGGTTCAACGGCCGCTCGCTCATCGACGGCCTCAGCTTCAGCCTGCCGCCCAACGGCATTGTGGGCGTCATCGGTCCGAACGGCGTCGGCAAGACGACGCTGTTCAAGACGATCGTCGGGCTCGAGCCGCTGGACGGCGGTGAGCTCAAGATCGGTGAGACCGTGAAGATCAGCTACGTCGACCAGACGCGCGCGAACATCGACCCCGAGAAGACGCTGTGGGAGGTCGTGTCCGACGGCCTCGACATCATCACGGTCGGCAAGACCGAGATCCCGTCGCGCGCCTACGTGTCGAAGTTCGGCTTCAAGGGCCCGGACCAGCAGAAGAAGGCCGGCGTCCTCTCCGGCGGTGAGCGCAACCGCCTCAACCTCGCGCTCACCCTCAAGGAGGGCGGCAACCTCCTGCTGCTCGACGAGCCGACGAACGACCTCGACGTCGAGACGCTCCAGTCGCTCGAGAACGCGCTTCTCGAGTTCCCCGGCTGCGCCGTCGTGATCACGCACGACCGCTGGTTCCTCGACCGCATCGCGACGCACATCCTCGCGTGGGAGGGCACCGACGAGGAGCCCGACAACTGGTATTGGTTCGAGGGCAACTTCGAGGCGTACGAGGAGAACAAGATCGCGCGTCTCGGCCCGGAGGCCGCGAAGCCGCACCGTTACACCTACCGCAAGCTCACCCGTGACTGAGTCGTCGTCGGCCCCGGCCGCCGGTGCTTCCGGCGGTGCGGGCGGACGCCTGCACATTCCGATCCCGTTGCGCTGGGGCGATCTCGACGCCTTCAACCACGTCAACAACACGGCGATGCTCAAGCTCCTCGAAGAGGCGCGTGTGCGCGCGTTCTGGCAGCCCGACGAGGGCGAGACGGCCCCGACGACGGCCGTGCTCGACTCGGGTCTGCACAGCGGCGTCCTCACGCTCATCGCGCGGCAGGAGATCGAGTACCTCGCGCCCGTGCCGTATCAGCGGCATCCGCTCGACATCCAGATGTGGTTCGGCAAGCTCGGCGGTTCGAGCATCGAGGTCTGCTACGAGGTGTGCAGCCCGCTCGAGAGCGCAGGTCCCGAGGGCGGTCAGACGGTGTACGCGCGTGCGGTGACGGTCGTCGTGAAGGTCGACGCCGCAACCGGCAAGCCGCTCCGGCTGAGCCCCGAGGAACGCGAGGCGTGGGAGCCGTTCCTCGGCGCGCCGATCGAGTTCGCCCACCGGCGCTGATGCGCGGATCGGCACCGACGCCGCGCACCGGCGCTGGGGCGTGCACCCGCGCTGCCGAGTCCCGCGGAGGCGCGCAGCCGCCTCAGGCGGGAGAGCCGCCCTCCATCGGAACGCGGATCATGATCTCCTGCGCGACGCTCGCGAGCAGTCGACCGTCGCGCGTGTAGATCCGGCCGAGGGAGAGCCCGCGTCCGCCGCGCGCGCTCGGCGACTCCTGTACGTAGAGCATCCACTCGTCGACGCGTCCGTCGCGGTGCCACCACATGCCATGATCGAGGCTCGCGACCTTGAGGCCCGGCGTCGCCCACGGAATGCCGTGCGCGCGCAGCACCGACTCCTGGATCGTGAGGTCGCTGAGATACGCGAGCGCCGCACGGTGGATCGTCGGGTCGTCGGGGATCGGGCGGCGGATCTTCATCCACACCGCCTGCCGGGGCACACGCTCGCCCTCGACCGTCAGGTACACCGGCGACGGGATGTGCCGCAGATCGGCGGGGCGGTCCATGAACAGCCGCTTCGACATCGGATGCAGGCCGGTGAGGTGATCCTCGATGTCGGGCAGTTCCTCCGGCCCCGGGATGTCGGTGGGCATCGGCGCCTGGTGCTCGAGCCCCGGCGTCTCGATCTCGAACGACGCGATCATCGAGAAGATCGGCAGCCCGTCCTGGAACGCCTGCGTGCGCCGCGTCGAGAAGGAGCGTCCGTCGTGGATGCGGTCCACCGCGAACGTGATGCCCTGATTGGCGTCGCCCGGTCGCAGGAAGTACCCGTGCATGGAATGAGCGATGCGGTCGGACGGAACCGTGCGGGCCGCCGCGACGATCGCCTGGGCGAGCACCTGACCGCCGTACACTCGGCCGAGCGGCATCCGGTGCGACACACCCGTGAAGATGTCTTCGGTCGTGCGCGCCTCGGAATCGTTCAGTGCGAGCACGTCGAGCATCGACGCGACAGGGTCTGGGTCGGGGGTGACACCCTCGGGCACCGGCTGGTTCGCGTCGGTCACGAAGCCTCCCGTCTGCGCGGCCGACTCGCCGGTCGCCCTTGGTAGTTTAGGCGGATGCCCGCCCGACTGCCGTTCGCCGACGCGCACGCCGCAGCCGACGCGCTGACCTTCGCGGGGCGCACGACCCGGCTGGGCGATGGCGCGGTCCGACTCGCCGGCCGGAACGGCGTGCTCGCGATGACCTCGGCGCCACTGGCGCCGCGCGGGCTCCTCGATACCACGCCGACGATCCTCGGCATGCGTGCGGTCGCGGTCGATCCCGAACTCGAGTGCGACTTCGTCGTCGAAGCCGACGCGCTCCGCCGCGATCCCGAAGACGATCGCGCGATCCTGCTCCCCGACACGGCGGTCTCGCCGGCGTGGGCGGGAGTCGCGCCGCCGCGTTCGGGTTGGAGCGAGGTGGGGCGGGTCGCCGCATCCGTTCTCGCCGAACGCGCTCAGTGGGGGATCGCGGCCGTCGCGCACGCCGTCCCGACAGATGCGGGCGAGGACGCCGTGCGCGCGGTGCGCGCGTCGATCTGGGGCGCTCCGGATGACGCGCTCGGCGGTCTTCCGCGGGGCGTCGCGTTCGCCGCCTTCGCACTCGGGTTCATCGCGGGCGAGGAGGAGGTGCCGGTGCGCACGTCCGGCCCGTGGACCCGGCTCACCCTCGCGCGCGGGCACGTGCTCGCCCGCGGGCCCGCGCGTGTCGGACTCACCGATGTGAGACGCACCGGTCCGTCGGCCGACCGCACGGACTAGACCGCGGAGGCGGCGGCCCGCCCGGCGACGCGACCGGAGAAGAGGCATCCGCCCACGAACGTCCCTTCGAGGGCGCGATAACCGTGCACACCGCCGCCACCGAAGCCGGACGCCTCGCCCGCCGCGTACAGACCGGGGACCGGCTGCCCGTCCGAGCCGAGAGCACGCCCCTGCAGATCGGTCTCGATGCCGCCGAGGGACTTGCGGGTGAGCACGTGGAGCTTCACCGCGATGAGCGGCCCGTTGGACGGATCGAGGATCCGGTGCGGGACCGCCGTGCGGACGAGCCGGTCGCCGCGGTACGAGCGCGCCGAGCGCAGCATCGCGATCTGGGCGTCCTTCGTGAACTCGTTGTCTATCTCGCGGTCCCGCGCCTCGAGCTCGAAGCGCACCCGGTCGGCGTCGAGCACGTCGCCGCCGGGCAGCTCCTTCATGCCGGCGATGAGCTCGTCGAGCGTGTCGCGTACGACGAAGTCGGCGCCTCTGTCCATGAACGCCTGCACGGGACCGGCTGCCCCCTTGCCGAGGCGGGACTTCACGAGCAGCGGGAGGTCCTTGCCGGTGAGGTCGGGGTTCTGCTCGCTGCCCGACAGCGTGAACTCCTTCTCGATGATCTTCTGCGACAGCACGAACCACGAGTGGTCGTGGCCGGTGGCGCGCAGGTGCGCGAGTGTGCCGAGCGTGTCGAAGCCGGGGAAGAGCGGTACGGGCAGGCGATGACCCGTCGCGTCGAGCCAGACCGACGACGGGCCGGGCAGGATCCGGATGCCGTGGTCCGGCCACACCGGGTCCCAGTTCTGGATGCCCTCGACGTAATGCCACATGCGGTCGCGGTTGATGAGCCGCGCGCCGGCCGCGTCCGCGACGATCTGCATCGAGCCGTCGACGTACGCGGGCACGCCCGTCACCATCGTCGCGGGAGCGGGGCCGAGCCGCTCGGGCCACCACTCGCGCACGAGGTCGTGGTTACCGCCGATGCCGCCCGATGCCACGATCGTCGCTCCGGCGGTCACCTCGAACGATCCGACGACCTCCCGCGAGGTCGCCACTCCGCGAGCCGCGCCCGACGGCTCGAGGATGTCGCCCGTCGCGCCCGTCACCGCGCCGCCTGAGGTCGTGAGCGCGGTCACGCGGTGCCGCGGGAGGATCGTGAGCCGACCCGCCGCCTCGGCGGCCTCCACAGCGGCCTGGAACGGCGCAACGAGCCCCGGGCCCGTGCCCCACGTGATGTGGAACCGCGGCACCGAGTTGCCTGGTCCTGCGGCCGTGTAGCCGCCGCGCTCCGCCCACCCGACGACCGGGAAGAAGCCGACACCCTTCTCGCGCAGCCACGCGCGCTTCTCGCCGTGCGCGAACTGGAGGTAGGCCTCGGCCCACCGGCGCGGCCACGCGTCGTCCTCGCGGTCGAAGCCCGCGTTGCCGAACCAGTCCTGGCGCGCGAGCTCGAGCGAGTCCTTGATGCCGAACCGACGCTGCTCGGGTGAATCGATGAAGAAGAGCCCTCCGAACGACCACCACGCCTGGCCGCCGAGATTCGTGCGCGGCTCCTGGTCGACGATGACGACGCGCTTGCCGGCCGCGACCGCCTCGGATGCCGCGACGAGGCCGGCGAGGCCCCAGCCGATGACGAGCAGGTCCGCGGAGTGCGGCGAGGGTGCGGGCATGTGGCGACTCCTTTGTCGTGTGCTGCGTGGGTGTGGGGAGATCAGTCGCTTCCGGGCGGCACTGCCGAGTCGTCGCGGCGATCGTCGCCGGATGCCGGGGCAGCCGTCACGGGGATCGAAGACCGCGGCACGTTCCCGGCGTCCGGTCGCGGGACGATCGTCGCGTCGCGTCCGCCTGCTGCGGGGCCGATGCCCGTCGGCTCGAACGTGTTGACCATCGCGAACGCCGCGCGCTGCAGGTAGTCCCACAGCGTCTCCTCGTGGAGCGGCGGAAGCCGCAGCTCATCGACGGCGTCGCGCATGTGCTTGAGCCACCGGTCGCGGGCCTCGGGGTTGACGTGGTACGGGGAGTGCCGCATCCGCAGTCTCGGGTGCCCCCGCCTCTCGCTGTACGTCGTGGGGCCGCCCCAGTACTGCTCGAGGAACATCGTGAGCCGCTCGGCGGCGGGACCGAGATCCTCTTCCGGATACATCGGGCGCAGCAGCTCGTCCTCGGCGACGCCCCGGTAGAACGTGTCGACCAGGCGGACGAACGTCTCGTGGCCGCCGACCTCTTCGTAGAAGGTGAGGGGCGCGGCATCCGTGTCGTCGCTCATTGCGCACCCCCGCTCGGATCCTGTTTCGGCTGCTTCGGCTTCTTCGGCTTCCAGACCACGCTGCCGGCCTTGCCCGCGTCGGGCGGCACGGGGTTGGGCTTCGTCTTGGGCGGGTTCGCTCCGCGCACGCGCTGGGCACCCTCGAGGCCCGTGAGCATGACGGTGCTGAGCTGCGGGAGCGTGAGCCCCAGTTCGTCGATCGCGCGCTTGAGGCGCATGCGCAGCTCGCGCGCGACGTCGTCCTTCGCGTTGGGGCGCGTCTTCATGACGACGCGGATGACGAGCGCATCGCCCGACACGGACTCCAGTCCCCACACCTCGGGCTGCTCGAGGATGCGCGTTCGCCACTTCGGCTCCTTGTGCAGGGTCTTCGCGGCTTGGAGAAGCGCGTCCTCGACGGTCTCGATGTCGGCGTCCGCCGGCACCGCGAGGTCGACGATGACGCGCGACCAGCCCTGCGACATGTTGCCGATGCGCGTGATCTCTCCGTTGCGCACGTACCACAGCGTGCCGTTGACGTCGCGCACGTGAGTGATGCGCACGCTCACGTACTCGACGATTCCCGACGCGAGGCCGACGTCGACGACGTCGCCGATGCCGATCTGGTCCTCCGCGACGATGAAGATGCCGTTGAGCACGTCCTTGACGATGTTCTGCGCGCCGAAGCCGAGTCCCGCGCCGATCGCGGCGGACAGGAGCGCGAACGAGCCCAGCACCGACGAGTCGATGACGTTGATGATCATCAGGATCGCGACGATGACGATCGCGACGTTGACGATGTTCTGCAGGATCGAGCCCAGCGTGCGCGTGCGCTGCACGAGCCGGACCGCGGCGAGCGGGGTGCGTTCGAGGGCCTGCGTGTCATCCACGCGCGCCTTGCTCTTGGCCCCGGACACGATGCGGTTGACGACGCGCCGGATGACGAATTTGAGCAGCCACGAGACGACGAACGCGCCGACGATGATCGCCGCGATCGCGATGACCTTCCATCCCGTCTGGGTGATGATCTGGAGCCACCACTCCCAGGACCACTGGGGCGGCGGAGCCGTTGCGAAGGGGGCGATGTCCATCGGGTCGATCTTAACGAGGCGAGGCTGAGAGAAACGGATGCCCCGGCCTACCGTGCACGGCGGGCCGGGGCATCCGTCGTGTCGTGATTACTGCGCGTCGCGCTCCTGCACCGACAGGGCGCGCTCGACGCCCGCAAGGTTCTCGAGCACGAGGCGGCGCAGCGCGGGGGCGGCATCGGCGTTCGCCTCGAGCCACTTGCGGGTCGCATCGCGAAGCTCGACATTCGCGAGCGGCGCCGGGTAGAGCCCCGTGATGAGGTACTCCGCGATCTTGTACGTGCGCGACTCCCACACCGGGATCAGCATCGCGAAGTACGGCTCGACGAACTCGGTCAGGTCGCCGACCGTCGCGGGATGAGTGAACCCGAGGGTGGCCGAGCGCACGATCGTGTTGGGCAGGTCGTCCTTGTCGATGAGCGACGACCACGCGGCCTTCTTCGCGTCGGCGCCCGGCAGCGCGGCCTTCGCCTGCGCGGCGAACTCGCCGCCCTTCGCGGTGTTGTCCGCGGCGAGCGCCTCGTCGATGTCGGCCGCCGTCACGACGCCGCCCGCGGCGAGCGACACGAGCAGCTGCCACGAGAGGTCGGTGTCGATCTCGAGGCCGTCGAGCGTCGTCTCGCCGTCGCGGACCTTGCGCACGGTCTCCCACTGCGCGGGGGTCGCGGCGGCGCTCGCGAACGCCGTCACGAACTGCAGCTGGCTGTCGCTGCCGGCCTCGGCCGCCTGTGCGAGCTCCCACAGACCGTCGGCGACCTTCTCGCGCGACGCGGTGCGCTTGTCGGGCGCCACGTACGAGTTCGCCGCGAGCTGGAGCTGCGCGAGGGTCGTGCGCACAGTCGTCGACTCGGTCTCGGAGCCGATGTTGCGCAGCACGAGGTCGATGTAGTCGCTCGCGGATGCCTCGGCGTCGCGCGTCTGGTCCCAGGCCGCGCCCCACACGAGGGAGCGCGCGAGCGGGTCGCTGATCCCCGCGAGGTGGTCGATCGCGGTGCGGAGGGACTGCTGGTCGAGGCGGATCTTCGCGTACGCGAGGTCGTCGTCGTTGAGCAGCACGAGGTCGGGGCGCTTGCGGCCCTTCAGCTCGGGCACCTCGGTGAGGTCGCCGTCGACGTCGAGCTCGACGCGGTGCGTGCGCACGAGCGCGTCGCCCTGCAGGTCGTAGAAGCCCACGCCGAGGCGGTGCGGTCGGATCGTGGGGTAGTCCGCCGGGGCGGTCTGCACGATCGCGAAGCGCGTGATCTCACCGTCGACGTCGGTCTTGATCTCGGGCGACAGCGTGTTGACGCCGGCCGTCTCGAGCCACTTCTTCGACCAGCTCGACAGCTCGCGGCCGCTCGTGGCCTCGAGCTCCGCGAGGAGGTCGGACAGCTCGGTGTTCGACCACTCGTGCTTCTTGAAGTACGCGGCGACGCCGGCGAAGAACTGCTCGATGCCCACCCACGCGGCGAGCTGCTTGAGCACCGACCCGCCCTTGGCGTACGTGATGCCGTCGAAGTTGACCTGCACGTCCTCGAGGTCGCGGATCTCGGCGACGACCGGATGCGTCGACGGCAGCTGGTCCTG
>NZ_DASRXZ010000023.1:0-13972 GCF_035687345.1 Microbacterium sp.
CCGATGAGGACGGGGTTGTTCTTCGACCGGCGCGACAGGATCTGCATGACGCGCTCGATCTCCTTCTCGCGCCCGATGACCGGGTCGAGCTTGTTCTCGCGTGCGGCCTGCGTGAGGTTGCGGCCGAACTGGTCGAGCACCTGCGAGCCTCCCTGGGCTTGCGAGGGGTTGTCGTGGGCAGCGCCCGAGACGGCTGCGGGCTCCTTGCCCTGGTAGCCGCTGAGCAGCTGGATGACCTGCTGGCGCACCTTGTTCAGGTCTGCGCCGAGCTTGACGAGCACCTGGGCCGCGACGCCCTCACCCTCGCGGATGAGACCGAGCAGGATGTGCTCCGTGCCGATGTAGTTGTGGCCGAGCTGGAGCGCCTCGCGCAGCGAGAGCTCGAGCACCTTCTTGGCGCGCGGGGTGAACGGGATGTGACCGGTCGGCTGCTGCTGGCCCTGCCCGATGATGTCCTGCACCTGCTCGCGTACGGCGTCGAGCGAGATGCCGAGGGACTCGAGCGCCTTCGCGGCGACCCCTTCGCCCTCGTGGATGAGACCGAGCAGGATGTGCTCCGTGCCGATGTAGTTGTGGTTGAGCATCTTCGCCTCTTCCTGGGCGAGCACAACCACGCGACGGGCACGATCCGTGAATCTCTCGAACATCGTCTTTCCTCCGAGGGCGCGAGGGGTCGGTCGACTCCTCTGGCCTTGTATTCGAGGGTAGCCAGAGCACGGATGCCGCACGCCGCTGTTCGCCGTGGGCATAGCGCGGCCCTCCTGCCCCGAGTCGGAGGTAGGACATGGTCCGGGTGAAGGACCGGATGCTGGGACCCGTCCTTCCCTCGCACCATCTCCTACGCCGGTGACGGCGCAGGAGCTGCGGCGGCATACGCGGTGGAGGGTTGACACGAGGCATCCGTCGATTTATCGTTTTTCGATAACAACGATTATCGATATGGAGTGCGCATGTTCGGGTGGCAGTTCCTCGCGCTGTGGGTCGGGCTCCCGGTCCTCGTCGCGACCATCGTGGTGATCGTCATGGTGCGCAGTCGTCGCGGGTCTGCGACGGGGTCGCTCTCGAAGGTCGAGGAGTGGGTCGTCGCACTGGTCGGGACGGGCGCGCTGCTCATCACAGCCGGGACGGTCTACCTGCTCATCGCGAGCGCGGTGCACGTGTTCTCGGCCGATCCATCCCTCGTCACGGGGTTCGTGCTGGGGAACTCGCCCGCACCCGAGTTCATCGAGAGGTCGGAGGCGATCGCCGGCGGCGGCTACGAGACCGCATGGCTCGAGCTCATCGGTCTGCCGACCGCGACCCGCTGGCTGCTCTACCTCGAAGGCGCACTCCCCGCGCTCGCGACGCTCGCGATCAGCATCGCCGTCGCGTGGCTCGCGATCGTGCTCCTGCGCGGACGCCCGTTCGTGAGATCGCTGCCCAGCGTCGTGGGGATCGCAGCGATCGCAGTCCTCGTCGGCGGACTCGGATCGCAGGTGTTCGCGAGCTTCGCGCGCAGCTCCGTGGTGGAGTACCTCGGGGTCGGCACGATCACCGCCGGCGACAGCGGCGACGGGCCGTACGAGGGGCTGCTGGCCGGAGCCCTCGCGCTGGACCTCGCGCCGGTGGGGTGGGCGCTCGGTCTCGCGCTCGTCGCGGCAGCGTTCGAGATCGGCACGCGGATGCAGCGCGAGACGGAGCTGCTCGTATGACCCCCGCCGGCGACGAGGGCCCCTCCGGGATCCACTGCCGCCTCGACGAGCTGCTCGAAGAGCGCGGCATGACCCTCACGCGCCTCTCGGAGCTCGTGGGCGTCTCGGTGGTGAACCTCTCGATCCTCAAGAACGACCGGGCGCGAGCCATCCGCTACTCGACGCTCTCGGCGATCTGCCGCGCACTCGACTGCGAGGTGGGCGACCTGCTCGTGCGGGCGGACTGAACCGCGGCATCCGATTTCCTCGCAATAGAACAGGCGGATGCCACCGACAGGACGCTTTCGCGGCATCCGTCCTGCTCTCGGCGACGCGTCCTGATCTCGTGACAGGGCGCGCCGCCGAAAGGCGTCAGTCGAGGAATATGTCGGGGAACAGCGCCTCGTCGGGCGTGCCCGGCACGGCGGCGTAGCGCGAGAAGTCCGTCACTCCGGCGTCGCGCAGCACGTCCTCGACGATGAGGGTCTGCCCCGTGTACTCGCGTGACGGCTTCGTGAGCACCTCGTACGCGGCATCCGCGTAGATCTCGGGCGTGCGGCTGACCTTCATCATGCGGTCGCCGCCGAGCGCGAACTGCACTGCCGCGGTCGCGATCGTCGTGCGCGGCCACAGTGTGTTCGCGGCGATGCCGTCGGCGGCGAACTCGGCCGCGAAGCCGAGGGTCGCCATCGTCATGCCGTACTTCGCGAGCGTGTAGCCCGTGTGCGCGCCGAGCCACTTCGGCGACAGGTTCAGCGGCGGCGACAGTGACAGGATGTGCGGGTTCTCCGCCTCCTTGAGCATCGGGATCGCGGCGCGCGAGAGCATGAAGGTGCCGCGGACGTTGACGTCCTGCATGAGGTCGTACTTCTTCGTCGCCAGGTCGAGCGATCGCGAGAGGTCGATGACGGACGCGTTGTTGACGACGATGTCGATGCCGCCGAACTCTCCCTGCGTCTGCAGTACGGCCTCGGTCACGTCGTCGTCGTTGCGCACGTCGCCGACGATCGGCAGCGCATTGCCGCCGGCTTCGCGGATCGCCTCGGCGGCGGTGTGGACGGTGCCCTCGAGCTTCGGGTGCGGGGTATCGGTCTTGGCGAGGATCGCGATGTTGGCGCCGTCGCGCGCAGCGCGCAGCGCGATCGCGAGGCCGATGCCGCGGCTGCCGCCCGACATGAGGATCGTCTTGCCGGCGAGCGGGGCGCCGGTCGGGGTCGTGTCGGTCATGCCTTCTCCTGGGACTCGGGTGCGGAAGGGCGGTGCGACCCGGATGCGGCGGCGAACGCCGCGATGCGGGCCTGCGCATCGGGGGTGTCGAACATCGCGCCGATGGTGCGCGCCTCCTCGGAGAGGTGGTCGGCGAACGAGCGCGACGGCTGCGAGCGGATGAGCCGCTTCGCCTCGCCGTACGCACGGTGGGCGCCGGCGAGCCAGAACCGCGCGACCTCTTCGGCGCGGGCCTTGACGCGTGCCGCGATGTCGCCGGGGTTCTCCGCAGAGATGACCTCGGCCACGAGGCCCCACTCGAGCGCCTCGGTCGCGCTCAGCAGGCGCGCCTGCAGCACGAGCTGCAGCGCTCGGCGCTCGCCCACGGCCCGCGCGAGCTGCGTCGACACGGAGAGGTCGGGTGTGAGGCCGATGTTCGCGTAGAGGCTCCCGATGCGGGAGTCGGCGCCCACGATCGCGTAGTCGCTCGTCATGAGGATGCCGAGGCCGCCGCCCGCGGTCGTGCCGTGCGCCGCCGCGACGACCGGCACCGACGACTCGGTGAGAGCACGGATGCCGCGGTTGATCACCTCGGCGAGACGGCTGATGTCCGCCCCGCCCGCGACACCGCCGGCGGCCATCGCCTGCACGTCGCCGCCCGCGCAGAACGAGCCGCCCGCGCCCTCGAGCATGATCGCGCCGACGTCGTCGCGCGACGTCGCCTCGGCCGTGACCTCGGCCCACGCGTGCGCGAGGTCGGGGTCGAACGCGTTGAGCCGTTCGGGACGGTTGAGCGTGATGCGTGCGAGCCCGTCGTCGACGCGCAGCAGGACGGGATCGGACGGGCCGGATGCAGCGGCTGAACCCGCGGTGTCCATGTGCTCTCCTTCGAACTCGACTCCGGCGCCGCCTCGGCGCGACATCGCATCCCACCATACGCGGTACTCGGTGCCACCCTCGCCGGTGGTTCTCCCCTCGCGCCCGGAGGCCTCTCGCACCAGACTGAACCCCATGGACCTCCGACTCAAGCGCGTCTACGACGACGCGTC
Organism: Microbacterium sp.; assembly: GCF_035687345.1. Lineage (GTDB taxonomy): Bacteria > Actinomycetota > Actinomycetes > Actinomycetales > Microbacteriaceae > Microbacterium. The sequence goes on from NZ_DASRXZ010000023.1 coordinate 3,926, forward strand.
GCCCGACGACGGCTTCCGCGTGCTCGTCGATCGGCTGTGGCCGCGCGGCGTCTCGAAGGAGCGCGCCGCCGTCGACCTGTGGGCGAAGGACGTCGCGCCGTCGACGGAGCTTCGCAAGCGGTACCACCACGAGGGCATGCCGTGGGGCGCGTTCGTCGACGCGTACCGCGCCGAGCTGGCGGGTCCCACCGCCGAGGCGCTCGAGCGACTGCGGAGCGAGGTGGCGCGGCATCCGGTCACGACCCTGCTCTACAGCGTGAACGACCCCGAGCAGAATCACGCCGTGCTGCTGCGCGAGCTCCTCCAGCACGCCCCGCCCTAAGCCCCGCCCGGGTCAGGACATCCGGCGGAGACAGGACGATAGGCGCGAAAACTTCCTGTGTGCGCCAGATGTCCTGATCCGGGCGAAGGACGCGCCGGGTGGGCGACGATGGACCCATGTCCATTCCGGATGACTCGCTCTCGGTGCCCGAGAGAGTGACCGAGCTCGCGCGCGGCGCCGCGATCGTGCCGGTGTGGATCAACGACTACGGAGGGCTCGCGTTCCGCACCGACGACGGCCGCTTCATCAAGCACGGGCCGCGCAACGCCGAGACCTCGTTCGCCGGCGAAGCGGAGCGCCTCGCGTGGGCGGCGGCCTTCACGCCGGTGCCGCGCGTGCTCGAGCTGGGCGGAGACGACGAGCACGAGTGGCTGGTGACCGAGGCGATGCCGGGCCTGTCTGCGGTCGATCCGCGCTGGATCGCCGAGCCCGACACGGCCGTCCGCGCGATCGGCGAAGGGCTTCGCGCCCTGCACGACGCGCTGCCGGTCGAGGAGTGCCCGTTCGATTGGGGCGTGCCCTCGCGTGTCGAGAACGCGGCGGGACGCGGCATCCGTGTTCCCGACGCGCTTCGCGAGGCCCCGCCCGTCGACCGGCTGGTCGTGTGCCACGGCGACGCGTGCTGCCCCAACACGCTCATCTGCGACGACGGGCACTGGACGGCCCATGTCGACCTCGGCGCTCTCGGGGTCGCCGACCGCTGGGCCGATATCGCAGTGGCGGCGATGAGCACCGGGTGGAACTATGGGGCCGGGTGGGAGGAGACGCTCCTCGCCGCGTACGGCGTCGCGCCGGATCGCGAGCGCCTCCACTATTACAAGGAGCTCTGGAACGCGACATGACGACCTCTGGGCCACGCGGGACGGTCACCGCGATCGACGGCAAGCCGAACCTCGTCCTCACACGCACGTTCGCCGCGCCGATCGCGCAGGTGTGGGCGATGTGCACGGACTCCGGTCGCCTGGAGCGCTGGATCGGACGGTGGGAGGGCGACCCGACGGCGGGTGCGGTCGACTTCTTCATGACCGCGGAGAGTCCGGATGCCGCCGCGTCCCGCACCGTCATCCACGTGTGCGAACCACCGCGGCGCCTCGTCGTGGAGACCTCGGGCGAGGCAGGCGGCTGGTATCTGTGGCTCGAGCTCGACGACTCCGGCGAGGGCGATGCCGGCACGACGCTGACGTTCGGGCAGCGCCTCGCTCCGGAGGACGACATCGGGACGATCGGCCCCGGGTGGGAGTACTACCTCGACCGGCTCACCGCCGCGTTCGAGAAGCGCGACGTCGCGGAGATCGCCTTCGAGGACTACTTCCCGGCACTGCAGCCGTACTACGAGAAGCTCGTCGCGGCGGGCTGATCCGCGGCGCGCGGGCACCGGCTCGGGCGTCAGAGCCCGAGGATGAACCGCCACGTGCCCGCGGCGATCGCGGCGATGACGGATGCCGCGGCGATCCCGATCGCGATCGCGACGATCCCCGCGTCGCGCCACCGCAGGCGCGAGGGCCGCGCCCACGTGCGAGGTCCGCGTCCGCCGAAGCCGCGTGCCTCCATCGCGGTCGCGAGCTTCGTGCCGCGGCGGATCGCGAGGACGAGCAGCGCGAACGACTGACCCGCGAGGCGGCGGAGGCGCCCGGCATCCGCGACCCCTCTCGCCCGGCGTGCGAGCGAGAGCTCACGCCAGTCCTCGATGAGCAGCCCGACGAGCCGCAGTCCCGCGAGCGCGCCGATGACGAACCGGGCGGGCAGCTTCAGGATCTGGGCGAGCCCGTCGGCGAGGTCGGTCGGGTCGGTCGTCGCGAACAGCACGACACTCGGCACGGCGATCGCGAGCACGCGCAGGAAGATCGAGAGGGCGAGGTCGATCGACCCGTCGCTGATCCGCAGGATGCCCCACTCGAAGTGCATCGTCCCCGACGGCCGTCCGTAGAGGACGGTCGCGATCGCGGCGATGCCCGCTCCGACGACGATCGGCCACAGCCGCAGCCACAGCTGCCTCGCGGTGAGCCCCGCGAACGGCAGCAGCACGAGTGTCGCGGCCAGCGTGACTCCGGCCGAGACCGGGTCGATCGACATGAGGAGCGTCACCGACATGACCAGCGCGGCGGCGAGCTTCGCGACCGGGTTCACGTTCGCGAGGCGCGAGTGACGCAGGTCGGCGGCGATGAGGCTCACGGCGCCACCCCCGCTCCGAGGGCGAGCTCGACGTCGGCGAGTGCGTCGACGAGCGCGCGGTCGTGCGACACGAACACGACGGCGGTGCCCTCGGCGCGCACCTCGTCGATGAGCGCGGCGAGCTCGCGCCACGTGCGTGCGTCCTGCCCGTACGTCGGCTCGTCGAGCACGAGCACGCGGGGCTTGGTCGCGAGCGCGGCGGCGACCGTGAGGCGGCGCTTCTCGCCGCCCGACAGCGTGAAGGGGTTGACCGCCGCGAGGCGCGTCAACCGCAGGCGTTCGAGCAGGGGTTCCACGCGCGCCGCGGTCTCGGCCTCGCTGAGCCCCAGCGCGCGGGGGCCCACCTCGAGCTCGTCGCGCACGCGGGTCGTGAGCAGCTGGTGCTCGGGGTCTTGGAACACCGTCCCGATGCGCGTGAGCAGCTCCCGCGAGCGCCACGCGTGCGGCCCCGCGCCGCGCGCGCCGGCGCGCAGCGCCTCGGTCGCGCGCACTTCGCCGTCGATCGGCGGCAGGAGGCCCGCGAGCGTCGCCGCGAGCGTGGACTTGCCCGCGCCGTTGGGTCCTGTGATCGCGCGGGCGCGTCCGGCGTCGACCGAGAGCGAGATGCCGGATGCCGCGATCCGCGCCTCCTTCGCACCGAACGGCCTCCGGCCGACCGCCAGCCCGTCCGCCGTGAGCAGCGTCTCGCCGGGAGCCGCCGCGAGCGGTCGCCGCGCGAACGCCGGCGGCACTCCGGGCACCCAGACCCCGGCATCCGTCAGCTCTCGCTCGTGCGACCGGAAGACCTGCGCCGGCGTCCCGTCGGCGAGCACCGCCGGGCCGCTCCCGGGTTCGGCGAGCACCACCACGCGGTCGACGTGCTCGGCCCACAGCTCCACGCGGTGCTCGACGACGACGAGCGTGGCGCCCGTGCGCTCTGCGACCGCGAGCACCGCGTCGCGCACCTCGACGGTGCCTTCGGGGTCGAGGTTCGCCGTCGGCTCGTCGAGGAGCACGAGGCCGGGCCGCATCGCGAGCACACCGGCGAGCGCGAGGCGCTGCTTCTGCCCGCCCGAGAGCTGCGACGTCGAGCGACCCCGCCCGACGTCGAGCCCGACGGCATCGAGCGCGTCATCGACGCGATGCCAGATCTCATCCGGCGGGGCGCCGAGGTTCTCGCATCCGAACGCGACATCGTCGCCCACTCGCGCGAGGATGACCTGCGCATCGGGGTCCTGCAGCACGAGCCCGGCCCGGCCGCGCGCGTGCGCCGGCGGCACTCCGTCGACCGTGAGCTCACCCGCCACCTCGCCGTCCTCGGCGTCGCCGAGAACGCCCGCCAGTCCCCGCAGGAGCGTGCTCTTGCCCGAGCCGCTCGCGCCGAGCAGCAGCACCCGCTCTCCGGGGGCGATGTCGAGGTCGAGATCGGCGACGGCCCAGCGCCGCCGTCCGGCGTGGCGCCAGCCCCAGCCGCGAGCGACGACGTGGGCGCCGGTCACGCAGCGTCGGAGGGCTCTGCCTCGCGCGCCCTCGCCTCCCGGCCGGCGGCGAAGCGATCGAGCGCTCCAGTCGCAGCAAGCGCCTTCGCGATGACCCACGACAGCAGGCCCGCGATGACGATGCCCGAGACGACCGCCGACACGAAGTACACGGCCCGGGCCTCGAACGACAGCGCCGCGATCGATGTGAACGTCGTGTCGAGAAGGCCCACGGCGATGCCGGCGAGCGCGCCCGACGTGAGCGCCCCGAGCAGCCGCCAGTTGGCGTACAGCAGGATCGCGAACCCGAGCTCGGCCGCCGCGCCCTGCACGAGGCCCCACACGAACGTGAGGAAGGCCCATTGCGTGCCGAGCGCCATCGAGACGACGGCGGCGACGACCTCCGTATAGAGCGCCGCACCCGGCTTGCGGATGATGAGGCCGCCCAGCACCCCGGCGAACAGCCAGCCGCCGGCGAGTAGACCCGACAGCCCCGGCGTGAACGAGAGCACGCTGTCGAGGCCGGGCCACGCGAGGCCCCACAGCCAGAACAGCACTCCTGCTGCGACGCCGATGACGCTGGCGACGACGATGTCGACGACGCGCCACCGGAAACGGTGGGCGACGTGCGACGCGGACGTTGACGTAGACGTGTGCATCGTTACTCCTCCCTGCGCTGGCATGACCCAGATCAGGTTCGACGGTCGAAGCGTTTTCGCTTCCTCTCAGCCCGGCACACCGGACTCCCGTGGTTGACGCGACGAGTATAGCCCGCTTAGCGGGTACCTTAATCTGGTGACCCTCGCCGATACACCTCCCCCCTCGCGCCGCGCCCTGCGCGCCGCGCGCATGGAGGCATCCGGCTCGGCGAAGGGTCCGGAAGGGCCTGACAAGACGCCGAAAGAGCGCGATGCGGCCGGTCTCGGCGAAGGTCTGATCGAGAGCGTTCCGGATGCCGCGACCGCGACCCCGGCATCCGATGCAGACCGCTCCGCAACCACGCCTGTCGCCCCGGATCCCGCCTCGGCGACGCGCGACGAGCCCTTCGTCGCGCCACCGAGGTCGGCGCCGCCGGTCGGGGCATCCGCGGAGTCCGTCTTCGGCGCCCCGTCACCGGTCGGCACCGATTCGGGCGCGCTGGGGCTGGAGGAGCTGTTCGGGCTCGACGACGCCGAGGAGCGCCCGAAGGCCGCGGCCGCGCCCCGCCCCCACTACTCGCGCACGAGCGCGCCTGAGCCCGTCTTCGCGTTCACCGCGTCGGCGGCGCCCGTCTCGCCCACCGCACCGGTCGAGTCCATCCCCTCTGCCGAGCCGACCCTCACGATGCCGCCCGCGGCCGAGCCGGAGCCCGCCGCGGTCAGGGCGACACAGACTCCTCCGGCGGAGCACGACGAGGAGCCGGCCGACCGCAAGCGCATCGCGCTCGCGTGGGTGGACGAGACGACCGTCGCCCTCGGCGGACGCGTCGGCCCCGACCTCGCGACGGCGACCAGCCCGTACGTGCCGGTCGAGAACGACCTGCTCGCGAACCCGCCGCGCCGATCGCCGTTCCGCCCCGGTGTGCTCGTGCCCGCGGGCGTGACCGCCGCGGTCCTCGGCGCGTACGCCGCGACGACGCTCCTGTGGCCGCTGCACGCGGTCGCGCCGACGGTCGAGAGCATCCAGGTCGACTCCGCGCCCGCGGCGGCCACCGCGATGCCGTGGCCGGCGGTCGGCAGCGCCGCGGTCTCGGTGCGCGGCGTCGGATCGGCGGCATCGAACGCGGATGCCGTGTCCATGGCGAGCATCACGAAGGTGGTCACGGCGCTCGTCGTGCTCGAGGAGATGCCGCTCGCGCCCGGCGAGCAGGGCCCGGAGTTCCGGTTCGGGTGGGGCGACCGCAACCAGTACTGGAACTACCGCTGGAACGGCGAGTCCGCGCTCGACGTGCCCGTCGGCGGCACGCTGACCCAGTATCAGCTCCTCGAGGGCATGCTCATCGGCTCCGCCAACAACTACGCCGACCGCCTGGCGGGCAACCTGTGGCCGTCGGACTCGGTGTTCGCGAACGCAGCCATGAGGTGGCTGACGGCCCACGGTGTGGAGGGCATCACGGTCGTCGAGCCCACGGGCATGGACCCGGGGAACACCGCGACGCCCGAGTCGCTGCTCGTGCTCGCCGACAAGGCCCTCGCGAACCCGGTGATCGCCGAGATCGTCGCGAAGCCGTCGGTGGAGCTGCCCGGCGCGGGGCTTGTCGAGAACACGAACGGGCTTCTCGCCGATCCGGGCGTGGTCGGCATCAAGACGGGCACGCTCGACATCTGGAACCTCCTGTCCGCCAAGAACCTCACGATCGGCGACACGACCGTGCGCGTCACCGCGTCGGTGCTCGGTCAGCCCGACGACGCGGCGCGGCTCGAAGCCTCCCGCGCGCTCTACGCGCAGCTCGAGCAGGAGCTTCAGCCGCGTCCGTCCGTCACCGCCGGCACGACGGCGGGGATCGTCCAGACCGAGTGGGGCGAGCAGGTCGACATCGTCACGGCCGCCGACGCGAGTGTCATCCTGTGGAACGGCGGCGTCGCGACCGTGAACTCGACGTTCTCGCTCGGTGACTCGCGCCAGAAGGGCGACAAGGTCGGCACCCTCTCGGTCGAGGGGCCGCTGAACGCGACCGAGGTCGAGCTCGAGCTCGCCGAGGAGGTCGAGGGGCCGAGCGCATGGTGGCGCCTCACGCATCCGCTGGAGCTGTTCGGTCTCAGCGGCTGACCCGACCCGGAGCGCGGATCAGAGCGGCCACACGAGCGGCACGTAGAGCACCGCGAACGCGAGGAACACGATCGCGAGCGGCAAGCCCAGCCGCCAGTAGTCGCCGAACCGGTACCCGCCAGGCTGCATGACCATGAGGTTCACCGGCGTCGCGATCGGGGTCAGGAATGCGGCCGCACCCGCCACCGTGAGCGCCATCATGAACGGCTGCACGCTCACGTCCGTCGTCTGGGCGATCGACACCGCGATCGGCGCGACGACGAGCACGGTCGCGACGTTCGAGATGAACTGCCCCAGGATGATCGTCACGACGCAGAGCACGAGCAGCGCGAGGATCGGCGACGCACCGCCGGTCATCGTGAGCACCGCGTCGGCGATGACGCCCGCCGCGCCGGTCGACACGAAGGCGTTCGAGAGCGGGATCATTCCGGCGATGAGCACGATCGTCGTCCACGACACCGCGCGGTACACCTGCGGCACCGTGAGCACACGCGTCAGCACGAGGGCGCCCACCGCGAGCAGCCCCGCGACCGCGGGCGGGATGAGTCCGGTCGCGAGAAGCGCGACCATGGATGCGAGGATCACGAGCGCGCGCTTCGCGCCCTTGCCGAGCGGCACCACGCGCTGCAGCGTCTGCGGGGGCGTCACCGCGATGATGTCGGGCGAGCGCGCGTAGCGCTCGAGTGCCGCCCACGGCCCCTGAACGAGGACGGCGTCTCCGGCCTCGAGCGTCGTGGTGCGATTGGGGTCGGATGCGGCATCCGGCGCCTTTCCTCCGCGCCTCACCGCGAGGATCACGAGGTCCTCTTCGCGCGTGGTCATGCCGGGGTAGATCTCGCGGCCGATGAGCGACGACCGCGGCGCGATGAGCACCTCGATCACGCCCTCCTGGGCACTGAACAGCGCATGCGTGTCGAGGTCGACGGCGTAGCTCTCGCGGAGCAGGCGCGCCTTCGCCCCTGCGTCGGTGACGCCGCTCAGGTGTTCGGGATCGCGCTCCGGCAGCAGTCGATGCCCGCCGAGCGCCACGATGGCGATCGTGCACACGAGCACCGGGAGCCCGGCCAGCGCGAACTCGAAGAACCCGAACGGGCGGCCGCCGGCCTGAGCGGCGAGGTCGGACACGATGATGTTGACCGGCGTTCCGGTCAGGGTCAGGAGGGACCCCGCGCTCGCCATGAACGCGAGCGGGATCAGCAGGCGCGACGGCACGATGCCCGCGCGCAGCGCGACGACCACCACCACGGGGATGAGAGCAGCCACGGCTCCGTTGATGCTGATGAACGCGGTCAGCAGCGCGACGATCGCACCGATCACGACCGTGAGCCGACGACGATCGGTGCCCGCGCGACCGACGACGCGCTGCGCGATCCACACGGTGACCCCCGTCGCGTCGAGAGCCTCGCTCATGACGAACAGCGTCGCGATGAAGATGACCATCGGGTCGCCGAACCCCGCGAGCGCCTCGGGCAGCGTGAGAACGCCGGTCGCCCACAAGGCCACCGCGACGCCCACCGCGACGAGCCCGATCGGAATCCTCCCCGACACGAACGCGACGATCGCCACCGCGAGGATGACGAAGACCGCGATGATGGGATCCACCTTCGCGAGCCTAGGGCGGGGTCAGGCGAAGCGCACGGTCTGCTGCAGGCGAGTGCGCACGTCGAAGACCTCATTGCCGCCGACCTCGCGCGCGCCCGTGATCCCGCGCCGCAGCACCGTCGCGAGCGCGCTGCGCGCGACGACCGCGACCGGCACGCCCTTCACCCTGCCGATCTCGGAGATCGCCTGTTCGAGGTCTTCGTCGGGGAGCACCACGATCGCGCCGCCGAACCGTACGCGGGCGGCGCGGGCCACCGCGCGCATGCTGCGCACGAGGTCGGCGATCGGCGATCCGCTGACGCCTTCGCCGATGAGCTCGCCGCGGCGCAGACGCACGGGCCCGCCGAAGTCCTCCGACAGCACGCCGTACAGGCCGCTCGGGCCGAGGACGATGTGGTCGAGCTTCGCGTCGGGGTCGCGCTCGTCGGCGACGACGTCGTGCCACACGGTGTACCCCATGCCGAGGTCTGCCACGATGCGGGCGGTCGCCTCTTCGGCGAGAGCGTCGGCGAGGAGGCGCTTGAGGTGGTGCGGCGCCGACCGCACGAGCGCAGGGTCGTACGGGTCGTCGAGCGTGACCCCGCGGCCCGCCCACTCGCGGATGAGGTCGAGGTAGCGTTCGCGCCGCCAGCCGCCGGGATGCCCGAACGAGCGCGCGCGGGGGCGGGTGTCGCGCGTCTGCGTGCGCTGCGGCGGGCGGAAGCCCGACCACTCGGGTGCGGGCTTGACGCCGAACCCGTGGCCGCGGTCGTAGGCGGCGCGCGCGGCGGGCGTGCCGACGAGCTCCCACGCGCGCTGCACCTGCACGAACACGGCGGCGTCGCCGCCGGTGTCGGGGTGGGTCTGCCTCAGGCGCAGGCGGTACGCACGGCGCAGGGACTCCTCGTCGACGGCCGGATCGACCCCGAGCACCTCGTACGCCGACGCCGAGAGCGGACTGTCGAACACCGGTAAAGGCTAACGCGCCCGGCGCCGCCGGGATCGGGAGTCGCCTTCGTTGCGCCGCGAGTACGCCGCCGCGCTGCGGCTCGACAGCGCGAGCAGCAGGAGGATGTCGAGCCCGAGCGGCAGGAACGTCGTCGAGATCGTGATCTCCTGCGCATCCGCCCACCATCCGATGAAGGCGCTCGTGATCGAGATCGTGCTGATGACCATGACGGTGACGCGCGCCCAGTTCACCCCGTGCAGGATCAGCACGCCGAGCACCGCGTCGAGGAGTGCGACCGCCACCATCACGACCGTGAAGAACACCACCGACCCGAGCACGGCCTCCAAGCCGGCGGGCAGGCCCGTCACCTGCGCGTCGGGCGGTTCGGTGAGCTCCGACCAGTTGAGCGCGATCTCGCCGAGGAGCACGAGCCCGGCAACGACGCGGAAGAACACGAGACATGCGCCCGCGACGATCGATTTGGGCCGGGGCATCTCCGGGTCGAACTGCGGGCGTTGCAGCAGTCGCTCCGCCGGCTCGAACGCCGGTCGCTTGCCGGGGTCGGCGACGGGAGTGGACGTGGGGTCGTAGTGCCGATGCTTCTCGTGCTGCGGGTGCGTCGCGCCCCCGCTCACGTCGACGATCGGCAGGTCCCCGTCGGTGTGGATCGTGTCACCGCCGCCGTTGCGCGCGTGATAGCCGGTGGAGAAGTCCTCGATCACGTCGACCCGGATGCTCGGATCCGCCTCGAGCAGGGTCCGCACGATGTGGTCGCGCTCGACGTCGATGTCGTCGTCGATGCGATGCGTGATCTGCAG
>NZ_DASRXZ010000024.1:0-17041 GCF_035687345.1 Microbacterium sp.
ACCTCGCCGAGTCCCATGATCGGGTTCTTGTAGGTGCCGATCACCGCGTCGTACGCCTCGGGCGAGACGCGGATGAGGGCCGTGTCGAGCACGTGCACCAACAGGAAGAAGAAGATCGCCACGCCGGTGATGCGGTGCAGCACCCACGACCACATGCCTTCGCGACCGCGGTACAGGGTTCCGCGGGGGGTTCGCGACGTGGTCTCGGATACCGACGGTGTGACGCGCGCTGGAGCAGACACGGCCCGTCCTTCCTAGGGGTAGAACGCGGATGCCCGGAGCACTTCGTCGGCCCCGGATCGGATCCCGGACGCTTCGCAGCGCCCTGACCATCCTATTCCCGTCTCACGGGCGCTTGGATCACGCAGGGCCGTGGCGTCCCGCCGGTCAGGAATCGTGCCGTGCGGTCCGCGCGGCTAGCCTGTGAGCATGGCCGGACCGATCGAGGACTTCTACGCCGTCATCCCCGCAGGCGGGATCGGCTCCCGGCTGTGGCCGCTCTCACGCGCGGACGCGCCCAAGTTCCTGCACGATCTGACGGGCTCGGGGCACACGCTCCTGCACGACACGTGGAAGCGGCTCGAGCCGCTCACGGGTCGCGACCGGATCGCCGTCGTGACCGGTCGCGCGCACCGCGCCGCGGTCGAGAAGGAGCTGCCCGGCATCCTCGACAAGAACGTGTTCCTCGAGTCCGAGCCGCGCGACTCGACCGCCGCGATCGGTCTCGCCGCCGCCGTCCTCTCGCGGCGGGAGCCGGACGTCATCATCGGCTCCTTCGCGGCCGACCACGTCATCCGCGTGCCGCATCTGTTCGAGTGGGCGGTGCGCCAGGCGGTCGAGGTCGCGCGCGAGGGCTTCGTGTGCACGATCGGCATCCAGCCGAGCGAGCCGTCCATCGGGTTCGGCTACATCAAGAAGAAGCGCGCACTCGTGATCGAGGGGGCGCCCGAGGCCGCGCTCGTCGAGAGCTTCGTGGAGAAGCCGGATCTCGAGACCGCGAAAGAGTACTTCGCATCGCGCGACCACCTCTGGAACGCGGGGATGTTCATCTCCCGCGCGGACGTGCTCCTGGGCGAGATCGCCGACAACCAGCCCGCCCTGTACGCCGGTCTCATGGACCTCGCCGAGGCGTGGGACGACCGCGACGCGCGGGGTCCCGTCGTCGACCGCGTGTGGCCGACGCTGCCGAAGATCGCGATCGACTACGCGGTGGCCGAGCCCGCGGCGGAGAAGGGGCGCCTCGCCGTCGTGCCGGGCCACTTCGACTGGGACGACGTGGGGGACTTCGCGAGTCTCGCGAAGCTCAACTCGAAGGGCCGCAAGAACGACCTCGCGGTGCTCGGCAAGAACGCGAGGATCCTGTCGGATGCCGCATCCGGCATCGTCGTGAGCCAGACGTCGCGCGTGATCAGCCTGATCGGGGTGACGGACATCGTCGTCGTCGACACGGATGACGCGCTGCTGGTCACCACCAGCGAGCACGCCCAGCGCGTGAAGGGCGTCGTCGACGCGCTCAAGCTCAACGGGCGCGGCGACGTCCTGTAAGGCTTCCTGCGAAGCCGCGATCGTCGTCTGTTGCGTCTTTGTAACCATTCGGCGCCAGTCCCCGTCCCGGCGTGCAACTCCCTGGTGACACTGGGTAACTTCTCTATGCACCCGCGAGGTCCGCGGGGTCTTCTCCCGTGGAGGTTGAGTTGACCGTTTCCACTCGAAAGCGACTGCTCGGCGGTCTGGTCGCCGCGAGCATGTTCGTCGCTCTTGCCGGCTGTGCGTCGGCCCCCGAAGACAACGGCGAGACCGGCGGCGCGGACGCCGGCGGCGCCGTCGAGGGCTTCCTGCCCTGCATGGTCTCCGACGCGGGCGGCTTCGACGACAAGTCGTTCAACCAGCTCGGCTACGAGGGCCTCGAGCGCGCGGCCGACCAGCTCGGCGTCGACTTCAAGGCCGTCGAGTCCGGCTCCGAGTCCGACTACGCGCCGAACATCACGAGCCTCATCGACCAGGGCTGCACCCTGATCATCACCGTCGGCTTCGCGCTCGCCGCGGCCGCGGGCGAGGCCGCCACGGCCAACCCCGACATCGAGTTCGTGTCGATCGACGACGTCGTCGACAACGACTTCGACGGCGAGACGGATGCGCCGAACATCAAGCCGATCGTCTTCGACACCGCGCAGGCCGCCTTCCTCGCCGGCTACGCGTCGGCGTCGTTCTCGACGGCCAAGAAGGTCGGCACCTTCGGCGGCATGAACTTCCCGACGGTCTCGATCTTCATGGACGGCTTCGCGCAGGGCGTGGAGTACTGGAACGAGCAGAAGGGCGACAACGTCGAGGTCATCGGCTGGGACCGCGCCGCTCAGGACGGTGTGTTCACGGGTGGCTTCGAGGCCAACCAGGACGCGATCAACGCCGCTCAGGGCATCGTCGACCAGGGCGTCGACGTGCTGCTGCCGGTCGGCGGCCCGATCTACCAGAGCGCCGCTTCGGTGATCCGCGGCTCCGGCCGTGAGATCGCACTCCTCGGTGTGGACGCCGACGTGTTCGAGACCGACCCGAGCGTCGCCGACCTCCTCCTGACTTCGATCCGCAAGCTCATCGACGTCGGTGTCGAAGAGGCCGTGGTCGCCGCGGGCCAGGGCGACTTCGACGCCACCCCGTTCGTGGGCACCCTCGAGAACGGCGGCGTGGGCCTGGCTCCGTTCCACGACTTCGAGGACCGCGTGTCGCCCGATCTGCAGGGCGAGCTCGACGAGATCGCAGCCGGCATCATCGACGGCTCGATCCCGGTCGAGTCCTACCTCGCGGGCTGATTCCCGCTCCCTGTGGGGAGGCCGGCACGCCGGCCTCCCCACAGCCGTATTCGCGGTGCCGCGGCCTCATCGCGCCGCCGCACCCTGCTCACTAGGATCTGCACCATGAAGCTCGAACTCCGCGGCATAACCAAGCGGTTCGGGAGCCTCGTCGCCAACGACCACATCGATCTCGTGGTCGAGCCCGGCGAGATCCACTGCCTCCTCGGCGAGAACGGCGCCGGCAAGTCCACCCTCATGAACGTCCTGTACGGGCTGTACCAGGCTGACGAAGGCGTCATCCTGCTCGACGGCCACGTCCAGAACTTCCGCGGTCCCGGCGACGCGATGCGCGCAGGGATCGGCATGGTGCACCAGCACTTCATGCTCATCCCCGTCTTCACGGTCGCCGAGAACGTCATGCTCGGCCACGAGTCGACGAAGGCCGCGGGACTCCTCGACGTCGAGGAGGCGCGCAAGCGCGTCCGCGAGATCTCGTCGCGATTCGGATTCGACGTCGATCCGGATGCCGTCGTCGAAGACCTCCCCGTCGGCGTGCAGCAGCGCGTCGAGATCATCAAGGCGCTGTCGCGCGACGCGAAGGTGCTCGTGTTCGACGAGCCGACCGCGGTGCTGACGCCGCAGGAGACCGACGAGCTCATGGGGATCATGCGCCAGCTGCGCGAGACCGGCGCGTCGATCGTCTTCATCACCCACAAGCTCCGCGAGGTCCGCGAGGTCGCCGACCGCATCACCGTCATCCGCCTCGGCAAGGTCGTCGGCGAGGCCGAGCCGACGGCGACGAACGCGGAGCTCGCGTCGATGATGGTCGGGCGCGCGGTCGAGCTCACGGTGCAGAAGGACCCGCCGAAGCCCAACGACAGCTCCCTCGTCGTCGAGAGACTCACCGTCATCGACCCGCGCGGGCAGGTCACCGTCAACGACGTGAGCTTCGAAGTGCGAGGCGGCGAGATCCTCGCGATCGCCGGCGTCCAGGGCAACGGCCAGACCGAGCTGACCGAGGCGCTCGTCGGACTGCAGCCGAAGGTGCAGGGCTCGGTGCGACTCAACGGCGAGGAGCTGGTGGGGCGCAGCATCCGTCACATCCTCGATGCCGGCGTCGGCTTCGTGCCCGAGGACCGCAAGGAGGACGGCCTGGTCGGGGCGTTCACGATCGCCGAGAACCTCATGCTCGACCGCGCGAACGGCGAGCCGTTCGTCAAGGCCGGCAACGTGCAGCGCAAGACGCTCGAGCGCTTCGCGAAGGAGAAGTTCACCGAGTTCGACGTGCGGGCCCCCGGAATCGACACCCCGGTCGGGTCGCTTTCGGGCGGCAACCAGCAGAAGGTGGTGCTGGCGCGCGAGCTGAGCCGCGACCTGTCGCTGCTCGTGGCGGCCCAGCCCACGCGCGGCGTCGACGTCGGATCGATCGAGTTCATCCACAAGCGCATCGTCGCGACGCGCGACGAGGGCGTTCCCGTGGTCGTCGTCTCCACCGAGCTCGACGAGGTCACCGCCCTCGCGGACCGCATCATGGTCATGTATCGCGGCAGGATCGTCGGCATCGTGCCGGGCGACACGCCACGCGACGTGCTCGGCCTCATGATGGCCGGCGTGACGCCCGAGACGGAAGGAGCCGCAGCGTGAGCTCTTCCAGCGCGCCCCTGGCGCCCGCCGAGGCGCCGCCTCCTTCCAAATGGCATGAGACGTTCCTGAGGATCACGCAGGGCAACTGGCTCATCTCGGTGCTGGCCGTGCTTCTCGCACTGATCGTCGGCGGCATCATGATCGCGGCGACCGACGAGGACGTCCAGCAGGCGGCGGGATACTTCTTCGCGCGACCGGGTGACACCTTCGCCGCGATCTGGGACGCCGTCGCCGGCGCGTACGCCGCGCTCTTCCAGGGGTCGATCTACAACTTCAACGCGGCGAGCTTCGAGCGCGGCATCCGCCCCCTCACCGAGACGCTCACGTTCGCGACCCCGCTCATCGCGGCCGGCCTCGGCGTCGCGCTGACGTTCCGCATCGGCATGTTCAACATCGGCGGTCGCGGCCAGATGCTCCTGGCCTCGGCGGGCGCCGGATGGATCGCGTTCGGGTTCGACCTGCCGTGGGGCATCCACATGATCCTGGCGCTCATCGTCGGCATGGCCGCCGGCGCGCTCTGGGCGGGAATCGCGGGCTTCCTCAAGGCGAGGACCGGCGCGCACGAGGTGATCGTGACGATCATGCTCAACTACGTCGCCTTCTACCTCATCTCGTGGATGCTGCGCACGCCCGGGCTCCTCCAGGCGCCGGGTTCGAGCAACCCGAAGACGCCTCCGATGAAGGACACCGCGATCTTCCCCGACCTGCTCGGTCCGCAGTACAACCTGCACTTCGGGTTCGTCCTCGTGGTCGGCGCGACCGTGCTCGTGTGGTGGATCCTGAGTCGGTCGAGCCTCGGCTTCCAGTTCCGGGCGGTCGGCGAGAACCCGAACGCCGCACGAGTCGCGGGCATCAACGTCAAGAACATGTACATCTACGGCATGCTCATCTCGGGCGCGCTCGTGGGCCTCGCCGGCGTCAACCAGGTGCTCGGCACGATCACGACGGGTTTCACGGCGGGCATCGACGCGGGCATCGGCTTCGATGCGATCACGGTCGCGCTGCTCGGCCGGTCCACGCCGTGGGGCACGTTCGCGGCGGGCATCCTGTTCGGCGCGTTCAAGGCCGGCGGCTTCGCGATGCAGGCGGGCGAGCAGATCCCGATCGAGATCGTGACGGTCGTGCAGTCGCTCATCGTGCTGTTCATCGCCGCACCGCCGCTCGTGCGCGCGATCTTCTTCCTGCCGTCGCCCGAACGCGATCGCCGTCGGGCCGAGAAGGCGCGATTGAAGGCCCTCAAGGCCGCGACCGAGGCCGACACCGCCGACGCCGAGCTCGAGGGGGCAGCCAAGTGAGCGCGCCGCATGTCGACACCGCGGGCCTCATGCCCGAGACGCCCGTCACCGTCGAGAAGGCGGTGCTGCGGAGCTGGAAGCCGCCGATCGCGCTCGGGATCTTCGCGCTGCTGTTCGGCATCCTCGTGTTCTTCGCGCCGCGCGCCGGAGACACGAACTTCCGCCTGTCCACACAGGCCGATGTCATCCAGCTCGGCGACGTCGCAGTCCCCGTGTTCCTCACGACGCTGATCTGCTTCCTGCTGCTCGCGCTGCTGGCCGCGGCATCCGCGTATTTCGTCCAGCGATTCGCACGCACACCGCTGTGGGTCATCATCGTGTTCGTGATCGTGGCGGTCATCGGGTTCCTCACGTGGGCCGCGGCCGGCGCGACGATCCCCGTGGCGGGCCTGCTCGCCGGATCCCTCGGCCTCGCGGTGCCGCTCATCTACGGCGCGCTGTGCGGCGTGATCGGCGAGCGCGCGGGCGTCGTGAACATCGCGATCGAGGGTCAGCTGCTCGCGGGCGCGTTCACGGCCGCGGTCGTGTCGTCGATCACGAAGCAGCCGTTCCTCGGGCTGCTCGCCGCGATGGTCGCGGGCATGCTCGTCGCGGCAGTGCTCGCGGCCTTCGCGATCAAGTACCTCGTCGACCAGGTCATCGTCGGTGTCGTGCTCAACGTGCTCGTGATCGGCCTGACGGGCTTCCTCTTCTCGCAGGTGCTCGCGCCGAACGCTGCGCTGCTGAACACGCCGGCGCGGTTCGACCGCATCCCGATCCCGATCCTGAGCGACATCCCGATCATCGGTCCGGTGTTCTTCCGGCAGACGATCATCGTCTACATCATGTACTTCGCCGTCGCGCTGGTGTACATCGGGATGTTCCACACGCGCTGGGGGCTGCGCCTTCGGGCCGTCGGCGAGCACCCGCAGGCCGCCGACACGGTCGGCATCAAGGTGAACCAGACCCGGTTCTGGAACGTGCTGCTCGCGGGCGCCATCGCCGGCCTCGGCGGCACGGTGTTCACGATCGGGGCCGGCATCGCCTTCAACAAGGAGATGACCGCGGGGGCGGGCTTCATCGCGCTCGCCGCCGTCATCTTCGGCCAGTGGGATCCGATCAAGGCGACGCTCGCGGCGCTCCTGTTCGGGTTCGCGTCGAACCTGCAGAACACCCTGAGCGTCATCGGCTCGCCCGTGCCGAGCGAGTTCATGCTCATGGTCCCGTACCTCGTGACGATCTTCGTGGTCGCCGGTGTCGTCGGGAAGTCTCGCGCACCGGCCGCCGACGGAAAGCCGTACATCAAGGGGTGATCCATGCCTGAACGACGACGCGCGGGCCGGGCCGCCTCCGACCCTCCCGATACCGACCCGAAAGGTGGCCGTTCGTGACCGACATCGACTGGGATGAGCTCCGCGCTGCGGCGACCGACGCGATGCGCCGCGCCTACGCGCCGTACTCGCGGTACCGGGTAGGCGCCGCCGCGCTGGTCACCGACGGGCGGATCGTCACCGGATGCAACGTCGAGAACGCCTCGTACGGAGTCGGGCTGTGTGCCGAGTGCGGGCTCGTGAGCGAGCTCGCCAACACCGGCGGCGGCAACCTCGTCGCGTTCGTGTGCGTCAACAACGACGGTCACACGATCATGCCGTGCGGACGTTGCCGGCAGCTGCTCTACGAGTTCGCGATCCCGGGCATGCTGCTGGAGACGGTGTCGGGCATCCGCACGATCGACGAGGTGCTGCCCGACGCGTTCGGTCCGCGAGATCTCGAGGAGGCGGCGAGATGACGGATGCCGGGGTCGAGCCCTTCGACGCGGTGGACGTCATCCGCGCGAAGCGCGACGGCGGCGAGGTGCCCGAAGACGCGCTGCGCTGGATGATCGACGCCTACACACGCGAATACGTCTCGGACGCGCAGATGGCGGCCTTCGCGATGGCGGTGCTGCTGAACGGCATGACGCGCGACGAGATCCGCGTCATGACCGACGCGATGATCGCGTCGGGCGAGCGCATGAGCTTCGAGGGCCTCGGCAAGCCGACTGCAGACAAGCACTCGACGGGCGGCGTCGGCGACAAGATCACCCTCCCTCTCGCCCCGCTCGTCGCGTCGTTCGGTGTCGCGGTGCCGCAGTTGTCCGGCCGGGGCCTCGGGCA
This sequence comes from Microbacterium sp., assembly GCF_035687345.1. GTDB lineage: Bacteria > Actinomycetota > Actinomycetes > Actinomycetales > Microbacteriaceae > Microbacterium. Next base: position 7,864 of record NZ_DASRXZ010000024.1, read on the forward strand.
TACGGGCGGCACGCTCGACAAGCTGGAGTCGATCCCCGGGTGGCGCGCCGCGCTCACGAACGAAGAGCTCTTCGCCCAGCTGCGCGACGTCGGCGCCGTGATCTGCGCGGCCGGCACGGGACTCGCGCCGGCCGACAAGCGCCTCTACGCGCTGCGCGATGTCACCGGCACGGTCGAGGCCATTCCACTGATCGCGTCGAGCATCATGTCGAAGAAGATCGCCGAGGGCACGGGCGCGCTCGTGCTCGACGTCAAGTTCGGCTCGGGAGCGTTCATGCACGACCTCGACCGCGCACGCGAGCTCGCGCGCACGATGGTCGAGCTCGGCACCGACTCGGGCGTCGCGACCACCGCGCTGCTCACCGACATGAACACGCCGCTCGGCCTCGCGATCGGCAACGCGAACGAGGTCCGCGAATCGGTCGAGGTGCTCGCCGGCGGCGGTCCCGCCGACGTCGTCGAGCTCACCGTCGCGCTCGCGCGGGAGATGCTCGCCCTCGCGGGGCAGCCCGACGCCGACGTCGAGGAGGCATTGCGCGACGGGCGCGCGATGGACACGTGGCGTGCCATGATCCGCGCGCAGGACGGTGATCCGGATGCGGCACTGCCGACGCCGCGCGAGACGCACACCATCACCGCGCCGAACTCCGGGGTCGTCACCCGCATGGACGCACTCGCGTTCGGCATCGGCGCGTGGCGCCTCGGCGCCGGGCGTGCCCGTGCACAAGACCCCGTCGTACACGCAGCCGGCATCGATCTTCACGCGAAGCCCGGCGATGAGGTCGCCGCAGGTCAGCCGCTGTTCACGCTCCTCGCGGACGACGAGGCGCGGTTCGCGCGCGCCCTCGAGGCCGTCGAGGGGGCGTGGGAGATCGGGTCGGATGCTCCGCCGCCCGCGCCGCTGGTCAGGGAGCGCATCACGGGCTGAGCGGAGCCGCCCGATCCAGTAGCGTCACCAGTGGCTCACCGACTGCCGCAGCACCACCCACCCGAACATCACACGTCTTTCATTCGAATCGCCGCAGAGGAGCACCACATGCCCATCGACCAGCACGGGGACGCGGTCCTCGACGGTGTCTCGATCCGGAGCCTTCCGAAGGTGTCGCTGCACGACCACCTCGACGGCGCCGTGCGTCCCGCGACGATCATCGAGCTCGCCGACGAGATCGGGCTCGAGGTGCCCGAGACGGACCCCGACGCCCTCGCGGACTGGTTCGCCGACAAGAGCGACTCGGGCTCGCTGGTCGAGTACCTCAAGACGTTCGACCTCACGACCGCCGTCATGCAGACGCGCGAGGGCCTCACGCGCGTCGCGCGCGAGTTCGTCGAGGACCTGGCCGAGGACGGCGTCATCTACGGCGAGGTGCGCTGGGCGCCGGAGCAGCATCTCGCTCGCGGCCTCTCGCTCGACGACGTCGTGGAGGCCGTGCAGGAGGGGATCGAAGCGGGCGAGGATGCGGCGGCGTCCGCGGGCCGCGACATCCGCGTCGGCCAGCTCATCACGGCCATGCGGCACACCGATCGTTCCCTCGAGATCGCGCGTCTCGCCGTGGAGTGGCGCACGCGCGGCGCCGTGGGCTTCGACATCGCGGGTCCCGAGGACGGCTTCCCGCCGTCGCGGCACCGCGAGGCGTTCGACTATCTCGCGTCGGAGTTCTTCCCGGCGACCGTGCACGCCGGCGAGGCCGCGGGACTCGACTCGATCCGCTCGGCGCTCCTCGACGGACGCGCGCTGCGCCTCGGGCACGGCGTCCGCGTCGCCGAGGACCTCGAGATCGTGTCGCGCGAGGGCGAGGAAGTGCTCGTGCAGTTCGGCGACCTCGCGCGCTGGGTGCGCGACCGCGAGATCACGCTCGAGCTGTCGCCGTCGTCGAACCTGCAGACCGGTGCGATCGCGGCGTGGGGCACGACGCTCGATGACCACCCGTTCGACCTGCTGTACCAGCTCGGCTTCTCCGTCACGGTGAACGTCGACAACCGCACGATGAGCCGCACGTCGCTCACGCGGGAGTTGGCGCTGCTCGCCGAAACCTTCGATTACGGGCTCGACGACCTCGAGGAGTTTCAGCTCAACGCCGCCGCAGGCGCGTTCCTTCCCGTCGAGCAGCGCGAGGAGCTCATCGACCTCATCTCCGAGGGCTTCGGCGACTGACGCGCGCGGCCGCCCGCTCGTCTGCGGCGACCGCCGCGGGCGTGTACCGAACTCCGGAGGCCTCGTCCCACGGCGCGGCGGAGCGCCGATTCGCCGGTCATCTCGCGACGGACGTCGCCATCTGTCCGGAGTTGCGTACGGCGAAAGGGCCGCCGGGTCCGCAGGCGACGATCTGCCGCAGTGCCGACAGCACGACATCGCCACGCCACATGACGTCTTCGGCGAGCAGCCGCACCGTCGAGTAGCCGAGCCGTGCGGCGGCGAGGTCCCGGCGCCGGTCGCGCTTCTGAGCCTCCCAATCGGCGTGGAACTGCTCGCTGTCGCACTCGATGATGAGCCATCCGTCGACCACGAAGTCGACCCGACCGACGCCCGCGAGCTCCGCCTGCACGTCGACGCGGCATCCGATCGCACGGAGCATGAGCCGGACGAGTGTCTCCGGCCCTGACTCGCTCCGTCGGTCGAGCAAACGGCGGAGCACACGATGGCGACGAGGCAGAAGCGCGAAGATGACCGCGAGATCGTCCTCGTCGATGAGGCGGAGGTGCCACGCGCTGTCCAGTGTCGCGACGGCGGCGCGGGGTTCCTGGCACCGGACGGCCTGCACGAGCGCTTCGATGAGAGGAGTTGCGAGGTCATCGTTCAGGGCGGCCGTCGGACGCCAGTGCCGAACGACGTCATCCGGGCGGGCGGGCACGCGGCTGGCATCCGGCTTCATCTGGATGTGGAGGTGAGGGGTGTCGCGGACGAACACTCCGAGTTCGTGCAGGAGGGAGACGCAGTCCACGCGCCCGCCCAGGCTCGCTGCCCGAACGAACACGGAGTCGGTTCCCGCTCTCACGTACCGCCCTCTGCGGACGCGGATGAGGCGGCCATCGGCCACGGCCTCCGCCAGCCGGCGTCGAGTCATGCCGCGCTCGCGCAGCGCCTGCGTCGAGAGCAGGGTGGGTGGCCTCCTCCGCAACGGCTGTCTCGTCCTGCGCATGGTTCCACGGTGGGCGTCGGCGCTCGGGGCTGCGCCGCGCGGCAGTTGGAATGTGGAGAGTCAACCGCGAGACACGTGCGGAGGAGGAGCGGACCGAACTCCGGAGAAAGTCGGTCGAGGGCCGCCGTTCGGTGGCGAATCGCCGCCTCGACGGCCGATACTCCGGAGTTCGGTACGCCGAGCGGGTGCCGGCGCGCGCAGCGCGCGCGGCGCGCCGCGCGGGCGCGGGCGCAGCGCGGCGCGCGCGTCAGCCCCGCACGACCTCCGGGTGCGAGGCGATGTAGGCCTCGAACGCCTCGGCGGAGGTCATGCGCGGCGTGTAGCCGAACTCCTCCTTGAGCGCGTCGTTCGCGAGCACGGGCCGATAGCGCAGGAAGCCGACCTGCTCGGGCCCGTGCACGGTGAGGCGCAGCGCGCGACCGACGCGCAGCGCGAACGCGAGCACACCCGCCGGCACCGTGAAGACGCGCTTGCCGAGACGCGCGGCGAGCTCGCGCACGCTGACGCGACCGTCGCCCGCGACGTTGTACACGCCGGGCGGGCCGTCGGTCGCACCGCGCGCGATCGCCGCGGCGACGTCGTCGACCCACACGAACACGAAGGGCGAATCGGAGCCGCGGATCGCGAGGATGCGGCGCCCCTTCCACAGGGCTGTGATCTGGTTCTCGACCGTCGGGCCCAGGATCGTGCCGATGCGGAAGACGACCTGCTCGAGCTCGGGGTGGGCGAGGCGGTAGCCGGCGAGCATCTGCTCGACGAGCCGCTTGTGCTTCGAGTAGGGGAACTCGTCGTTGCCGCGCACGGGGTCGCTCTCGCGCAGCCACTCGGGGTTGTCGGGGTGGTAGCCGTATGCGGCCCCCGACGATGACACCACGATGCGCCGCACGCCTGCCTCGACGCACGCCTCGAGCACGTGCCGCGTGCCGTCGACGTCGACGCGGTATTCGAGATCGTGGTCGCGGCCCGGGTTCACGATCGCGGCGAGATGCACGACCACGTCGATGTCGTGGCGGCGCATCAGCTCGACGAGCCCGTCGGGACGCGTGACGTCGCACTCCTCGTACTGCACACCGTCGATCGGATGCCCCGGCCGCCGCACATCGCCCGCGACGACGAGCGACACCTCGGGTCGCGCCCCGAGCGCCTCGGCGACGTGCGATCCGAGGAATCCGGCGCCGCCCGTGATGAGCACGCGCACGTCCTTCACCTCCGTCGTGTCGCGCCCGCGCGCGGCGTTCCGCGCGATGGGCCGGACGTCGTGTCCGTCGATCGTCATGATGTCGCCTCCGCCGCGGCATCCGTCGGCTCCGTCGGCTCGGCGTGCCGCGAAGCGTCTCCCTTCACCGAGCCGGTGCGCCGCTTCGTGTGACGCGCCCACAGTGCGGCGACGATGAGGCCCGCGATGATGTCCCAGATGCCCCACCATCCGGCCACGATCGCCATGCCGCCGAGCCCGCCGAAGAACGTGAAGACGAGGCCGAGGCCCAGACCCGCGTTGCGGATGCCGACCTCGAACGTCATGGCCTTGCGCTCGCGCGTCCCGAGGCCGCCGACGACCGCGGTGCTGTAGCCGATGGCGAGTGCGACGGCGTCGTGCACCGTGACCACGAGCACGATGATCCCGAGGAACGCGACGAAGTACGCCCAGTTGCCGGCAAGGGCGGCGACGATGAATCCGAGCAGCGCGATGAGCGAGAACCACTTCACGAACGGCTGCACCTTCGCCGCGAATTTCGGGAATCGCGCGCGCACGACCAGGCCGATCACGAAGGGCAGACCGATGATCAGGAAGATCTCGAGCAGCATCTGCCACGGGTTGAGCGACACCGCCTCGAGCAGCTCGCGCGCGGTGGGGTGCAGCGACCCCCAGAACGCGATCGACAGCGGCAGCATGAAGATGTAGATCGCGTTGCCGACGGCGGTCATCGACACCGACAGCGCGACATTTCCGCCCGCGCGGTGCGTGAGCACCTGCGAGATGTTGCCGGGCGGACAGCACGCCACGAGGATCATGCCGAGTGCCATCGACGGCGTCACCGGCAGGATGAGCGTCAGCCCGAACGTCACCGCCGGCAGCACGACGAGCTGCGCGAGGATCGCGATCACGAACGGCTTCGGCTTGCGCACGACGACCTTGAAGTCCTCGGGCGTCGTGTCGAGGGCGATCCCGAGCATGATCAGCCCGAGCACGACGTTAAGGATGATGAGCGTTCCGGGCGTGAAGTTCAGGACGACGTCGTCGGGGTTCATGCGGTCACCTTCTCGGGTGCGCGGCGAGCGGGGGAGGACGAACGGATGCCGCGGCCCCCACCCGCGACGTCGCCGCGCAGTTCGGCCGTCGCCTCGCGCACCGCGCGCCGGTATGCGTCTTTGTTGACGTAGTACGACATGCGCTCGAGGCCGAGGTACCTGTACCCCGCGGTCAGGTCGGGCCACGGGGCATCCGTGATCCGTCGCCGGAAGGCGGCGCGCCGGTCGGGCGTCGCGGTGAGATAGGCGGCGATGAGCTCGGCTTGCTCGTAGCGGCCCTGCCACCCGATGCCTGATGCCTCGATCATGCCCATCACGAAGAGCCCGTTGAAGGCGCCGTCGACGGGCGGCGGGAAGATGTTGAGGAAGAGCTTCGGCGCCCACCCGCTCCAGTTGAGCTCCTCGCGCGCGACGAACGGGTAGTCGAGTGTGTAGCCGGTGGCGAGCAGGACGAGGTCGTATTGTCCGATCGTCCCGTCGCGGAAGTGCACCGTGTCGCCGTCGAACCGGTCGACGTCGGGGCGGATGCGCAGGTCGCCCTGTCCGAGGTGGTTCAGGATGAGCGTGTTGACGATCGGGTGCGACTCGTAGATCTTGTAGGCCGGCTTCGGGAAGCCGAACCGCGTCGGGTCGCCCGTGAAGGCGCGCAGCACGCGGGCGTCGATGAACTGCTTGATGGGGCGGGGGAGCGGGCGGCCTTGGTTGAGCGTGTCGGACGGCTTGCCGAAGATGTAGCGCGGCACGAAGTAATAGCCGCGGCGCACGCTCATGTCGACGGATGCCGCGTGGTGCACGGCATCGACGGCGATGTCGCACCCCGAATTGCCCGCGCCGATGATGAGCACGCGCTTGCCGGTGAGCTGCGTCGCGCGCTTGTACCTCGACGTGTGCATGATCTCGCCGGTGAACTCGCCGCGGAACTCGGGCACGTTCGGCTCGGCGAGCGTGCCGTTCGCGAGGATCACACCGTCGTACCTCGCCTCGATCGGACCGTCCGGTCCGTCTGCGCGCAGCGTCCACAGGCCGTCGACTCCACGTTCGAGCGCGGTGACCTTCGTCTCGAACGTGAAGTGCTCGGTGAGGCGGAAGTGCTCGGCGTAGTCGCGGAAATACTCGATGAGCGTGCGGTGGCTCGGGTAGTCGGCATCCGTCTTCATCGGGAACTCGGCGAACTCGGTCGTCGTGCGCGACGAGATGAGGTGCGCCGACTCGTACATCGTCGAGCGCGGGTTCTCGATGTCCCACAGGCCGCCGACGCCGCGGGAGGCCTCGTAGCCGTCGAACTCGATGCCCGCCTTCTGCAGCGCCCGCGCCGCGGAGAGTCCCGATGGCCCGGCGCCCACGATGGCATAGCGGTGCTGTTGCATTTCTCCCCAGACTCCGTCGTCCCGGTGTTTCGGCCTTGGATACCCTACGGCGTTAGAGGCCGCTAACCGAAATCATCCGCCCACAGGGTGAGCGCGCTCCGTCTCGTCGCGCCGCTCCTCGCTCGGCGTGCGGAAGGACACGGAGACGGAGCGGGCGCAGCGGACGACGCCCCGCCCCGACGGGGGACGGTCAGCCCGCGATCGCCGCCTGCCGCTTCTCGACCTCGGCGCGCACCTTGGCGAACAGCGGATGCTCCGGCTCGAGCCCCGTGACCTCGGACGTGAAAGCGGCCGCGTCGAGCTCGCGCAGCATCCGCTGCATGTCGACCGACTGCGGGTCCTCTTCGTCTTCGAACGCGAGGGCCGCGCCCATCGCCGCGACCAGAGCGTCGACGGGGAGACCGCGCTCCGCCGCCTCGGCCGCGGGTCCGACGAACCGCTCGTGGCGCGAGAGCTTACGCAGCGGCTGACGACCGACGCGCCACACGGTGTCGGGGAGCGCGGGATTGCGGAACCGCTTGAGGATCGTCTCGCGGTACGACCCGAGGTCGTGCGGATCGAGCTCGTGCTTGGCCACGAGCAGCTCCGACGTCTCCTCGAGGGTCGCTGCGACCTTCGCGGCGATGTCGGGGTCGGCGAGGGCGTCCGAGATCTTCTCGACACCCGCCTGCGCGCCGAAGTACGCCGTCGTCGCGTGGCCGGTGTTGACGGTGAAGAGCTTGCGCTCGATGTAGGGCGCGAGATCGTCGACGAAGTGCGCGCCCGGGATGTTGGGCGGATCGTCGCCGAACGGCGGCCGCTCGATCGCCCACTCGTAGAAGGGCTCGACCGTGACGTCGACGCCGGCGCCCTCGGCCTGCGCCGGCACGATGCGGTCGACCGCCGTGTTCGCGAACACGGCGCGCGCGGTGATCGCATCCCACGCGTCGCCCGCACGCTCGCGGATCTCGTCGCGCAGCAGGTCGGTCGCGTTGATCGCGTTCTCGCACGCCATGATCTGGAGAGGCGGCGATTGCGGGTCGCGCAGTGCGAGCCCCGACAGGATCAGCGGCGCGACGAACTTCAGCACGGTCGGCCCGACCGCGGTGGTCACGACATTGGCGCCGGCCACCTCTTCGATGACGTGATCCGGATGCTCCGCGCTGTTGATCGCGCGGAACCCCGTCACGACGATGTCGCGGCCACCCTCGCCCACCTCGTGCACGGTGTACGAGTCGACCGCGTTGATCGCGTCGACGAGGGGCGCTGCGACGTCGGAGAAGACGAGCTCGTAGCCGCCCTCGTGCAGCAGCAGGCCGACGAACCCGCGGCCGATGTTGCCCGCCCCGAAATGAACGGCCCTCATGACACTTCTGCCGAGACGAGGGCGAACAGCTCCTCGGGGGTCTCGGCCTGCTTGAGCTTGGCGACCTCGTCCTCGTCGGAGAAGAGGATCGCGATCTTCGACAGGATCTCGAGGTGCTCGTCGCCCTTGCCGGCGATGCCGACCACGAACGTGACCGGATCGCCGTCCCAGTCGACGCCGCCGTCGTATCGCACGACCGACAGGGCCGAGTCGAGGATCGCGTCCTTCGTCTCGTTCGTGCCGTGCGGGATCGCCAGCTCGTTGCCCATGTACGTCGACACCGTCTGCTCGCGCTGCTGCATCGCGTCGAAGTACGCCGACGTGACCGCGCCCGCCGCCTCGAGGATGTCGGCCGCCTCCTTCATCGCCTGCTCGCGCGTCGCGCTGCCGGAGTGGATGCGCACCTGCCCGATGCTGAGGACCTCACGTGCCATGTCAGTCGCCTTTCTCTGTCGATGCGGATGCCGCGGACCGAGGGCCACGGGGTGGGGGGCTGTCGCCCGCCCCACCCCGCAGCGGTCATGTGTTCTCTTCTGTCGCGGGGGATCGCGCGACGACGCGCTGGGCTCAGCTCGTCGCTTACGGTGCCCCGCCCTCCGAACCATCCTCGTGCTGCGCACGCACGAGGTCTACGACCTCGTCGTACCTGGGGGAGTTCATGAAGTTGTCCACAGACACATGGATGGCGTCGGGTGCCGTCTGGCGCGCCCGGTCGGTGAGCTGATTCTGCGTGATGACCAGGTCGGCCGACGAGTCGAGGGCGGCGATGGCCTTGTTGGTCACCGTGACGTCCTCGATGCCCGCCTTCTTGATCTTGTTGCGCAGAACGCTCGCGCCCATCGCCGACGAGCCCATGCCCGCGTCGCACGCGAACACGATGTTCTTCACCTCGCGCTCGGTCATCGTCGCGGGCTCGATTCCGCCGTCCGCCTGGGTGGCCGCGCCGCCGCGAAGCCCTGCGAGCGTGTCGGAGGACTTGCCCTTCGCGGCCTCGGTCTGTGTGATCGCCGCACCGAACGCGTCGTCGGTCGCCGCCATCGCCTCCAGGTCCCGCTTGCGCGATGCCCGCAGGATCGCCC
>NZ_DASRXZ010000025.1:0-95906 GCF_035687345.1 Microbacterium sp.
CGTCTGCCACACGCTCTCGGGTTCACCGAGAAGGTCGCGTTCGACCTGCCATCGCAGCGCCGGGTCGGAGTCGAGCAGCCATTCGGTCACGTCGGCGATGTCGGACATGCGGCGACCCTAGCCCGAGGCGCCGACATCGCGCCTCAGCCCGGCCAATCCCCCGCGCGGAGCGCGTCGAGCAGCACCTCGTCGGCGTCGCGGTCGACGTCGAGCACGATCCGTCGTGGTGCTGCGCCCTCCGCCGTGCTGCCGGGGCGGCGCCTCGTCCTCCCCCGGTCGACCCCGTCGATCGCGACGTCGATGCCCGCCGGTTCGTCGGCGCGGATGACGCGCGCACCGGATGCCACGACCACCGCCGCGAGCGGATCGTGCAGCGCGCACTGCCGCTCCCCCGCGAACACGGAGTCCTCGTAGTAGTCGAGGTAGGTGTGTAGCATCCGCCCCAACACCGCCGGAATCGCGCCGGGGAACGCCGCGAGCTCCGCGTGCTGCCGCTCGGTGAGCACGTGGCGCATCGTGATGTCGAGCGGGACCACCGACACCGACCACGCGGCGTCGAAGACGACCGCGGCCGCGCGGGGGTCGTTGTGGATGTTGGCCTCGGCCACCTCGGACGTGTTGCCGCGTCGGTCGAACGCCCCGCCCATGACGGTGACCTACGACCTCGACCGTCGGCTCGGCGAGGAGGTACGCGAGCGCGAGCGCGTCGTCGATGCCCGTGTCGCAGTCCACGAAGATCGGGATCCGCTCCGCGCTCATGCGAGATACTCCGCGAGCGACTGCAGCAGCGGCTGGGATCGCTCGTCGGCGACGGCGGCGGCGCCCACCGCGCACGCGCGGCGCAGCGCGGTCGCCGGGTCCTCGCCCGCCATGAACCCGAGCGTGAGCGCGGCCGCGAACGCGTCGCCGGCGCCGACGGTGTTGCGCACGTCCGTCGGAACACCCGGTGCTCGCGCCGTCTCGACGCCCGCACGCAACAGCACCGCGCCGTCGGCGCCCAGCGTGAGCGCCACGAGACGAGCGGATGCGAGACGCGGCATCCGCTCGTACTCGCTCTCGTTGACGATGAAGAGGTCGACGCGGTCGAAGAGCTCGTCCGGCAGGTCGCGCGCGGGTGACGCGTTGAGCGCGACGAAGCCGTCGGTGAGCGACGCCGCGCGCTCGACGACGTCGACCGAGACCTCGAGCTGCGCGAGCAGGGCTCCGTGCGCGGGCAGTTCGATCGCGGACGGATCGATGCGCGCGTTCGCGCCGGGACACACGACGATCGAGTTCTCACCCGTGCGGTCGACGACGATGAGGGCCGTGCCGCTCGCGGCATCCGTGATCTGGATGTCGGTCACGTCGACGCCCGCCTCGGCGAGCGAGGCGATCATCGCGCGACCCTCCGCGTCGCCGCCGACCGCGCCGATCATGCGCACGGTCGCCCCGAGTCGCGCGGCGGCGATGGCTTGGTTGGCTCCCTTGCCGCCCGGCTCGCGGGTGAGCACGCCGTCGGCGACCGTCTCGCCCGGGCCGGGAGCCCGTTCGACGCGGGCCACGAGGTCGAGATTGATCGACCCCACGACCGTCAAGACCTGGGCTGATGTCATCCGCGTCCTTCCGCCGCTGCCGCACTAATGTCATCAGCATGGCCAGCACCCGCACCTCGCACAACGACTCCACGGATTCTCTCGACGATCGCAAGGCGGGTCTGTGGGGCGCGCTCGTGGGGCTCATCGTCGCCGCGTTCGTCGCGGTTCCGTTCTCGGCGGCGATCGCGTTCGCGACGCATCCGCGCACGCAGCAGCTCTTCGGCGGTCGCCTCGAAGCGGCCACCGCGGGCGGCTACTCCGCGTTCTGGTGGTTCGTGGCGATCCTGCTCGGCGCGCTGCCGTTCCTCGTCGGCTTCGGCGTGGCGAAACTCTCCGCACGAACGCTGCTGGTCATCGGCGGCATCATCGCCGTGCTGATCGTGGTCGTGGTGATCCTCGGCCAGATCTACGTGTTCTGACGCGGTCCGCTTCTACTCCCGGCCGGCGGTTGCCGCAGCGGGCTCGGGCACGCGCACGCGCTCGCCGTGCGCGTACACGTTCATCGACCGGCCGCGCACGAACCCGACGAGGGTGAGACCGGATGCCTCGGCCAGCTCGACCGCGAGCGACGACGGCGCCGAGACGGCGCTGAGGATCGGGATGCCGGCCATGACCGCCTTCTGCACGAGCTCGAAGCTCGCGCGGCCCGACACCTGCAGGATCGTGTTGCGCAACGGGAGACGGTCCTCGAGCACCGCCCATCCGACGACCTTGTCGACGGCGTTGTGCCGCCCGACGTCTTCGCGGAGCACCAGCAGCTCGCCCGTCTCCGCGTCGAACAGTCCCGCCGCGTGCAGGCCGCCCGTCTTGTCGAACACGGCCTGCTGCTCGCGCAGCTTGTCGGGGAGGGACAGCATCACGCGCGCGTCGACCGATGCCTCGTCGGACGCCACGTCATACGCGGACGTCGTCTCGACCGCCTCGATCGAGGCCTTGCCGCACAGCCCGCACGAGCTCGTCGTGTAGAAGTTGCGCGCGATGTCGGGGTCGGGCGGCGCGACGCCGGCCGCGAGCGCGACGTCGAGGATGTTGTACGTGTTGCCGTCGGTGCCGCCCGTGCCGGGTCCGCCGCAGTGGATCGCCGAGCGGAACTGCGCGCCGTGGTGGATCACGCCCTCCGACACGAGGAATCCCGCCGCAAGCTCGACGTCGTTGCCGGGCGTGCGCATAGTCACGGCGAGCGACTCGCCCGCGACGCGGATCTCGAGGGGCTCCTCGACCGCGAGCACGTCGGCGCGACGACGCTCGACGACGTCGTCCTCGCCGATCACGATCTTCGTGACCGGGCGGCGCTGAGTGATCCGGCCCATGCGTGTCAGCCTACGCCGCGGCACGCGGGCGAGGGCCGGGGCTGTCGCCCAGTGGATGGGTCTCCGCTGAGCGCAGGAGATGGCGCGGAGGAAGGACGGATGTCTCGGCCGGCGTCCTACGCCGGGATGCTTTCCTACGCCGGGAGCGGCGCCTCGTCTCGCTGCGCTCGCTCAACGACCGGGCGGGTCACCGGGTTTGCGGCGGGGCCTCAGCCGCCGATCGCGTTCATGCCGCGCGCGGGCTGCAGGAACGACGGGTCGTTGATCGCGTGGCCGGGGAGTTTTCCGCGGACGCAGGAGCGCAGCATCCGGTCGATCTCCTCGTCGAGCGGGGACGACGCTTCGACAAGCTCAGCGACCGGGGCGGAGCCGGCGACCGGGGCGGAGCCGGCGACCGGGGCGGTGCCAGCGACCGAGGGGGGCTCGGCGACCGGAGCGGAGGACGCGACCGAGGGGGGCTCGGCGACCGAGGAGGAGGCTGTGCGCAGGATCGGCAGGAGGTCGTACTCGGTCGTGGAGAAGAGGCAGTTGCGCAGCTGCCCGTCGGCGGTGAGCCGCAGGCGGTCGCAGTCGCCGCAGAACGGCGCCGTCACCGACGCGATGACGCCCACGGTGTGCGGGCCGCCGTCGAGCATCCAGCGTTCGGCGGGCGCGCCGCCGCGGCCCGGCACCGGGGTCAGCGACCAGCGGCGCGAGAGAGTGTCGAGGATCTCGTCGCGCGTGACCATGCGCGAGCGATCCCACGTGTGACCCGCGTCGAGGGGCATCTGCTCGATGAACCGCATCTGCGCGTCGTGGGCGATGGCGAACTCGACGAGGTCGACGAGCTCGTCGTCGTTGACGTCGCGCATCGCGACCGCGTTGAGCTTGAGAGGGCGAAGACCGGATGCCGCGGCCGCCGCGATCCCGTCGAGCACGTCGTCCAGTCGGTCGCGCCGCGTCAGCTCGCGGAACCGGTCGCGTCGAAGCGTGTCGAGGGAGATGTTGAGCCGACGGAGTCCCGCCTCCACGAGGCCCGGGAGGAACTCGGGCAACCGGATGCCGTTCGTCGTCATCGCGAGCTCGACCGGGGTGCCGTCGGGGCCGGTGATCCGCGCGAGGCGCCGCACCACCTCGACGATGTCCTGCCGCAGAAGCGGCTCGCCGCCGGTCAGCCGGAACGTCGTGATGCCGTCGGCGGCGGCGACGCGGGCGACGCGCTCGATCTCGTCGAGCGTCAGGATGCTCGTCTTCGCGAGCCACTCATTCCCCTGCTCGGGCATGCAGTACGTGCAGCGCAGCGAGCAGCGGTCGGTGAGCGAGATGCGCAGGTCGCGGTGCACGCGGCCGTGCGTGTCGACGAGGGGTGCGCCGGGCGCGGCATCCGCCTCTGTCTCGACGACCGGCGGACGCATGCCGATCAGCACCGGAACGGCCGTCATGCCGGTCCTCCGTGCGATCGGGTGCGAACCATGCGATTCAGGCTACCCTCGCGGCTCGCCCCCGGGGCCGGACGGCCCACGCATCGGGCCGGGGCGGCCGATCGGCGGGCGTGGAATATTCACGGTCGCACGCGTCGTGGCCGCTCGCGCCGCGGACTACGGTGGCGGTCAGGGACCTCGCGAGACCGGAGGGACGCATGGACCTGCTCGACCCGCTGCTGCTCGCCCGCTGGCAGTTCGGACTGACGACTCTCTACCACTTCCTCTTCGTGCCGCTCACGCTCGGCATGGCGCTGACGGTGGCGATCTTCCAGACCGCGTGGTTCCGCACCGGCAACCTGAAGTGGCTGCACCTGACGAGGTTCTTCGGGAAGCTCTTCCTCATCAACTTCGCGATGGGCGTGGTCACCGGGATCGTCCAGGAGTTCCAGTTCGGCATGAACTGGTCGTCGTACAGCCGGTTCGTCGGCGACGTGTTCGGCGCCCCGCTCGCGTTCGAGGGCCTCATGGCCTTCTTCTTCGAGGCGACGTTCATCGGCCTGTGGATCTTCGGGTGGGACAAGCTGCCCAAGGGCGTGCACCTCGCGACGATCTGGATCGCGACGGCCGGCGCGTGGTTCTCGGCGTACTTCATCCTCGCGGCGAACGCCTTCATGCAGAATCCGGTGGGCTATCGCATGGCGCAGGACGGCGGCCGCGCCGAGATGGACGACTTCCTCGCCGTGCTCACGAACCCCGTGGCCCTCGCGGCCCTGCCGCATACGCTCTTCGCCGCGTTCATGCTGACGTCGGGGGTCATCATCTCGGTCGCGTCGTGGCACCTGCTGCGCGGGCAGAACCTCGAGATGATGCGGCCGGCACTCAAGTACGGCCTGTGGGGCATGATCGTGACCTTCGCGGGCGTCGCGATCTCGGGCGACCAGCTGAGCCTCGTCATGGTTTCGACGCAGCCGATGAAGATGGCGGCCGCCGAGGCACTGTTCGATTCGGCGTGCGGGGCGGATGCCTCGTTCTCGCTCTTCTCGATCGGGACGCCGGACGGCACCGGCGAGATCTGGGCGCTGCGGGTGCCGTACCTGCTGGCGCTGCTTTCGACGCACTCGTTGGACGGATGCGTCGAGGGCATCAACGACCTCAACATGCAGTACACGACCGAGCTGTTCCCGCAGTTCGCCGACCAGGTCGACGGCAACTTCGCCCCGATCCTGTGGGTCACGTACTGGGCCTTCCGCTGGATGATCGGCCTCGGCGCGGTCGCCGCGCTCACCGCGGTCGTCGGCCTGTGGCTCACGCGCAAGAGCGCGAAGCGTCCCGTGCCCGCGTGGGCGTGGAAGCTCGCGATCTGGGCGTGGCCGGCGTCGCTGTTCGCGATCCTCATCGGGTGGGTGTTCACCGAGATGGGCCGCCAGCCGTGGATCGTGTTCAGCCTCATGCTGACGCAGGACGGCGTCTCGCCGAACGTGCCCGGGTGGAACGTGCTGCTGTCGCTCGTCGCCTTCACGCTGATCTACGCGATCCTCGCGGTCGTCGAGATCGGCCTCATCATCCGCACGTCGAAGCGGGGGCCGGATCCGCTCCCCGACCCCGACGCGCCGCCGCCCGCCGAGGGCGCGCTCGAAGACACGCCGACCACGGTGTACTGACGGAAGCCGGGAGATCGCCATGGACCTCGCCTACCTCTGGTTCTTCATCGTCGGATTCCTGTTCGTCGGATACTTCGTGCTCGACGGCTTCGACTTCGGCGTCGGCATGTCGCTGCCGTTCCTCGGCAAGGACGACATCGGCCGCCGCCAGATCATCAACACGATCGGCCCCGTGTGGGACCTCAACGAGACGTGGGTCATCGTGGCGGGTGCGTGCCTGTTCGCGGCGTTCCCCGAGTGGTACGCGACCTTGTTCAGCGGGTTCTACCTCGCGCTGCTGGTGATCCTGCTCGCGCTCATCGCGCGCGGCGTCTCGTTCGAGTACCGCCACCAGCGCGACAGCCTCCGCTGGAAGCGCGGCTTCGACACGATGATCGTCGTCGGCTCGGCCGTGCCCGCGCTGCTGTGGGGCGTCGCCGTCGCGAACATCGTGCAGGGCGTGCCGATCGACGTGAACCACGAGTTCACCGGGTCGCTCCTGACGCTGCTCAACCCGTACGGCCTGCTCGGCGGCCTCACGACACTGTTGCTGTTCTTCACCCACGGCGTCTACTTCGTCGCGCTCAAGACCGACGGGCAGGTGCGCGAGGACGCGCGTCGCCTCGCCGCACGCGCGGGGCTCGCGACGATCGTCGTGGCCGCGGTGTTCCTCGTGTGGACCGTGTTCAACGCGCTGTCGGCGGGCGCCCCGCTCGTGGGCCTCGTCATCGCGCTCGCCGCTGTCGCGGCGGTGTGCCTCATCGCCTCGTGGCTCGCGAACGCACGGGGCATCGAGGGATGGGCGTTCGGCTTCGGCGCGGCGACGATCGTCGCGGCGGTGCTGACGCTGTGGTTCGCCCTGTTCCCGAACGTCATGCCGTCGACGACCGATCCCGCGTACAGCCTCACGATCGAGAACGCGTCGAGCACCGACTACACGCTGACGATCATGTCGTGGGCGGCGCTCATCTTCCTGCCGCTCGTCCTCGCCTACCAGGCCTGGACGTACTGGGTGTTCCGCAAGCGCGTCTCGCGGAGCCGCATCGAGCGGGCCGCGGCCGCCGCGGCGCACTAGCGCGGTGAGGTCGAAGCCGGTCGATCCACGGCTGCTGCGGTACGCCGCGGCATCCCGCGTGTACTTCGCCGCGCAGGGGGTCATCGTCCTGGCGCAGACGGCGGTCGTGATCGGCTTCTCGTGGGTGCTCACGGCGGCGCTCACGGGCGCGATCGGGGGGCGCCCCATCGCCGAGCTGCTGCCCCTGCTGGGCTGGGGCGCTTTGCTCGTCGTGGTGCGAGCCGCGCTGGTGGCGGCATCCGAGTGGGTCTCGGCTCGCGCCGCGGCGCGCGCGTCTCAGCAGCTGCGCGCCGCCCTCATCGCCGCGATCACGCGACGGGGACCCGGGTGGCTCGGCGGCCGCAACGCCGCCGCGCTCGCCGTGACCGCGGGGCACGGCCTCGAAGCCCTCGACGCGTATTTCGGCCGATACCTGCCGCAGCTCGTCGCGACGGCGATCGCAACACCCGTGCTGATCGTCGCGATCTTCATCGCCGACCCCGTGTCGGCGCTCGTCGTCGTGCTGACGATGCCGCTCATCCCGATCTTCATGGTGCTCATCGGGCTCGCGACCCGCGCGGTGCAGCGGCGGCAGTACGCGACGCTCCAGCGGCTCGCGTCGCGCTTCGCCGACACGGTCGGGGGCCTCGGCACGCTCAAGATCTTCGGTCGCCAGTACCGCGCCGCCGCCGCGATCGAGAAGGTCACGCGCGACTACAAGCGCGAGACGATGACCGTGCTGCGGGTGTCGTTCGTGTCGGGGTTCGCGCTCGAGTTCCTCGCGAGCCTGTCGGTCGCGATCATCGCCGTCACGATCGGCCTCCGCCTGCTGGCGGGCGAGCTCACCCTCGACGTCGGCCTGTTCGTGCTGCTTCTGGCTCCCGAGGCGTACCTGCCGCTGCGGCAGGTCGGCGTGCAGTTCCATGCGGCGGCCGAGGGGGTGGCCGCGACGGAGGACCTGTTCGCGGTGCTGGACGAGGCGCGCGCCGTCCCGACCCTGAGCGTGGAGCGCAGCGACGAGATGAAGGGCCCCCGTGGGGTTCGCCTCATCGAGGCCCGCGCGCTCCGCGTCCGACGCGGCGACGCGCTGCTTGCGCCTGTCGACGTCACCGTGCGCGCCGGCGAGGTCGTCCTCCTCGAAGGGCCGAGCGGCGCCGGAAAGTCGAGCATCGTCGCGGCGCTCCTCGGGTTCGCCGAGTTCGCGGGCGAGCTGCTCGTCGAGGGCGAGCCGGATGCCTCGGCCCGGCGCACCCTCGCCTGGGCGGGACAGCGGCCGGGGCTCATGTCCGGCACCGTGCTCGAGAACGTGACGTTGGGCGACCCCTTCCCCGACCCCGCGCTCGCACGAGAGTGCCTCGCGGCGGCGCAGATCGCCGACCTCGATCCCGGAATCGAGCTCGGAGCGCTCGGGTCAGGGCTTTCCGGCGGTCAAGCCCAGCGCGTCGCCGTCGCTCGTGCGCTGTACCGGCTGAGGTCCGGCCGGGCACGCGTGCTGGCCCTCGACGAACCGTCGAGCGCGCTCGACGCGGCGACGGAGGCGGCCCTCTGGGCGAACCTGCGAGCCGAGGCGGATGCCGGCGCCGGCGTGCTGCTCGTGTCGCACCGCCGGTCGGCCCGCGCGATCGCGGATCGCGTCATCGAGGTGCCGCTCCCGAGTCGGGAGGTGGTCGCATGATCGCCCCCGAGGTCCGCGAGGTGCTGCGTTCCGCGCAGCCGCCCGCACCGCGCTTCTCGCTCGCCGTAGTGAGCGGGCTGGGCACAGCCGGAAGCGCGATCGCCCTGCTCGCCGCGAGCGCATGGCTCATCACGCGCGCCGCCGAGCAGCCTGCGCTCCTCTACCTGTCGGCTGCGATCGTCGCCGTGCGCGCGTTCGCACTGAGCCGCGGAGTCTTCCGCTACCTGGAGCGTCTCACCGGACACGACGCGGCACTCGCGCAACTCGCCGCGGTGCGGGCGGGGTTGGTCCGCCGGATCATCCCCCTCGCCCCCGACGGACTCGGCCGCGCGAAGCGCGGCGCGCTCCTGTCGAACCTCGTGGACGACGTCGACGAGCTCCAGCACCTGCCGCTCCGAGTCGTTCAACCGCTTGCCGTCGCGGGACTCGCGTCGATCGCGAGCGTGATCTTCACGGCGTTCCTCTCCCCCGCCGCCGCGGCCGTGCTTGCCACGGCGCTCGCCCTCGCGCTCGTGCTCGCGGTGTGGGTCGGCTGGATCGCCGGCGCGCGCGCCGAGCGCTCGCTCGCACCGCTGCGCTCGAAGCTCGCGGACGCTCTTCTCGATCAGCTCGTCGACCTCGACGTGCTCACCGCGTTCGATGCGACGGATGCTGCGGAGCACCGCGTCCGCGCCGCCGACGACGCCCTCCGCCGCGCCGTCGTGCGCCGCGCGCTCGCGCAGGGGCTCACGATGGCGGCGGTGTCGCTGCTCGCCGGCCTCGCGTCGCTCGGAACCCTCGCCGCCGCGGCTCCCTCGCTCGGCGACGGGCTGACCGGCCCCGGTCTCGCCGTGGTGGTGCTCCTGCCGATGGCGGTGTTCGAGGTGTTCGGTCCCGTGCCGCTCGCCCTCGCGTCGTGGCGGCAGGTGCGAGCGGCCGCCGAGCGCATCGCTGCGACGATCCCCGATGAGATCCCGCCCGAGGTGCCTCGCGACGACGAAAGCGAGACCGAGCCCGACGCGCGGGTCCGCGGGCTCGAACGCGGCCTCGAGTTGCGCGGCGTCTCGGCGCGGTGGCCCAGGCGCGCGGCATCCGGTTCTTCCGTCGACGACTCCGGCAGCCTCGAAGATGCGACCCTCTCGATCTCACCCGGCGAGCGCGTGCTCGTGACGGGGCCGAGCGGAGCCGGCAAGACGACGCTCGCGCACGTGCTCGTACGGTTCCTCGAGTACGGCGGGTCGTACCGCGTCGACGGCGTCGAGGCGCGCGACCTCGGCGGCGAAGCCGTGCGCCGCGTCGTCGGACTGTGCGAGCAGAGCCCGTACCTGTTCGACGAGTCGATCCGTCAGAACCTCCTGTTCGCCCACGACACCGCGACGGATGCCGATCTCTGGGCCGCACTCGAACGCGTCGGCCTCGGCGACTGGGCGCGCGAGCGCGGCGGACTCGACAGCCGCGTCGGCGAGCGCGGCGCCCTCGTGTCGGGCGGCCAGGCGCAGCGCATCGCGCTCGCCCGGGCGACGCTCGCCGGGTTCCCGGTGGTCGTGCTCGACGAGCCGACGGCGGGCGTCGATCCCGAGGCATCCGCCGCGCTCCTCACCGACCTGCTCGGGGCCGTCGGCGAAGACCGTGCGGTCGTGCTCATCTCGCACGTCGAGGTGCCGCCGGGGCTCGTCGATCGCGAGGTGCGCATCGAGGCCGGCCGGGTCGTCGGCTGAGCGCCGCTATCCTTCCGGGATGGCCGTCACCGTCCGCAACGCCGTCCGCTCGGATGCTCCGGCGATCGCCCGTGTCCGCGTCGAGACCTGGCGCGCGGCGTATGACGGCCTCATCGCGCCGGCGGTGCTCGACCATCTCGACGTCGACCGCGAAGGCGCGCGACGGGCGGAACTGTGGGACGAGTATCACTCCGACCCGCGCGGCACCGAGCTGATCGCGCACGTCGACGGCGAGCTCGCGGGATGGGCCGCGGTCGGCCCCTCGATCGACGACGATCTGCCCGACGACGGACAGATCTACGCGATCTACGCTCTGCCGCCGTTCTGGGGCACGGGCGTCGGCTATGCACTGCTGGAGGCATGCGAGGCGTTCCTCCGCGAAGCGGGCTTCACGGAGGCGCACCTCTGGTACCTCGACGGCAACGTCCGCGCCGCCGAGTTCTACCGCCGCAACGGGTGGCTCGAAGACGGGGTCACCAAGCACGACGACCGCCTCGTCGGCGGCGTCTCGACCGAGCCGCTCTTCGAACGTCGCTGCGTCAAGCGGCTCTAGGTCGCGGCTGAGGTCACGCGTTTCGTCTCGCTGCGCTCGCTCAACGGCGGGGCAGGGCTAGAGACGCATCCCGAACGCCTGCACGCCCTCGTGCGAGGGAAGCGGGCTGAAGCCGACACGCGGATAGAACGCGAGGGCACCCGTGTTCTCGTTCGCCGCCACGAGGTGCAGCCCCGTCACGCCGGCCTCGCGCAGCGCCGCGACGAGGGTCTCGATGAGGCGGCGACCCCACCCCTGCCCCTGCAGTTCGGGCAGCAGGTCGATGTGCAGGTGCGCGGGATACTCGTCGCCGTACGGCTCGGCACCCGGGCCGCGGCCGTACGCGTAGATCAGGATCCCGTCCTGGCGCGACCGCTCGGCATCCGGCTTCGGATACTGCGCCGCGAACCGCGGCCACCACTCGTCGCGGAACCACTCCTCGAACGCACGTGTGTCGGGCGCGCCGACGATGTACCCGGCGACGCGGCCGTCGTCCGTCTCGACGACGAAGGCGAACTCCGGATGCCGCGCGACATACGGCAGCACGAACAGGCGCGCCCACAGGTCGTCGTCCTCCAGCACGCCGGTCGCGTCGCCGCCGGCGTCGGCGGTGAGGAGGCAGATGCGTGCGAGGTCGGGTTCGTCTCCGGGGCGGAAAGGACGGATGCGGGGCACCCGCCTGAGTATAGGGGCGTGAAAGCGCCGGGTCGGATCGATCCCTGGCTCCCATGGAGTGGGAATCTGCGCCGATTCCACCGATTCGTCTCGCCACCCGTCCCGGCGGATAATCGATGTATGCCCCGTCGCGTCGACGACTACCGCGGGCTCGCCCACGCGAGCCGCATCCGGCTCCTCGATGCGATCCAGTCGCAGCCCGGCATCCTGCTGAGCGAGCTCGCCTCGCGGACGGGCCTGCACGAGAACACGGTGCGCGACCACGTGCGCGTGCTCGAGGATCGCGGCCTCATCGTGAGCCGTCCCGCCCCTCAGGGCACGCGCGGGCGTCCGCCGCTGAGCTTCCACCCGGTACGGGACCCGAACGCGAACCCTGTCGCACGGTCGCGCATCGAGCGCGCCACCGAGCACGGCGACCTGCTGCGGCGCATCATGCCGTGTGCACGCGACCTCCCCGCCGATGCGCTGCATCAGCTCGACGCGCTGTACGAGCATCTCGACGACGCGGGACTCGAGCCCGAGATCGACGAGCAGTCCCTCACGGTGCGGCTGCGGCCGTGCCCCTTCTATCCGCTGCTGAACGGCGACGACGAGAAGATCGTGTGCGCCGTGCACCAGCGCCTGGCCGACGAGATCCTCCACCAGGTGCGCGGACCGCTCGAGATGAGCGCGTATCGTCCGTTCGTCACACCCGACGAGTGCCGCATCGAGCTCGAGCTGCGCGACGAGCCGGCCGTCGCGGCCGTCTGAGGCGCAAGAACCGTACGGGAAGGTGCGGGCGGAGCATCCGTGATCTGTCGCGGGGATGACGGATGCCCCGCCCGCGGTCAGAGGAGGTCTGTGCCGCGCCGCACCTCACCGGTCTGCCCGAGCAGCAGTGGTGGATCGGGAGCAACGGGGACGTCGGGAGCCTCGGGCGACGGCTCGTCGGCGTCGATGTCGACACCGGCCGGACCCGGCGCATCCTCATCGGGCGCGACCACCGGAGCGGCGGATCCCGTCGAGCGGATCGAGCCGCGCAGCGAATCGACCGAGAAGGTCGCCGGATCCTCGAGTGGGAAGTGGCACGACGCGAAGTGCCCCGGCTCATGCTCGACGAGCCGCGGCTCGACCTCGGCGCACAGCTCCTGCGCCCGCGGGCAGCGGGTGCGGAAGCGGCATCCGCTCGGCGGGTTCAGCGGCGACGGCGGCTCGCCCGTGAGCGGCACGGGCCGCTTGGCGATGCCCGTCTCGGGGTCGAGGCCCGGGATCGAGTCGAGGAGGGCCTTGGTGTACGGATGCCGCGGCGCCCGGTAGATCTCCTCGGCGGGACCGATCTCGGCGAGCTGCCCGAGGTGCATGACGGCGACGCGGTCGCTGATCTGCTTGACGGTCGCCAGGTCGTGCGCGATGAACACGTACGACAGGCCGAGCTCGCTGCGCAGCTTCTCGAAGAGGTTGAGCACCTGCGCCTGGATGAGCACGTCGAGCGACGAGATCGCCTCGTCGCAGATGACCAGCGCGGGGTTGAGCGCGATCGCACGCGCGATCGCGACGCGCTGCGCCTGCCCGCCCGACAGCTCCATGGGCCGACGCCGCGCGTACGTGTCGGGGTTGAGGCCGACGAGGTCGAGCAGCTCGCGCACGCGCTCGCGCCGCTCGTGCCGCCCCATCGTCGTGTGGCCGAGAAGCGGCTCGGCGACGACGTCCTCGACCCGCCAGCGCGGGTTCAGCGACCCGAACGGGTCCTGGTAGACCATCTGGATGTCTTTGCGCGCACGCTTGAGGTCGCGCTTCGACAGCCCCATCAGGTCGCGCCCGAGGAACCGCACGACGCCGGACTTGGGCCGGTCGACCCCGATGATCGCGCGGGCGAGCGTCGACTTGCCCGAGCCCGTCTCCCCCACGATCCCGAGGGTCTCGCCGGGGAAGAGGTCGAACGACACGTCCGACACCGCGTGCACGACGCCCGCCTTGACACCGCCGGGTCCGCGCGTGACGAACTCCTGCACGAGGTTCTCCACCGACAGGATCGGCTCGGGCACCGCGGACGCGGGCTGCGGGCGGGTGGTCTCGATCGTCGTCACGACACGGCCTCCTCGTCGACGGGGACGGGCTCGTCCTCGGAGCCGGGAAGGTACGGATGCCAGCACGCGTACAGATGCCCGGGCTCGTGCTCGTCGAGCGGCGGCTTGTCGAGCCGGCAGTTCTCGGTCGCGCGGTTGCAGCGCGGCGCGAAGGGGCATCCGCTCGGGAGGGCGGCGAGGTCGGGCGGATGCCCGCCGATGACCGTCAGCTGCGAATGCGGGACGGTCGTGAGCTGCGGGATCGCGCCGAGGAGGGCCTTCGTGTACGGCATCCGCACGTTCCGGAACAGCGTGTTCGTCTCGGCGTGCTCGACCGCCTGACCCGCGTACATCACGAGCACCTCGTGCGCGTAGCTCGCGGCGAGCCCCAGATCGTGGCTGATCATGATGACCGACGTGCCGAGGCGGTCCTGCAGGTCGGCGAGCAGCTCCATGATCTGCGCCTGCGTCGTCACATCGAGCGCGGTCGTGGCCTCATCGGCGATGAGCACCTTGGGGTCGGCCGCGAGCGCGATCGCGATCATGACGCGTTGACGCATGCCGCCCGAGAGCTGGTGCGGATACTCGTGGTAGCGGCGCTCCGGCGCGGGGAGGCGCACGAGCTTGAGCAGTTCGACGGCGCGGTCGGCAGCGGCCTTCTTGTCGAGGTCGGAATGGGTGCGGATCGCCTCGGTGATCTGCAGCCCGATGCTCATGGTCGGGTTCAGCGACCGGGCCGGGTCCTGGAAGATCATCGAGATGTCGTTGCCCCGGATGCGCCGCATCGCACGATCGCTCATGCCGACGAGCTCCGTGTCGCCGAGCAGCGCGGAGCCGCGGACCGTCGCGCTGGGCGGCAGCAGGCCCATGAGCGCCCGCACGCTCACCGACTTGCCCGAGCCGGACTCGCCGATGATCGCGAGCGTGCGACCGGCGCGCAGCGTGTACGAAAGCCCGTTCACGGCGTGGATCCTGCGGCCGCCGCGCGAGAACGTCACATGCAGGTCGCGCACGGTCAGCACCGGCTGACGCTCGGGCTCGTAGCTCACGGCAGTGGTCTCCGGTCGTCGGGTCTCGGTCGCGAGGTCCGTCATCGGCCGCTCAATTCGTCGCGCACGTTCTCTCCGAGCAGGTTGAAGGCGAGCACCGTCAGCAGGAGGGCGAGACTCGGCCACAGCACGAGCAGCGGCGTCGCCGACATGTTCTGCTGAGCCTGGAAGATCATGTTCCCCCAGCTCGGTGCGGGCGGCGGCACGCCGAGTCCGAGGAAGCTCAGCGCACCCTCCGTCACGATCACGATGCCCATGCCGAGCATCGCGAAGTTGATCAGCTGCGGTGTGATGTTCGGTGCGATGTGCCGAAGCAGCACGCGCCACCACGGGCTTCCGCTGAGCTCCGCGGCCTGCAGGAACGGCATCTGCATGAGTCGCATCGTCGCGGCGCGCGAGATGCGTGCAACCGCCGGGATGCTGAACGCCGTCAGCGCCAGGATCGTGTTCCACATGCTGGGCCCGAGCATCTGGGCGATCACGATCGTGATGACCAGCGA
This sequence comes from Microbacterium sp., assembly GCF_035687345.1. Taxonomy (GTDB): domain Bacteria; phylum Actinomycetota; class Actinomycetes; order Actinomycetales; family Microbacteriaceae; genus Microbacterium. The sequence goes on from NZ_DASRXZ010000025.1 coordinate 15,155, forward strand.
AGGGAACGCGATGAGCACGTCGAGCGCGCGCATGATGACCGTGTCGGGCTTGCCCCCGAGGTATCCGGACACCGCACCGACCAGCCCGCCGAAGAAGATGCCGATCATGTTGACGCTCACCGCGATGATGAGCGACGAGCGGCCGCCGTACAGCAGTCGCGAGAAGACGTCGTTGCCGTCGACATCGGTGCCGAGCAGGTGCCCGGGCGAGCCGGGAGGAAGCCGGGACTCGAGGATGCTGCCGCCCGTCGGAGACGGGATCGGGAGCACGATCGGGCCGAGGAAGCACAGCGCGACGAGGAGGATGACGAACCCGGCGGGGATCCACACGACCAGTCGACGCCGCCACTTCGCCCAGCGCTCGCCGAACAGACCGGGCTGGACCGGCGTCAGGAGGGCTTTCGTGGTGGTCTCAGTTACGGCCATAGCGGATCCTCGGGTCGAGGACGGCGTACAGCACGTCCACGATCAGGTTCGCCGCGATCGCGACGGCGGCGAAGATGAACACGCAGATCTGCACGACGGCGATGTCGCGCGCTCCGAGCGCCTGGAGCATCTCCATGCCCAGGCCCCGGATCGAGAAGATCTGCTCGATGATGACGGTGCCGCCGATGAGGCCCCCGATGTTGAGGCCGACGATCGTCAGCAGGCCGAACGACGAGTTGCGGAAGGCGTGCTGCCACAGGATCCGCCACGACCCGACACCCTTCGCGCGAGCCGTGTCGACGTAGTCGGCGGAGTTGATCTGCTCGACGAGGTCGCCGCGCAGGAAGCGCGCGTAGAACGCCATCAGAGGGATCGACAGCGCGAGCACGGGCAGGATCACGGTCCGCAGGTTCGGCCACAGTCCCGCGCTGATCGGCACGTAGCCCAGCGACGGGAGCATGCCGCGGAACGCGACGGCGAAGATGAGCACGAGCAGGAGCGCGAGCACGTAATTGGGGATCGCGAGCAGCGCCATCGAGATCACCATGATGGTGCGGTCGAAGAATCCGCCCGGCTTGCGGGCCGCCAGCAGCGCCACCGGGAGCGCGACCGCGAGCGACACGACGAACGCGAGTGCCACGATCTCGATCGTCGGCGGCAGCGCGGTCGCGAGGATCTCGGTCACAGGCTTCTGCTGCACGCTCGAGACTCCGAGGTTGCCGGTGAGCACCCCGATGAGCCACGAGAGGTAGCGTTCGGGAGCGGGCCGGTCGAGGCCGAGCCGTCGCCGCACGGCCTCGACCTCTTCGGGGGTCGCATCCATGCCCGCCTGCACCTGGGCGGGATCGCCGGGGAGCAGTTCGAGCAGGATGAACACGAGGAGGCTGATCGCGAACAGCAGCGGTATCGCCACGAGGACGCGCCGCGTGATCAGTCTCACGAGCGGCGATCCCGCCACCCGGCCGAGGGCGCCGGAGCGCGCCTCGGGCCGGGCGGCGGTCGCCGCAGTGGCGTTGCTGGTCACCGCGCGGATTCCTCGATCCAGACGCGGTCGTACAGCACGCCCTGGTTCACGGCGAGCGCAGGGATGGGCTGGTCGAGTCCGGGCCCGTGCACGCCCTTCTTCATGACCTGTGCGGGCGAGAACGCCATGCCGAACGGCGCGTACGCCTCGTCGGAGATGTACTTGCTGATCTGCTCGTACGCCTCGAAGCGCTCGTCGTCATCGGTCGTCGCGATGGCGGCCGCCAGCAGGTCGTCGAGCTCGGTCGTCAGCCCCTGGGCGATCGCGTCGCCGGCGTTCGCCGCGCCCTCGGGCAGCGGCGTGCCGCTGAAGGGCGACGTCGAGCCGAAGCGCACCCCGACGCCGATTCCGACGGACGGGTCCCACGCGCCCGCGGTCTGCAGGAGCGCATCCCAGTCACCCGCGAGGAAGCGGTTGATGACGTCGCCGAGGGGCTCGGCGTCGATCTGCACGTCGATGCCCGCCTCCTCCCACTGCGTCTGGAGGGCGGTCGTCACCGAACGCGCGGTCACGATGTCGGTCGTTCCGAGACGGACGCTGAGGCCGCCGATCTCCTCGACGAGCGCCGCAGCCTTCTCGGGGTCGTACTCGCGGTAGCCGGGCACGGTGTCGTGCCAGAAGAGACCGCCGGATGCCGTGAACGACTGGCTCATCTCGCCCTCGTCGTTGAACAGGCCCTTGTTGATCGCCTCGAAGTCGGTCGCGTAGTAGATCGCCTCACGGGCCCGCTTGTCGTCGAACGGCGGCTTGCGGGTGTTCAGCTGCACCACGTACGGCGAGGTCGGTGCGCCGAGCACGACCTGGACGTCGGGGTTGTTGCGCGCCTCCTGGATGAGCGTCACCGAGGAGAGGCCCTCGACCACCTGGCCGTCGCCGGCGAGCAGCGACTGGTAGAGCACCTGGTCGCCCGACGCGCTCTGGAAGTTGAGCTCGTCCAGATACGGCAGGCCGTCCTTGAAGTAGTCGGGGTTCTTCTCGAGCTCGAGGCGCTGGCTCTGCGTGTTCGAGGTCACGATGAACGGGCCCGCGCCGACCGGCTTCTCGCTGAACGCCTGCGCGCCCATCTCCTTGTAGGCGGTCGGCGATGCGATGAGGTTGAGGTTCGCGCCGGGGAATCCGTTGATGAGTGAGCCGTTCACGGCGCTGAGGTGCATCTCGATCGTGAGGTCGTCGACGACGCGGATCGCGTTGAGCCGGCCCATCACGGCCTCCCGATCGACGTCCTCGGGCAGTGCCGCGAACAGGTCGTCGAGGAAGGCCTGGTCGAGCTGAGGCGGCTCGAGCGACGTGTTCAGGGCGATGTTCGGGGCGCCCGTGCTGCCCGAGCTGAGCTGGCGGATCCAGTTCCACAGCACCGCCTCGGCGTCGAAGGGCGTGCCGTCGCTGAACGTGATCCCGTCGCGCAGCTTCACCGTCAGGGTGAGTCCGTCCTCGGACCACTCGTAGCTCTCGGCCTGGTTCGGGACGATCTGGCCGCCCTCGCCGTTCTCCCCGGGCTCGAGCGTGAACAGGCCGCCGAAGATCGCCGCGTTCTGCGGGAGGTTCGCACCGGTCGTGTTGCTCGTCGCGGGGTCGAGGCCGGTCGCCCAGCCTCCCGCGAAGCCCGCGTCCAGCAGCACGGTCAGGCTGCCGCCGGGCTGGGGATCGCCGACTTCGACGCTGCCGGTATCGTCGGTCGGCTGGCCGCCGGCCGCGCACGCCGTGCCTGCCACGACGAGGCTCAGCGCGACGGCGAGGGTTCCGAACAGCCGCACTGCTGAGCGTCCGCCTCTCACGGATGATTTCATGTCTTGCTCCCTTGGGCTGAGGAGTGGTGCGATCGGGTGCCGCTGGATCGCGTGAAGAGCCCGGGCGGGCCCGTCTGTTTGGCAGTTTCGCTGAGACTCAGGGGCCGATCCACGGCACTTCCGCCCGACGAAAGGGCGCCCGGAATCCGCGGAATTTCAAGCCTCGACGGCCTCCCGACCGAGCCATCTGAGCGCGTTGCGCCAGCTGATGTCCTGCCACTGGTCGTCGGGCAGCTCCATGCTCTTGAGCGTCTTCGCCGCGGGGTCCTCGCGCAGCATCGCGGGGAAGTCCGAGCCGACGAGGAGGCGGTCCGCGCCGAGCAGGTCCACGAGGTAGCGGATCGTGCGACGGTCGAACACCATCGAGTCGTAGTAGAACCGGCGCGCGTACTCGAGCGGTGACGGCCCCTCGTCGGGCATGACCGCCCGTTCGAGGTTGCGCGGCTCCTCGTTCCACGAGCCGCCCCAGAAGTACTGGGCGCGCGGCAGCATCATCGCGAAGCCGCCCGCGGCGTGGCTGAACGAGATGCGCAGGTTCGGGCAGGCCTCCGCCGTGCCGCCCAGGATGAGCGACGCGGCCGAGTACATGCCCTCGAGGCCCACGACGTAGGTTCCCATCGCCGCCATCGGCAGCCGATCGGTCGGCGAGGGCATCGCGTGCACGAACACCGGGAGGTCTAGGCGCTCCGCCTCCTTGAAGAAGTCGAGGAAAGCGGCGTCGCCGATGGACTTGCCGAGGATGTTCGACGCGATCTCGACGCCCGCCAGGCCGAGCTCCTTGATCGCCGCGAGCTCGGCGGTCGCGGCATCCGGATCCTGCATCGGAACCATGCCGAGGGCGATGATCCGGTCCGGCGCCTGCCCGGCCAGCTCGGCGGCGAACTCGTTGACGTGGCGCGCGAGCGCGAGTCCGTCGGCCGCCGGCAGGTCGTAGCGCAGCAACGGCGGCATCGGGCTCACGACCTCGGCGTCGACGCCCGACGCGTCCATCGCCTCGACGCGGCGCTCCGCCTCGAAGAACACCTCCTTCGCGGGGAAGCGCATCTTGTCGAACACGAGCAGCCGGTCGGTGCTGCCGTCGATCGGCTCCATGCGCGGGAAGCACTCGGGCGCGTCGTGCGGGTAGTCCTTCGGGAGCAGGTGGGCGTGGGCGTCGATGATCAAGGGCGACGTCTCCTGTCGGGTCTGGGGCGGGTGACGGATGCCGCGGGCGCGCGGTCAGGCGAACGACGGATGCACCGACACGTGGATCGCCGACTTGTCGTCGGTGTCTCCCGCGAGGGTGTCGATCGCGAGCCCGACCTCGTCGAGACCGAACGTGTGCGTGTGCAGCTTCTCGAGCGGGAACCGGCCCGACTCGATGAGCGCGATCGCCTTCTCGTTCGCCGACGAGTCGACGCCGAAGGCGCCCCGCACGGTGAGCGCGCGGTTGATGATGAGGTCGGTCGGCACGGGGAGCTCCTTGCCGCCCTTGAGACCCGCGAGCACGACGGTGCCGCCGTGACGCGTCGCCTTGAGCGCGTCGAGCACGGGCTGGGTCGCCATCGGGGTCACCTCTAGCGAGACGTCGACGCCGCGGCCGTTCGTGAGGTCCATGACCGTTTCGACGACGTCCTGGGCGTTGTCGCCGTCGACCTCGATCGTGTGGTCGGCGCCGAGCTCTCGCGCGACCGAGAGCTTGTGCCTGTCGGACGCGAGCCCCGTCACGATGACGGTCGACGCGCCCGCGGCCTTCGCCGCGATGACGGCCGAGATGCCCCGCTGGCCGGCCCCGAGCACGAGCAGCGTGCTGCCGAGTCCGACTCCGCCGAGATCGACCGCCCACCGCACGCCCGCCCCGAGTGGGTTGTACATCGCGGCGATCTCGACCGGGATCGTCCTGTCGATCTTGTGGAGCACCGAGGTCGGCGAGATGTACAGGTACTCGGCGAACCCGCCCCACAGGCTCGGCGCGACCTCGATACCGGTGACGCCGTGCCCGTATTTGCGGAAGCGGCACGCCTGGTAGTTGCCGCTCAGACAGTCGCCGCACGCGCGGCACGGCACGATGACCTCGAGGGCGACGCGGTCGCCGACCTGCACGCCCCAGCGCTCGGCGGCCCGCTCTCCCAGCTCCTCGATGATGCCCATCGGCTCGTGCCCGGGGATGAACGGGTCGCGATTCGGGCCCATGTGGCCGCGGAAGATCTCGACGTCGCTGCCGCAGATGCCGTTGGCCTCAACCCGCAGCAGGCCGTCGTCGGGACCGATCCGGGGGCGGGGGAACTCGCGCATCTCGATCTTGCGGGGTCCGGTCTGGACCGCCGCTCGCACCATCTGGGTCATCGTCTTCCGTTTCGTATCGTCTGGTTGCTCGGGTCGTGGGTTGAGGGGGCGTCAGCCGGCCGCGGCGGCCGACGCAGACGTGGCGGATGCCGCATCCGCCGCCGTCCGAATCGGCACCGCTGTGCCCGACCAGTCCGCGAAGTAGCGCACGACCATCGAGATCCCGGCGTTGCGGGCGCCCGCGACGGCGATGATCATGCGCTTCGGGTCGGCGGGCAGCATCGTGCGCTGGAAGGCATCCGGGTCCTCGGCGGTGCCGGGGAAGCGCACGCCGAAGTCGTTCGCGAAGTCCTTGCCCGCCCGCGCGAGCTGGGCGGTCGTGCGCCCCGCGTTCTCGGAGAGGAAGGCCGCGACATCCGCTCGGCTGTAGCCGGCGTTCGCGAGCAGCTGCGCGTGCTCGGGGCAGAACACGACGCCCGCCATCGCGTGCTTGAAGATCCAGGCGCCCGAGCGTCCGATCGTGTCGGCGAAGTCGTACAGGAGCTGCTCGGGGTCGGGCGTATGCCGGTTGTCGACGTACTCGCACGTGCGCAGGAGAGTCGTCGTGACCGCATCGCCGGGCACGCCGAGCTCTTCGGCGAGGGGCGCCCACGGGCTCTCCTCCTCATTCTCGCCGAAGCAGATCTGCCAGCGGCCGGGGAGGCCCTGCGTCGCCTGCTCGAGTCCGTGCGGCTGGATGCCGTAGACGTTCCGCACGATGAGTCCGATCGCTCTCGAGATCGTCGCATTCGCGCGGAAGCCCGGACCGAACGCGCCGCCCACGCTGTTGAGGCCGATGACGTTGCGGACGGGGCCGTTCACGATGATGAGCGGCGCGGGTCCGCTCGTGGACTGCCAGCCGCCCCCGTTCGTGGCGCGCTCGCGCATGAGCGCCTCCCACGCGGCGAGCACGACGGGGAAGTATTCCGGCCTGCAGCCCGCCATGACGGCGTTGATCGCGGCGAGCTCCACCGTCACGCTGCGGTCGACCTGCGGCGAGTGGCCGATGACCTCGTCGGCCGGCCGCCCGGCGGCGGCGAGGAACTCATCGACGCGCGGCTGCGTCGCCGGGACGACGGGGAGGCCGTCGCTCCAGCCCTGGTCGTAGCAGTGTTCGATGGCCGCCTGCGCCGCATCCGGATCGAGTGTCTCCGTCGGCTGGGTCATCGCGCACCTCCCGCCGTCAGCGTCTCGACGATCTGCGGGAGCAACCGCCGCGCGCGCTCGCGCACCTGCTCCTCATCGAGGACGGCGACCGGATGCTCCGTGGTAATCCACTCGTAACCGGGCGCCCCCTGCACCTGCGCCATCATGTGGCCGGTCGTCGTGAACGCGTCGGTGAGCACGACCGCGGCGGGCACGCCCGCCTTCTCGAAGTTGATGCCGTCCGCGACCGCTGCCGCGCTGCACGAGCCGCAGTCCCCGACGCCGGTCACCACGACGTCCGCGCTCTTGCGGTAGCGCGCGACGATCTCATCGTCGACGGGCACCGAGAAGCTGCGCTTCGTCTCGACGATGCTCACCTCGGCGGCGCCGTGCTCGTCGACGAGCAGGCGTCCGACCTCCTGCAGGAACAGCATCGCGTTGTGCTTCGTGTTGTCGAGCAGTCCGACGCGAGCTCCCGTGAGCGCTCCGCGCCGCGGAGCTCGTACGGTGGCGGGCTCACTCGCTTCGACGGCCGTGCGGCCGGTCGGGTCCAGGATGGCGTTCGGCACCCTGCTCCTCCTTCTCTCGAGCCGGTCAGGACTCGTGGACGATGACTCCCCGGATGTTCTTGCCTTCGTTGAGGTCACGGTAGGCGTCGTTGACCTCGTCGAGACTGTAGGTGCGCGTGATGAGCTCGTCGAGCTTGAGGTCGCCCGAGCGGTAGAGCCCGAGCAGGCGCGGGATGTCGTACAGCGGGTTGCAGTCGCCGAACAGGGCGCCGCGGATCTGCCGCTGGTAGCCGATGAGCATGCCGGCGTGCACGTGGACTGCCTTCTCGGTGAGGTGGCCGACGGCGGTGATCGTCACCTTGCCGCCCTTGCCGGTCATCATGACGGCCGCGTTGACCATCTGCTCCGTCACGGCGTCGGGGGTCATGATGACGTGGTCGGCGAGCTGCCCCCACGTGGTGGCGGCCACGAACTCGTGCGCCTCGGGCGCCGACGCGAACGCGTGCGTCGCGCCGAACGTCGAGACCGCCGTCTCGCGCTTGAAGTCGACCGGATCGACGACGACGACGTTCTTCGCGCCGGCGTAGCGCGCGCCCTGCACCGCGTTGCTGCCGACCCCGCCCGCCCCGAACACCACGACGGTGTCGCCGGCGCGAACGCCGGCCGCGTAGACCGCGGATCCCCAGCCGGTGGGCACGCCGCATCCGACGAGCGACGCGATCTCGAACGGGATGTCGTCGGGCAGCGGCACGACGGCCCACTCCGATACGACGGCGTACTCGGAGAACGTGCCGAGCGAGCAGAACCCGCCGTAGTCCTCACCGTCCTTGTGGAAGCGGAACGTGCCGTCCAGGAACATGCCGCTTCCGGCATGCAGCCCCTTGACGCACATGTTCTGGTGGCCGGTCGAACACGGGCGGCACGCGCCGCACGCGGGGATGTACGAGCACACGACGCGGTCGCCGGGCTTCACGCGCGTGACGTTCGGCCCGACCGACTCGACGACGCCTGCGCCTTCGTGTCCACCGACCATCGGGAAACGCACCAGAGCGTCACCGGCCGTGATGTGGTCGTCGGAGTGGCACAGACCGGATGCCGCGAACTTGATGCGGACCTCGTGCTCCTTGGGGTCGTCGAGCTCGAGGTCGGTGAGCTCCCAGCCGATGTGCGGACCGCGCGCGACCGCCGCGTGGGTGGTGATGGTTGCCATGTGTTTCTCAGTCGCCCTTTCAGCGCCGCGGGAGGGGAGCACTCTGGAGGGACACGGTCTTGACCTGGGTCCACTCCAGGACCGAGTCCGCGCCCATGGTCCGGCCGAAGCCGCTGTTCTTGTAGCCGCCGAACGGTCCGCCGATGACGGTGCCCGCGCCCAGCGGCGTGTTGACGCCGACCTGGCCCGCCTGCAGCGCACGGGTCATGCGCACGGCCGTGCCGACGTCGCGCGTCCACACCGACGCCACGAGCCCGTAGTCGACGCCGTTCGCGATCTCGATCGCCTCGGCTTCATCGTCGAACGTGAGCACCGACAGGACCGGCCCGAAGATCTCCTCCTGCGCGATGCGCATGTCGGGCGAGACCTTGTCGAAGAGCGTCGGCTCGACGAAGAAGCCCGACTCGAACTCGGATCCCTTCGGCACACCGCCGCCCGTGACGAGCTCGGCGCCCTGCTGCTTGCCGAGATCGATGTAGCCGAGCACGCGCTGGTGCTGCTTCTCGTTGATGAGCGGGCCCATCGCGACCGGCTGGTGCCACGGGCCGACGGTGACCTTCTGCATGTGGTTCGCGAGGCGCTCGACGACCTCGTCGTGGATGCTGCGGTGCACGATGACACGCGAGCCGGCGGCGCAGATCTGCCCGGTGTTGAGCGTGATGCCCATCGCCATCGAGGGCGCGGCCGCGTCGAGGTCGGCGTCGGGGAAGACGACCTGCGGCGACTTGCCGCCGAGCTCCAGGTGCAGCGGCGTGAGGTTGCGCGCGCAGGCTTCCATGATGAGCCGCCCCGTCTGCGGCGAGCCGGTGAACCCCATGCGGCGGATGCGGGGATCCGCGGGGATCGCGGCCCCTGCTTCGTGGCCGTACCCGGTCACGACGTTGATGACCCCGGCGGGGATGCCCGCCTCGAGCGCGAGCTTCGCGAGTGCGAGGGGCGTGAGCGGCGCGTCCTCGGCGGGCTTTATCACCATCGTGTTGCCCGCCGCGATCGCGGCGCCGACCTCGGTCGCGAACATCGGGCCCGGCGCGTTCCACGGGATGACTCCCCCGACGACGCCGTACGGCTCGCGCAGTGTGAAGCCGAGCGACTCGGGCGAGCGCGTCGGCAGCGAGACGCCCTGCACCTTGTCGGCCTGCCCCGCGATGAAGCGCAGCTGGCTCGCCATCGGAGGCGGTCCCCAGCTCGGACGACCGACCTCCTGCGACTCGAGGCTGTCGAGGTCGGCGGCGCGCTCCTCGACGAGGTCGGCCCAGCGGAAGATGAGGCGCGCTCGGCTCGACGCGTCGAGGTCGCGCCACGCCGGGAAGGCCTTCTCCGCCGCGCGGATCGCGAGGTCGACGTCGGCCTCGTCGCTGCGCGGCACGCGCGCGATGACCTCGCGGTTGGCGGGGTTGATGACGTCGATGGTGCGGCCGGTGGCGGATGCCACCCACTCGCCCCCGATGAGCTGAACGCCGTCGACGATGAGGTCGCTGGTCGATCCCGTCGCGGACTCGGTCGTGATGGTCATGTCGTGTCCCTCTGGTGTTGTCAGTGTTCGAGCGTGATGACGCCGCGGATGTTCTTGCCGTCGAGCATGTCCTGATAGCCCTGGTTGACGTCCTCGAGTCGGTAGCGCCGCGTGATGAGCTCCTCGACCTTGAGCTTCCCGCTCTTGTAGAGGCTCACCAGTCGCGGGATGTCGACGAGCGGGCTGCATCCGCCGTAGATGCCGCCCTGGATGCGGCGCTGGAAGCCGATGAGCAACCCGGGGTTCTCGTCGATCCAGCCGTTGCCGACGGCGGTGATCGTGACCTGACCGGTCTTGCCGACGACGTTGATCGCGTCGTGGATGACCTTGTCGTGGAGGATGCCGACGGTGATGATCGCGTGGTCGGCGAGCTCGCCCCACGTCGAGCTCACGACGAACTCGTGCGCCTCCTCCGCCGTCGCGAACGTGTGCGTCGCGCCGAACTCCTTCGCCTTCTCGCGCTTGAACTCGACCGGGTCGACGACGACCACGCGCTCCGCGCCCGCCATCGCCGCGCCCTGCACGGCGTTGCTGCCGACCCCGCCCGACCCGTAGATCACGACCGTGTCGCCGGCCTTCACACCGGCGAGGTGCACCGCCGATCCCCAGCCCGTGGGAACGCCGCATCCGATCACCGCCCCGACCTCGAACGGCAGGTCGTCAGGCACCGGCACCACCGAGTACTCCGACACGACGGCGTACTGCGAGAACGTGCCGAGCACGCACAGGCCGCCGAAGTCGACGCCGTCCTGGTGGAAGCGGAACGTGCCGTCGGGGAACTCGCCCGTGGCCGCATTCTTGCCCGCATCGCACAGGTTCTGCCGCCCCGTGGAGCAGTAGCGGCACTTGCCGCACGCGGGGATGAAGGAGAACACCACGCGGTCGCCGACCTTGACGCGCGTCACCCCCTCGCCGACCGCGTCGACGATGCCGCAGCCCTCGTGGCCGCCGACCACCGGCATCCGCATCGGGGCGTCGCCCTTCTGGATGTGGTCGTCGGAGTGGCACATGCCCGCAGCGTAGATCTTGACCCGCACCTCGTTGGCGCGCGGGTCATCGAGCTCGAGCTCGGTGATCTCCCAGGGCTGTCCGGGCTCGCGACAGACGGCGGCGCGTGTGATCAGGCTCATGTGGCCCCTTCCAGACTTCGATGTCGACTCAGGGCCGCCGCTCGGGGCGGATCGGCATTACCACCGTGGGCCGATCCGCGCGATCCGGCCAGGTCGCTTCCGGGGCGCGGAAGACAATTCGGCGCGGGGCACGGCGTGTCATCCGGTGGGCGGGAGAGGGGGTGCACAGGGCTTCTGCGACACGGAAACGCGGGTTCGCCGGCTCGGGTCCGACAGGTTGACTGGCGTCCAGCCTGGACGGCCAGGCCCGGCACCCACACACCCCGCACGGAGGACAGAACGTGATCGACAAGTTCCGCGACGACCTCGCCGAGGCTCTGGACGTCGTCTGGTCGGGCGCCACGATCGCCGTCGGCGGATTCGGCAGCTCCGGCCGGCCAGACGCACTGCTGAACGCGCTGAGCGACCTCGACAAGCGGGACCTGCACCTCTACGTGAACAACGTCGGGGACGACTTCACAGGAGTCGGGCGGCTCGTGCGCGAGGGGCGCGTGCGTCGCATCACGGCGTCGTTCCCGATCCTCCAGGAGTTCTACGACGACTACTTCGCCGGGCGCATCGAACTCGAGCTCATCCCGCAGGGCACGCTCGCCGAGCGCATGCGCGCGGGCGGTGCGGGCGTCGCGGCGTTCTACACGCCGTCGAGCGCGGGGACGATGCTCTCGGACGGCACGTTCCCCCTCACGTACGACGGCGAGGGTCAGCCCGCGTCGTTCGTGCCCGCGAAGGAGACGCGCCAGTTCAACGGCCGCGACTACGTGCTCGAGTACGGCATCAACGCCGACTTCGGTCTCGTGAAGGCGCAGCTCGGCGACCGCAGCGGAAACCTGCGCTTCCACCTCTCGGCCCGCAACTTCAACCCGCTCGCGGGAATGTGCGGGCGCGTGACGTTCGCCGAGGTCGAGCAGCTCGTCGAGACGGGCGACATCGGCCCCGACGACATCCACCTGCCCGGCGTGTTCGTCGACCACATCGGCATGACCGCGGCTCCCGTGCCGGCCCACTGACAGGGGGTTCCCATGACGTACACCGACACCAGCACCCAGGTCGTCGGCCGGACGCGCGACGAGATCGCGCGCGCCGTCGCCGAAGACCTCGAAGACGGCTACACCGTGAACCTCGGGGTCGGCATCCCGCTGGCGATCCCGCGCTTCATCCCCGAGGGGGTGACGGTCTTCCTGCAGTCCGAGAACGGCGTGCTGGGCCTCGGTCCGCATCCGGGCGCGGGCAACGAGGACCCGGATCTGACGGATGCCGGCAAGCAGCCCGCGAGCCTCATCACGGGCGCGGCGATCGTCGACTCCGCGACGTCGTTCGCGATCATCCGAGGCGGCCACCTCGACGCCACGATCCTCGGCGCATTGCAGGTGTCCGAGACCGGCGACCTCGCGAACTGGTACGTTCCCGGCCGCAATCCCGCCGTCGGCGGTGCGATGGACCTCGTCGCGGGTGTGCCGCGCGTGTGGGTGTGCATGGAGCACGTCGACCGCTCGGGTCGCCCGAAGCTCGTGCGCGAGTGCACCTTCCCTCTCACGGGCCACCGGGTCGTCACGCGCGTCTACACCGACCTCGCGACCTTCCACTTCGAGGACGGACGGCTCGTGCTCAAGGAGCTCGCACCGGGCGTCACGCCCGAGTACGTGCGCGAGCGCACCGAGGCCGCCTACGTCGAGGATCTTGCGCGGTGAGCGGCACGATCGACGTCGACGGGGTCATTGCGATCGACGTGCACACCCACGTGCACCGCTCGACCGCGCAGCCGGTTGACGAGCACTCCGGCAACGAGGCGATGGGCGAGTACTTCAAGATCGGCACGATGCCGACCTACACCGTGCCCGAACTCGCCGACTACTACCGCGAGCGCTCCATGGCGGCGGTCGTCTTCACGGTCGACAGCGTGTCGCAGAGCGGGGACGACCCCGAGCCGGCGAACGAGGAGGTCGCGGAGCTCGCGGCCGCGAACTCCGACGTGCTCATCCCGTTCGCGAGCGTCGACCCCGCTCGCGGCGCCGCGGGCGTGCGGCTCGCGCGGCGCCTCATCGAGGACTACGGCGTGCGCGGGTTCAAGTTCCACCCGAGCGTGCAGGCGTTCTACCCGAACGACCGCTCCGCCTATCCGCTGTTCGAGCTCATCCAGGAGCACGGGCTCGTCGCGCTGTTCCACACCGGCCAGACGGGCGTCGGCGCGGGGCAGCGCGGGGGTGGCGGCATCCGCGTCAAGTATGCGAACCCGCTCCACCTCGACGATGTCGCGGCCGACTTCCCCGACATGGACATCGTGATGGCGCATCCGTCGTTCCCCTGGCAGGACGAGGCGCTGTCGGTCGCGACGCACAAGCCGCGCGTGCACATCGACCTGTCGGGGTGGTCGCCGAAGTACTTCCCGCCTCAGCTCGTGCAGTACGCCAACACGCTGCTGCGCGAGAAGGTGTTGTTCGGCTCGGACTTCCCCGTCATCACCCCCGAGCGGTGGATGTCGGACTTCGATCGCCTCGAGATCAAGCCCGAGGTTCGGCCGCTCATCCTGAAGGAGAACGCGGCGCGGCTGTTCGGGCTGCGCAACGGCGCGAACGCCGAGGAAGGCTGACATGGAGAACGTCGAAGGCAAGGTCGCCGTCGTCACGGGCGGTTCGAGCGGCATCGGTCGCGGAATCGCGCTCGCGTTCGCGCGCGCCGGCATGCGGGTCGTGGTGACGGGAAGACGCCGGGACCACCTCGACGAGACGGTGTCGGAGTTCGCGGCACGGGGTCTCGAGGTGACGCGGCTGCAGGTCGACGTCACGGACCTTCAGGCGATGACGGATGCCGCGGCCGACGTCGAAGGGCGATTCGGTCGCATCGACGTGCTCGTCAACAATGCGGGCATCGGGCTCACGGGGCGGGTTGCGGAGGCCACGCCGAGCGACTGGGACTGGGTCATCGACGTCAACATCCGGGGCGTCGGCAACGGCATCCAGGCGTTCCTGCCGCGCATCCGCGCGCACGGCGAGGGCGGACACATCGTCAACACGTCGTCGATGGCGGGGCTCATGCCGATCGTCGCGGGGTTGTACTCCATGACGAAGGCCGCCGTGATCGGGCTGTCGGAGGCGCTGCACATCGAGTTGAAGCCCGAGGGCATCGGGGTCTCGGCGTACTGCCCCGGACCCGTGCACAGCAACATCGCGACCGCCGTGAAGAACCGCCCCGAGCGGTACGGGGAGTCCGGCTACACGCCGCCGCCCGACGGGTTCGCGGAGTGGTCGAAGACCCAGCCGTACATGTCCGCGGAGGAAGCCGGTGAGCGCGTGCTGCAGGGCGTGCGCCGCGGGGACCTGTTCATCCTCACGCACCCGGAGTTCAAGGCAGGCGTCGTCGACCGGCACCGCACGATCGAGGACGCGTTCCCCGACGAGCCGATCGACGAGGTGCGGGCCGCGGCGATCCCGTTCCTCACGGCATCGCCCGTCTATGCGCCCGAGAACCGACTGCCGGCGCCGAGGCGGCCTTCATCCCTGTCGCACAGGTGAAAACGCCGGGCTCGACCGGCCGTCGAGGTCCGTTGCCGACGGGTTCTCCTTGATCCGGCCCGACGGTTTCACCGAGGCGCGCCCGTGCTGGTCACTCCCCCGCGGTGTGCACCTCGACCGGGTACGTCAGCTCGATGCGCTCGGCGTCGACGCCGAGCATCGGGGCGAGCATGTTGCGCATGAGGTCCTTCGGCACGAGGCATTCGGCGCAGGCATCCGGACCCGCCACGATCCGTGCGGTCGCAGCATCGCCCTCGAGCGCGATGTCGAGGTGGTAGTCGTCCGCTTCGAGCGAGCGGCGGAAGTCGTCGAGTTGAGCCTGGTCGATCGGCATGGGATGCACCTTCTCGCGAATGCCTGTGTGATCTCGACGTTAGGTGGGCGTGACACCCGCGGAAAGGCCGGCTCCCATCCTGCGGAAGACGTTTCCGTGCGAAATCGCTGCCTGCAGCCTCCGTCGGGCGAAATGTCTTCCGGCAGGCGGAAGACCGTTGTACGGTCTCCTGCAATTCGGCTTGGGTGGTAGCACACTTCTTCCCCCGGGAGGTCGGTCGACGATGACCATGAGCCAGATCCGCTCGGCGCGCGCCGAGACCATGACAGCAGCCCAACGTGTGCTCGCGATCCTGGAGGTGTTCGACCAGGAGCACCTCGTCCTGACTCTGAGCGAGATCAGCCGACGCGCGGGCCTCAGCCTGAGCACCACCCATCGCCTGGTCGGCGAGCTCCGCGAGTGGGGCGCACTGGAGCGCTCCAGCGACGGACGTTACGCGATCGGCATGCGCATCCTCGAGCTCGGGTCGCTTGAGCCGCAGGGCCTGCGCCTGCGCGAGATCGCGCTGCCCTTCCTCGGCGACCTGCAGGCGGCCACGAACGCGAACGTGCACCTCGCCGTGCGCGACGGCCACGACGTCGTGTACGTCGAGTCGCTGCGGGCCCGCGGCGGGGCACCGGTCCTCAGCCGGCTCGGCGGCCGGTGGCCGCTGCACGCGACCGGGACGGGCCTCGTGCTGCTCGCGCACGCGACGCCGGAGTTCCGCGAGGAGGTGCTCGCGACGAAGCTGCAGGCGTACACGCCGCGCACCATCACGAACCCCGACGAGCTGCGGCGCGTGCTCGCCGACGTGCGTCGTACGGGCGTCGCGATCGTGGAGGACTCGATCACGACCGACGCGCTCGCCGTCGCGGTGCCTGTGCGCGGGCCGCGCGACCGCATCATCGCGGCGATCGGTGTGACGGTGCATCCGGGTGCGGCGAATGCGCACGCGGCCCTGCCTGCACTCTCGGCGACGGCGCGCGCGATCTCGCGCGGCCTCGGTGCGCCGTCGGCGTCGGGCCGCCCACCCGCCGCCGCCTGACGCACCCGCTCCTGGCGGACGCGGTCACGCGGTCACGCCGTCACGCGGTCACGCGCACGAACCGCACGTCGGCGGGGTCGACGCGCAGCCGCACGCGGGCACCCGTCTCGAGCCCGAGCGCGGCGACCGTGTCGGCGGGAATGTCGACGGCGACGCCCGGATCGCCCGTATGCACGCGCACCCCGGCGGGGGTCGGCTCGAGCCGCACGACGTGCGCGGTCCACTCCCCCGGTACCGTCTCCGTGCCGCGATCCGCCTCGAGGTGCACAGACGACGGCCGCACGAGCGCCGCGAGCGCGACGCCGTCGACGGATGCCCCGACCCGCGAGTGCTCGTCGGCGGCTCGCAGCTCGAGCGCGCCGTCCGTCGACCTCCACGAGCCGTCGCGCGCGACGCCCACGATGCGGTTGAGCCCGGACACGGCCGCCGCGAAGCGCGTCGCCGGTGCGGCGAGCACGCGCTGCACCGGACCTTCCTGCACCACCCTGCCGTCCTCGACGACGAGCAGCCGGCGAGCGAGCGCGGCGGCGTCGACGGCGTCGTGCGTGACCACGAGCGCCGTCGCGCGCACGGCGGCGAGCTGCTCGTGCAGGAGTCCGCGGATGTCTCCCGCCGTCTCGGCGTCGAGCGCGGTGAGCGGCTCGTCGAGCAGAAGAAGGCGCGGATGCGTCGCGAGCGCCCGCGCGAGGGCGACGCGCTGCTGCTGACCGCCGGACAGCTCGGACGGGCGGCGACCGCCCCACCCGCCGAGCCCGACGCGCTCGAGCCACGCATCGGCCTCCCGTGCCGCGTTCGACCGCGCGACCCCGCGAGCGCGCAGCCCGAAGGCGACGTTGTCTCGCGCGGTGAGGTGCGGGAACAGTCGTGCGTCCTGCCCGAGCAGCACCGCCCCGCGCTGCGCGGCGGGCGCGTGCCGGCGCGCCGATGCGACCTCGCGCCCGTCGATGCGCACGAACCCGGAGTCGAGCCGCGCGAGTCCCGCGATCGCCGACACGAGGGTGGACTTGCCTGCGCCGCTCGGGCCCATGACCGCGACCACCTCGCCCGCCGACGCCACGACGGCGACGTCGAGACGGAATCCGTCGCGGCGCTGCACGACGACGTGCGCGTCGAGGGTGCCGCCGGTCGCGGCATCCGCCTCGGTCGTCGCCGGCGAGGTCATCGCTGGGCTCCCGGCCGCCACGCGCGCACGAGCAGCAGTACCGCGATCGCCGTCACGAGAAGCAGGAGCGCGAGGGCGACCGCGGGTCCGCGGCCGACGCCCGAGCCGTTGAAGGCGGTGTAGATCGCGAGGGGCATCGTCTGCGTGACCCCCGGCGCGTTGCCCGCGAAGAGCGCCGTTGCGCCGAACTCGCCGATCGCGCGCGCGAAGCACAGGATGACTCCGGCCACGAGCCCCGGTGCGGCGAGCGGCAGTGTCACGCGCCACAGGATCGTCCAGCGGCGGGCGCCGAGCGTCGCGGCCGTGCGCTCGTACTCGAGGCCCGAGGTGCGGATCGCTCCCTCGAGTGCGAGCACGAGGAACGGCAGCGCGACGAACACCTGCGCGAGCACGACGGCGGCGGTCGTGAACGGGATCCGGATGCCCCACCACGCGTCGAGCGCCGCACCGACCGGCCCCGTGCGGCCGAACAGGAAGAGGAGCGCGACGCCGCCGACCATCGGCGGCAGCACGAGGGGCACGGTGACGATCGCCCGCAGCACGGCGGATGCCCGCGGACCGCTGCGCGCGATCGCGAGTGCCATCGGCACGCCGAGCACGACGCACACGGCGGTCGCGATGAGCCCCGTCACGAGCGAGAGCGTCAGAGCGCTCACGGCCTCGGGCGACGTGATGTCGGTCCACAGCGTCGTCCAGTCGACCCGCACCACGAGCGCCCCGAGCGGCACGACGAGCAGCGCGAGGCCGACGATCGCCGGCACGGAGAGGATCGGCGGGACGAACCCGCCCGCCTCGGCCGGTCGGTGCGCCGCTGCGCGGTTCACGGTCGTCACGGCGCTCCGAATCCGTGCTTCGCGAGCACCGCCTGCCCCTCGGGGCCACGCACGAACGCGACGAACGCCGCCGCGGCGGCGGGGTTCGTCGCACGGTCGAGTGCCGCGATCGGATACCGGTTCACGACGTCGGCGGCACCCTCGGGCACGAAGCTCTCGACGTCGGAGTCATTCTTGACGTCGGTCGCGTACACGAGTCCGGCATCCGCTTCGCCCGCGGCGACCTTCGTGAGCACCGCCGTCACGTTCTGCTCGAAGCTCGCGGGCCTCACCGAGACACCCGCGTTGCCGAGAAGCCGCTGCGACGCGGCGCCGCACGGCGCCTCGACCGCGCACAGCACGACCGTCACGTGCTCGTCGGCGAGGTCGGCGAGTTCCTCGACGTCGCCGGGGTTTCCCGCAGGGACGGCGACGACGAGCGTGTTCGTCGCGAACACCTGCGCATCCGCCACGAGCCCCTCATCCACCCCCTTCGCCATCGTGCTCTCGTCGGCCGACGCGAAGACGTCCGCGGTCGCCCCTTCGGCGAGCTGCGCGACGAGGGTGCTCGACCCGTCGTAGACGATCGGTCGCACGTCGACATCGGGGTGGACGGACTCGAACGCCGCGGCCAGCTCGTCGAACGCCCCTTGCAGCGACGCCGCCGCGAACACCGTCAGCTCTCCCGCCGGCGCCCCGGCCGTCTCCGCGGCACCCGGATCGGCAGACGCGTCCACACAGCCCGAGAGGACGGCGATGACGGATGCCGCCACCCCCGCGATCACGAGACCGCGACGCGCGCGCACGTCAGTCCTTCGGAGTCTCGACGACGACGTGCGTCGCCTTGACGGATGCCACCGCGAGCGACCCCACCTCGAGGCCGAGTTCATGCACGGCCTCGGCCGACAACAGCGACACGACGCGGTGCGGCCCCGCCTGGATGTCGACCTGCGCCATGACCCCGTCCACCTGCACGCGGGTGACGATGCCGACGAAGCGGTTGCGCGCGCTCGAGAGCACGTCGGTGGGATCGCGCGGTGCCGAGGCCAGCTCGATCGCCCGCTCGGCGAGAGCCTCGCCGGGGATCTCGGCCGGGCTCGCCTCGGTCACGGGCAGCATGCCCTGGTCGACCCAGCGGCGCACGGTGTCGTCGCTGACCCCCAGCAGGCGCGCCGCCTCGGAGATCTTGAAGCTCGTCACACGGCGACGATATCACCGCATGTGCGGCGAAAACATCACGGATGCGCCGCAGTTGCGGCATCCGTCCCACCTCGCTCCCATCCCTGGTTCGCGCGACTAGCCTTGATCCCATGAGCCTGCCCCCGCTGGTCGAGCCCGTCGACGCGCTCAGCGACGCCGAGCGCATCCGCACGGCGCGGCACCGCAGCCTCATCCCGCTCGGCGAGCTCGGGCAGCGGCGCCTGCGCGCGGCGCACGTCGCGATCATGGGCGCGGGCGGCCTCGGATCGCCCGTCGTGCTCGCGCTCGCGGCGGCCGGCGTCGGCACGCTCACCGTCATCGACGACGACGATGTCGAGCTCACGAACCTCCAGCGGCAGGTCGTCCACCGCCTGTCCGACGTCGGGAGGCCCAAGGTCGACAGCGCCGTGCGTGCGGCCGCCGACCTCTCGCCCGAGACGGTCGTCGTACCCGTGCGCGAACGGCTCACGCGTGAGAACGGCGCCGAACTGCTGCGCGGCGCCGACCTCGTGATCGACGGCACCGACACGTTCGAGACGCGCGAGGCGGTCGCCGCCACGACCGAAGAGCTCGGCATCCCGCTCGTGTGGGGCACGGTGCAGGGCTTCGACGCGCAGGTGACCGTCTTCTGGTCGCAGCCGCCCGCCGGCGCGGCTCCCGTGCGTCTGTCGGACGTCTACCCGCCCGGAAGCGTGGGCGAGCTCCCGACGTGCGCGATGGTGGGAGTGCTCGGGGCGCTGTGCATGCAGGTCGGGTCGCTCCTCGCGATCGAGGCGGTCAAGCTCATCACCGGCGTCGGAGAGCCCCTCCTCGGCCGCATGCTCGTGATCGACGGGCTGCGCGGCCGGCAGAGCGAGGTGGCGATCCGCGCCGCGACCGCCAGGGCGACCACCCCGTCCGCGACCCCCGCGACGCCGGCGCCGATCCCCCATGTCGACGCGATCCCCGCGGGCACCCTCGTCGTCGACGTGCGCGAGCCGCACGAGACCGCGCTCGGCACGATCCCCGGTGCACGCCTCATCCCCCTCGGCGAGCTCCTCGAAGACCCCGCATCGCTGCGCGGAGCGCCACCCGTCATCGTGGTGTGCCAGGCGGGCGTGCGCGCGCGGCGCGCGGCGCAGGCCCTGCGCGAAGCGGGGGTCGAGGCATCCGTCCTCTCGGGCGGCATGGACGCGTGGACCTCCCTCGAGCGGAGCACCGCGTGAGCGCAGACCGCCTCCGCACGGTCGAGGAGCAGCTCGCGATCGTGCTCGAGCGCGTGCGCCCCCTCGACGGCACACGCGTTCCCGTGGCCGCGGCCCTCGGGCGCACCCTCGTTGAGCCGCTGCGCGCGGCAGTCGACATCCCCGTCTTCGACAACTCCGCGATGGACGGCTTCGCGGTGCGGTTCGACGACGTGAAAGACGCGACGGATGCGGCGCCCGTCCGCCTCACGGTCGTCGGCGACCTTCCCGCGGGGTCTCCGCTGGACCCGCCGATCGGCCCCGGCGAGGCGGTGCGCATCATGACGGGCTCCGCCGTGCCGACCGCCGCCGACGCGATCGTGCCGTTCGAGTCCACGGCCGGCGGCCTCGCCGACTCGCTCGGCGAGATCACGGTGCTCGCGGCGCCGCGCGGGCTCGGTGCGCACATCCGCCGCCGCGGAGAGGACATCACCGTCGGAGGCGAGCTGCTGCCCGCGGGCGTCGAGCTCGGTGCGCTGCAGCTCGCGGCAGCCGCGGCCGCGGGGGTCGACGACGTCGTCGTCTCACGCCGCCCTCGCGTCGCGGTCGTGTCGACCGGATCCGAGCTCGTGACCCCCGGCCGTGCTCTCGAGCGCGGGCAGATCCCCGAGTCGAACAGCCAGCTCCTGGCGGGACTCGCCGAGGGCGCGGGTGCCGAGGTCGTGCTGCGACTCACGGTCGACGACGAGGGTGACGGCCCCGCTCGCGCGGTGGCCGAGGCATCGGCTCTCGGTGCCGACGCCGTCGTGTTCTCGGGCGGTGTCAGCGCGGGCGCCTACGAGGTGGTCAAGAACACGCTCGCGGGAGCCATGGAGTTCGCGAAGATCGCGATGCAGCCGGGCAAGCCGCAGGGGTTCGGCGCCACCGAAGACGGCGTCCTGCTGTTCGGCCTGCCGGGCAATCCGGTGAGCGCAGCGGTCTCGTTCGAGGTGTTCGTGCGTCCGGCCCTGCTCGCGATGCAGCGACGCACCGAGCTGCACCGCCCGACGCTGCGCCTGCCCGCCGCGACCGCGTGGCGCACGCCCCCCGCGCGGCGCCAGTACCTTCCGGCGGCGATCGACCGGTCCGATCCCGCGCACTGGACCGTGCGTCCCGCGACGGCGGGCGGATCCGGGTCGCACCTCGCGGGCGGACTCGCACGCGCGGAGGCGTACGCGGTCGTGCCCGCCGAGGCCGACGCCGTCGAGGTCGGCGACACGGTCGATGTCATGCTGGTGTCATGAGCTTCACGCACCTCGACGAGTCCGGCCGCGCGCGCATGGTCGACGTCACCCTCAAACAGCCCACCGTGCGCTCGGCGACCGCACGCGGGTTCGTGCGGTGCTCGCCCGAGGTCGTCGCGGCGTTGCGCGATGGGACGGTCCCGAAGGGCGACGTGCTCGCCGTCGCCCGCATCGCGGGCATCCAGGCCGCGAAGCGCACCCCCGAGCTGCTCCCGCTCGCGCACGTCATCGGCGTGCACGGCGCCGCCGTAGACCTCGCGATCGTCGACGAGGGCGTCGAGGTCGAGGCGACCGTCCGCACCGCCGACCGCACCGGCGTCGAGATGGAGGCGCTCACGGCGGTGTCGGTCGCCGCGCTCGCGATCGTCGACATGGTGAAGGGGCTCGACAAGGCGACGTCGATCGAGAACGTGCGCATCGTCGCGAAGACCGGGGGCAAGAGCGGCGACTGGCTGCGCCCCGGCGAGGAGCCCACCGTCCCGTGAGCCACGGCGCGATCCTCCTCGCGGGCGGCCGCGCGTCGCGCGTCGGCGGAGCGGCGAAGCCCCTCTTCGACGTGGGCGGACGCACGCTCTTGGGCGCCGCCGTCGAGGCGGTGCGGAGGATAGGGGCGCGACCGATCACGATCGCGGGGCCGGAGGCCGCGGCATCCGACGTCGGCATCGACCTCGACGGAGTCGACTTCGTGCGCGAGGATCCGCCGTTCGGCGGGCCGGTCGCGGGCGCCGTCACCGTGCTGGACGCATGGCGGGCGAGCGACGTCGTGCCGGAGTGGACCTTTCTGCTCGCGTGCGATGTGCCCGGGAACGGCGCCGCCGTGGCCCGCCTCGCGCAGGACGTGCTCCTGCTGCCGAGCGACAGCGAGGGGGTGTGCCTCGCGGATGCCTCGGGCCGCCCGCAGTGGCTCGCGGGCCTCTATCGCACCGAGGCCCTCCTCCGCGCGGCGGCCGCGCTCGACGACCACGGCCGCGACGCGCCCGTTCGCGCACTCGTGGCCGATCTGGCGATCGCCGTCGTCCGCGCACCCGCGGACGAGACCGACGACGTGGACACGTGGGAGGATCTGAAGAGGGCCCGCGCCGCCGCGGGCCAGGACGCTTTCGACACGCACCGCACTGAGGAGGCGCGATGAGCGAGAACCCCCGCACCCTGCCCCCGGAGGCCCTCGACGCGTGGGCCGCCGCATTGCGCGACCGCTTCGGGCTCGCGCCGGAGGACGTGCCGATCTCACTCGTGCTCGACCTCGCCCGCGACGTCGCCAACGAAGTCGCGCGCCCTGCCGCCCCACTGAGCGCGTTCGTGGCGGGACTCGTCGCCGGACGTGCCGGCGGCGACCCGGGATCCGTGCGCGAGACGATCGAGGCCGTCGTCGACCTCGCCGAACAGTGGCAGGTATCGGAGAGTCACGCGTAATGGCAGTCGTCCGCTACTTCGCCGCCGCGCAGGAGGCCGTGGGCCTCGAGCGCGAGCACCGCACCGAGGCGACGCTCGGAGACCTGCGCGCCGCCGTCGCGACCGAGTATCCGGGCCTCGGTGGGATCCTCCCCCGCTGCGCCGTGCTCGTCGACGGCGCGCGCGTCGACGACGACACCGCGCTCGGCGATGATGTGCTCGTCGATGTGCTGCCTCCATTCGCGGGAGGCTGAGCCCGGTTCACACCCTCGCGTTCGCGCGCGTCCGAGCGCCGACATAGCGGCTCGCCCCGACCCAATACCGCGCCGTCAGCCCCGCGACGACCGCGCCGGCGAGCCCGACCGCGAGATCGCCGATCGAGTCGGAGTACCCGACGTAGATCGTCTCGTCGATGAAGGTGTGGCCGAACCACTCCGCCACCTCCCACAGCACGGCCCCGACCGATCCGAACGACACCGTGAGGATCGTCGCCACCCACACCGGCACGTGTTCCGTCGCCGGGTCGGCGAGCCCGCCCACGCGGACGAGCAGGATGTACACGATGAGCGCGACGAGGCCCGTGAGGGCGAAGTGCACGGGCAGATCCCACCACCGCACCTCGACGTAGATGTCGAGCACGGCGCTCCAGCCCGCGACGAGGAGCGTCACCCCGAACGCGACGTCGAGCGCGGGGCGGACGCCGAGGAAGCGCGGAAGCACGAGTCCCAGCAGCACGAGCGCGAAGGTCGCCGCGTCGACGGGCGTCCACCAGATGAGCGCGACCAGGACGCTCATCACGCCGAGCACCCGGATGGCGTCGGCCACCCAGTCCGCCGGGCCGCTCGGCGGGCGCAGGAACGTGCGGATCATCGCCTCAGGATAGGCCGGGGCGCGCGGACTCCGACGGGGGTTGCACCCGCACGAGCGCCTGCACCGGCTCGTGGTCGGACGCGGCTGCCCCGTCGAAGCGGACGGCGTGCACGCCGATCGCCCGCACCTCGATGCCGGCGGTCACGAAGATCCAGTCGAGGCGTTTGCCCGTCGCACGAGGCGGTCGGTAGGCGGAGTACGTGTCCCACATCGGTGTGAGGCGCCGCTCGGCGAGCTTCCACGCATCCTTCAGCGGCCCGCTCGTGAGGATCCGGATCGGAGACGAGCGTGGCCGTGCATTCAGGTCTCCCATGACGATGACCGGGCGTCCCGCATCGGCGGCGAGCTCGTTGAGCATCTCGGCCGACCGGATCCGCGACGCGCGCGACAGGTGGTCGAGGTGCGTGTTGACCACCGTGAAGCGCGCGTCGGTCGCGGCGTCCGTGAAGTCCGCCGACACCGCGATGCGCGGGATCATGTTGCCCCACGTGTGAGACCCGGGCTTGAGCGGGGTGTCGGACAGCGCACGCTGCGACCAGTCGTCGAGGCGCAGGCGGCGCGTGTCGTAGAAGACCGTGCACTGCTCGCCGTCGCCGCGGCGGTTGCGGCCCCGGCCGATCCGGTCGTAGTCCGGCCCGAGCACCGACGCCACGAACGACGCCTGGTCGGCGTGGGCCTCCTGCACCCCGAGGATCGTGGGCTGCTCGGCCTCGAGGATCGCCCGCACGAGGGGTCGCCGCGACCGCCACCAGTCTCGGCGGAAGTGGAGCATGCGCGACACGCGACGGCGGATGTTGAACGTCATGACGTGCAGATCCGGCGGTGTCGCCGGGCCGATCGACGCGGCATCCGTCACACCCCCAAGAGTACGGGTGCGGCCTTGCCGGGCGCTAACCTCCGAGGCCGAGCCAGGTCGCCGTGCCGTCGGCCTCCACCTGGCGCTTCCAGACCGGCAGGTCGGTCTTGATCGTCTCGATGATCGAGCGGCACACCTCGAACGCCTCGGCGCGGTGCGGCGACGCCACGGCGATGACGACGGCCGCGTCGCCCACCTCGAGTCGTCCGACGCGGTGGCTGACGGCGACGATCGCGTCGGTCTCGCCGATCGCCTCCTCGGCGATGCGCCGAAGCGTCGGCGCGGCATCCGGGTGCGCGGAGTACTCGAGCGCGACGACGGCGGTCGAGGCATCCGGATCGTGGTCGCGCACGCGCCCGACGAACGTCGTGACGGCCCCCGCCGTCGGGTCGTCGACCGCGGCGAGGTGGGCGTCGAGGTCGAGGCTGTCAGGGCTGATCGCGGCGACCCGCACGGCGTCCGCGCGGGTCACGAGTGGTCCTCGCCCACGAGCTGGTCGATGACGTGCTGCGCGACCGAGAGGATGACGCGCATGCCGGATGCCACGGCCTTCGGCGACCCCGGAAGGTTCACGATCAGCGCGCCGGTCGTGATGCCCGCGATGGGGTCGACGACGCCCGCGAGGCCCCGCGACAGCATCGCGCCGGGCGTCTCGGTGACCCCGACGCGGCGCAGCTCCTCGGCGATGCCCGGCAGCTCCCGCGTGATGACACGCGCGGTGCCCTCGGGGGTCTCGTCGGTCGGGCTCACGCCCGTGCCGCCGGTCGTGACGATGAGCCGCGCGCCGCCGGCGAGCTCCGCCCACAGCGCGCGCTCGACGTTCTCGGCGCCGTCGGCGATCACCACGGGCTCGTCGCACGAGAACCCGCCGCGAATGAGCTCGGCCACGATCGCGGGTCCGGCGGTGTCGGCGCGCACGGCCGAGGATGCTCGGGTGGACACCGTGACGACGGCTGCGGGAATCATCTCCCTCACCCTACGCGCCGGAGCGCGCTCAGCCGCGGTGCTCGAGGCGGATGACGACCGACTTCGAGGTCGGCGTGCCGCTCACCTCTGCCACCGAGTCGAGCGGCACGAGCACGTTCGTCTCGGGGTAGTACGCCGCCGCGTTGCCCCGCGGCGTCGAGTACGCCACGATGCGGAACTCCTCGGCGCGGCGCTCCTGGACGCGCCCGTCCGGACCCGTCCACTCCGACACGAGGTCGACGATCTCGTTCTCCTCGAACCCCAGCTTGCGGATGTCCTTGGGGTTGACCATCACGACTCGGCGACCGCCGTGGATGCCGCGGTAGCGGTCGTCCTTGCCGTAGATCGTGGTGTTGTACTGGTCGTGCGAGCGCAGGGTCTGCAGGATGAGGCGCCCGTGCGGGATGAACGGGTACTCGAGCGTGTTGACGGTGAAGTGCGCCTTGCCGTCGGACGTCGCGAAGGTGCGCGCGTCGCGGGGCCCGTTCGGGAGCATGAGCGTGCGGCCCTTGTCGATCTTCGCCTCGTAGTCGACGAAGCCGGGCACGACGCTCGCGATGTGCGTGCGGATGAGCGAGTAGTCGTTCTCGAGCGCCGTCCAGTCCGCCTTCGGCACACCGTTCGCCGTCGACGGCCGGCCCGTGGAAGGACCCGTCGATCCGTCGCCCGCGCGCGTGACGGCGGAATCGAGCTCGGGGGCGCGCGAGCCGTAGGCCACCGCGTGCACGAGCTCCTCCTGCGGCGAGCGCTCCGACTCGGCGCGGTGACCCGCCTCGATGTCGGCCTCGGCCGCGCGCGTGCCGTTCGCGGGTGCCTTTCCGTCGCCGAACAGCAGCGCGCACAGGCGCGCGATGATCGCGACCTCGCTCAGGAGGTCCTCTGACGGAGGCACGAGCCGACCGCGTGACGCGTGCACGGCGCCCATCGAGTCCTCGACGGTGACCTTCTGCTCGCGACCGCCGCGCAGGTCGCGGTCGGTGCGACCCAGCGTCGGCAGGATGATCGCGCGCTTGCCCGTCACGACGTGCGAGCGGTTGAGCTTCGTGGAGACCTGCACCGTCAGGTCGAGGTTTCGCAGCGCCGCCTCGGTGACGGCGGTGTCGGGCGTCGCCGACACGAAGTTTCCGCCCATCGCCATGAACACGCGTGCCTTGCCGTCGCGCATCGCGCGGATGGCCTCGACGGTGTCGTACCCGTGCTCGCGCGGAGCGCGGAACCCGAACTCGGCGTCGAGCGCCGACAGGAACGCCTCCGACGGCTTCTCGTAGATGCCCATCGTGCGGTCGCCCTGCACGTTCGAGTGGCCGCGCACGGGGCACACGCCGGCACCCGGGCGGCCGATGTTGCCCTGGAGCAGCAGCACGTTGACGATGTCGCGCAGCGTCGGCACGGAGTGCTTGTGCTGCGTGAGGCCCATCGCCCAGCACACGATCGTCGAGGGAGAGGTGCGCACGGTCTCGGCCACGCGGCGCAGCGTCTTCTCGGGCACGCCCGTCGCGGCGACGAGGTCGTGCCACGAGGCATCCGCCATCGCCTTCCGGTACTCCTCGAACCCGCTCGTGTGGTCGCGGATGAAGTCGTGGTCGAGCACGCCTCCGACCGCGTCCTCCATCTCGAGCAGGTGCTTGCCGATCGCCTGGAAGAGCGCCTGGTCCCCGCCGAGGCGGATCTGCACGAACTGGTCGGCGATCTTCGTGCCGCCCAGGATCACGCCCTTGACGGTCTGCGGGTTCTCGAAGCGCACGAGCCCCGCCTCGGGCAGCGGGTTCACGGCGATGATCGTCGCTCCGCGCTTCTTCGCCTTCTCGAGCGCGCTCAGCATGCGCGGGTGGTTCGTGCCGGGGTTCTGCCCCGCGATGATGAGCAGGTCCGCCTCGTGGATGTCTTCGATCGTGACCGTACCCTTGCCGATGCCGAGCGTCTCGGTGAGGGCCGAGCCCGAAGACTCGTGGCACATGTTCGAGCAGTCCGGCAGGTTGTTGGTGCCGAGGCCGCGCACGAGCAGCTGGTACAGGAAGGCCGCCTCGTTCGACGTGCGGCCGGACGTGTAGAAGATCGCCTGGTCGGGGTCGTCGAGGCCGCGGAGGGCGTCGGCGATCTCGCGAAGCGCGTCGTCCCACGAGATGGGCCGGTAGTGCGTCGCACCCTCGTCGAGGATCATCGGACGCGTCAGCCGCCCCTGCTGGCCGAGCCACCAGTCGTCGTGCTCGGCGAGCTCGGCGAGCGAGTGCTCGGCGAAGAACTCCGGACCGATGCGGCGCAGCGTCGCCTCTTCGGCGACCGCCTTCGCGCCGTTCTCGCAGAACTCCGCGATGTGCCGCTTGTCCTCTTCGGGCCACGCGCAGCCCGGGCAGTCGAACCCGTCCTTCTGATTCACGCGCAGGAGCGTCTCGACGCTGCGCTTCACACCCATCTGGTCGTACGAGATCTGCAGCGCGTGCAGCACGGCGGGAACGCCGACCGCGACCTTCTTCCGCCCGGTGACGTGGACTTTCGACTCGTCGATGTCAGCCGTAGGGGCCTGCTTAGCCATGAGCTTCCTCGCTTGCTCGGGGCCGCGCCCGCGCAGCCCGATACACCTGTCCCCATGCTAGATCCGCGGGGATGGGCGGGGGCCGGAGCCTTTCGATCAGCGGGAAACGGATGCCGCAGCCGATCCGCCGGGCGTCACCCGTGCCTGAGCGGGCCACGCGAACCGCACGACGCCGAGCACATCGTCGACCGGAACGGCCCCGCGGCCGGCCGAGTGCAGCCCCGCGCGCGAGTCGCGCGATGCTCCGCGATTGTCACCCATGACCCACACGGCGCCCTCGGGCACGGTCACCTCGAAGGGGATCACGCCGCCGGGGCGATCCCCGGTCTCGTAGGGCTCCTCCTGCGGCACGCCGTCGACGAGCAGCCGACCGGTGCCCACCTCACAGCACACGACACGGTCCCCCGCGACGCCGATCACGCGCTTGACGAGCACCGCTCCGGGCCGCGCCGACCACCCCGCGATGTCGGAGAAGATGACGATGTCGCCGCGGGCGGGAGCCGCGACGCGGTCGAAGACGAGCACGTCGCCGGTCGAGAGGGTGGGGCTCATCGAGTCGTTCTCGACGCGTGCGACGCCGATCGAGAGCACGACCGCGACGCCGAGCGCGAACGGGAGCACGGTCGCGGCGAGGGCGCCTCCCGCACGCATCCGTCGAGACCCCTGCAGCCTCACGATGCCGGCACCGTCTCGAGGATCTCGGTCATGGCGGCAACCTCGCGCTCCTGCTCGACGAGCACGTGCTTGGCGGATGAGCGGACGAACGCGTTCGAGCCGTCGGTGACGGCCGCCTTCGCCATCTCGAGGGCGCCCTCGTGGTGCACGATCATGAGCTCAAGGAACCTGCGCTCCGCCATCGCGCCGGCGAGCGAGCGGAGCTCGGCGAGCTGCTCATGCGTCGCCATGCCCTTCATCGCAGCGTGGCCGCCGTGCCCGCAGCCCTGTGCGATGACGCCGGTGTTCACGACGGCGCCGCCGTGCCCGCCATGATCGGAAGCGCCTTCCGCGGCCGCCGGAACCGCGCGCGCCCACGCGTCGGCCCACGCGCGCATCTGCTCGATCTCGGCGGACTGGTCGGCGACGATGAACTCGGCGAGAGCACGCGTGCGATCGGAGACGCCGGATGCCGCGAGCACGATCCCGCTCAGCACGAGCGCCTGCTCGTGGTGCGGGATCATCGCCTCGACATAGCAGTAGTCGTTCTCGATCGGATACGCGGGCTGCGTCGCGGGAGCAGCCGCCGGGGCCGGTGCCGCTGCCGGCGCCGACGACGGCAGCACGTAGCCCAGGGTCGCAGCCGACGCCAGCACCGCCGCGATTCCGACGGCCGCGACGGCACCCACGGCTGCAACGGCTCTGCTGGTGCGCATCGGCCTTCCTTTCACGATGATGCGGATGCTCCGCGGGGAGGACGGTGGGGCATCGCGCGCGGCGCGATGCCCCACCTCCCGGCTCAGGCCTGGGCCTTCACCGCCTGCCTCCGCATGTGCCACGAGAGTGCGCCCATCGCGGCACCGCCCGCGAGCAGCAGCAGGCCCGTGAGGGCCCAGCGGTTGGCATCCGTTCCCGTCGTCGCGAGAGCGCCGAACACCGCCGCCGGCGCGGCCTGCGCGACCGCGAACGTGCCCTCGGCGACGACGCCGGACGTCTGACCGGTCAGCACGAGGCGATGCTGACCCGGCGCGGCGTCGAGAGGCACGATGAACTGCGCGTCGACAGTTCCCGACGCGTCGGCGACGAACGTCCCGACGTTCACCGGATCCGAGTGCATGACGGCGCTCACCGACTCTCCGGGCGTGAAGCCCGACGCCGTGAACGTCTGCGTGGCTCCGGGCGCGACGTCGCCGGTTCCGAACGTCACGGGCAGGGCTGCGGCCGCGCCCTCGTCCGAGCCTCCGTCACCGCCGCCGGCGGGCGGGGCGCCCGTCTCGGTCGGATCCGGCGTCGGCTCGCCGCTCGGCTCGCCCGAGGGGTCGGGCGTCGGCGTGGTCGTCGGCGTCGGAGTGGGCGAGCTCGGCGACGGCGTGGGGGTGGGCTGCGGGATGTTCGGGTTCGGAACGCCGCGCATGTCGCCGTTCACCCACTTGCGACCCTCGGGGATGTTCGGAGCCTGCGCCGCGAAGTCGCGCGGGTAGAGGGTGAAGCCCTGCCAGTGGATCGGCATCGGGCTCTGGTCCTCGTCGCGGTTGATGTGATGGAAGCCGACGTTGACCCACGCGACCGGGTCGGTGAGCGCCTCGCCGTCGGCGATGTAGTCCGTCACCATCTGCCCCGCCTTGCTCGGGATCAGGTTGTAGCTGGCGTGGATCTCGTCCGACTTCGCCGACGTGAAGGCGATGTCGTAGTCCGTCTCCGGGTTCAGGTTGTACGCCTGGTCCCGCGGCACGATGATCTCGTACGAGCGCGCGTGCCCGTCGGCGTTGAGGCTGTTCGGGTTCACGACCCGGTACGCCTCGCGGTTCGCACCCATCGTCTTCGTCTCGGTGGCGAGCTGGGTGATCTGCGTGTCGAGAATCGCCGTGTGCCCGGTGTCGCCCGTCGTGCCGTACTCGCCGGTGGGGGTCGTCGTGAACTTCTGCACCTGCTGCGTCGCGCCGCTGTCGATGCCGAAGTCCACGCGCCAGAACGCCGAGTGGTAGTGGTTCACGGCGTAGTCGGTCTCGCCCTCGCCGATCGGCCAGCCCTTGTTGATGACGTTGGCGTAGTCGTTCGGCGAGAGGTCGCCGGTCGCCCCCAGGCGCACCGAGATCTCGCCGTCGTCGTGCAGACGGTACTCGACTTGGTACTCGTACCAGCCGATGCGCGACATCGTGTGGAGCACGAGGTCGGTGCCCTGCGCGGCGTACAGGGCATCGTTGGCGATGTTCGACCGGTAGGCGATGCCCGAGTCCTCTTCGCCCACGCACAGCGCGGGGATCTCGCCGCGAGTCGCGTCCACCCACGCGGTACGGATCTCGCCCACGGGGCAGTCCACGTCGGTGAGCGCCTGCAGGCGGCGTCCGCCCACCTGGTAGGTCGTGACGTCGTTGTACTCGGTCGCTCCGGTGTCGTACGGGACGTTGAGCTGCGCGAGGGCGATCGAGTCGAGGACGAGGATGGGTGCCGCGTCGTCGCGCGGCTGGTAGGCGACCTTGTCGAGGACGAGACCGCGGTAGCTGTCGATGCGCCAGCATGTCTGCCACGTCGACCCCGACTTCAGGGTCTTCGAGACGAGCGAGTCGCCCGAGCAGTACGCCTCGGTGATGGTCTGGGCCGATGCGGCTGTGGGCGCTGCGAGCAGCAGGCCCCCCGCGAGGAGGGCGACGGTCGTCGCTCCCCCGATGATTCTCTTCAGCATTCGGCTGTTCTCCGTTGTCATGAGATGGGCAGGACGGTCTGGGTGGAGAGGTTGACGACGATGGTGCTCGTCGTGAGGAAGGCGCCGCCGTCGACCTGTGCGAGCACCTGGACGCACCGTTGGATGCCGCACTGATCGGCGCCGAAGGTGCCGGCGTCGGCGCTGAACGAGTGCGCGGTCAGCTCGATCTCGGCGGACTGCGTCGTGAGCGCGGATCCGCCGGTGAGGTCGGCGAACTCCGCCGCGATCGGCTCCGCGAGCTCCGACTCGAGCAGAAGCTGCCACGCGTGCGCGGTCTCGGCGTCGGTGGGCGCGGGCTGCGCCCCCTGGGCGCGCTGCACCGACTCGACGGTCCGCGTCGTCACGTTCACGACCATGCTCACGGTCTCGTCCGTGGCGTAGTCGTAGTAGAGCGAGATGAGCCGGCGGTGACCGTCGCTGTAGGCGGAGGGCTCGGCGACATCGGTGGAGAGGAACTGCATCCCTTCCCCACCGAACATGTCGCGTCCGGCCGCGAAGTCGGGGTGCTGCGCGCCGAGGTAGCGGACGTACTCGACCTCCGAGGCGGTGAGCTTGTCGTTGACGGCGGCGATCTGAGCGGGCGGTTCGATCGGGGCTGCCGCCTTCTCGGGGGCGTCTTCGTCGGTGCTGTCGGCGGCGATCGGCGTGGACGACGTCGCATCCGGCGGAGTCGACGTCGCTTGCACGGCGACCTGCGTCGCGAAGACGAGGGCCACCGCGGCGGCTCCTGCCGACAGGGCGGATGCGATGCCCAGCGTGCGCGGCGTGAGCCACCTGCGACGCCGCGGCGGGGGCGGATCGACCGCCGGCGAGATCTGAGGCTCTGTCACAGAGGTTCCTTTCGGTGCGGGGGCGGAGCGCGGGTCAGCGCCCTCGCGGCGATTCTTCGAGAGCGCTGTTTCGCAGGCGTATTGCGAGACGAACGGCTTTCGAACACGGCCTGAGACGCGCGGCCGGGGTGCGGGGCATCCGCGTCTCACCCCGTTTCACGAACTCGAAACAGTCCGTGAGCACACGTGCAACGACAAGTCAGTAGCGTCGGCCGCGGAAGGAGCCCGAATGAGCGCCCTCGCCGACGCGATCCGACGGGGACGGCCTCGTCTCGATCTCACGCGCGAGTCTCCGTTCGCGGGGCTGCATCGCCGCCACGCGAGCGTCATGGACGTCGTCGCGCAGTCGATCGCGGCCACCGCCCCGGCCGGCGTCATGCTCGTGCACCCGGGCGCGCTGTTCGGCCGGAGCGGCTCGCTCGCCTTCACCGAGCTCCTCCTCACGGTGGGGCTCGTCGTCGCCGTCGCGCTCGTGGTCGGGATGTTCTCACGCCGGATCTCGAGCGCGGGGTCGCTCTACACCTTCACGACGAGGGGCCTCGGGCCATGGGCCGGGATCGTGGGCGGCGCGGCGCTCGCCGTGGGATACCTCGCCATCGCGATGAGCACCCTCTCGTCGGGTGCGATGCGAATCGCGGGACTCGTGACGAGCGAGCCGCGATCGGGCTCGGGAGTCGCGGTCGCGGTGATGGCGGTCACGAGCGTGGTCACCGCGGGCGTCATCGCGCGGGGTCTGCGGATGTCGACACGGATCCTGCTCGTCCTCGAGACGATCGCGGTCGCGGCGGTCCTGGCGATCGCGTTCGCCGCGCTTTCGTCCACAGGGTGGGATCTCGCCCCTCTCGTCCCCCAGCCGACGGAGTTCTCTCCCGACATCGTGATGCTGGGAGTCGCCTTCGCGATCATCGGATTCGTCGGCTTCGAGAGCGGTGCCGCACTCGGTCCGGAGACCCGCCGCCCGTTCGCATCGGTACCGCGCGGCATCCTCGTGAGCGTGCTGGCGACGGGCGCGGTCGTGCTCGTGGGCACCGCCGCGCAGCTCGCGCTCGTCGCGGCCGGTGATCCCGCCGGGCCGTGGGCGTCGGTTGCGGGGATCGGCTGGATCGTGGACCTCATCGTCGCCACGTCGTTCCTCGCGTGCTCGCTCGCGATGACGAACGCGGCGACCCGGCTCGCGTTCGCATTGAGCAGGGAGGGCGTCATCCCCGACGTCTTCGGACGAGTCTCGCCGCGGGGGGTGCCGGCCGCGGGCGCGATCCTCATCGCGTTCGCCGTCTTCGCCGTTCCGGCGGCCGTCCTGCTGCTCGGCGGATCGCGCGACGACCTCCGCGTGGTCACATCTCCCGCCGGGATGATCGGATTCCTCGTCGCCTACGCCCTCGTGTGCGTCGCGGCTCCGGTCTTCCTCGCGCGCATCGGCGAGCTGACGATCGGTGCCGCCGTCCTCTCGGGTGTCGCCGGCGCCATACTTCTCGCGGTGCTCGGCACCGCGGTCGTGTCGACGTCCGACACGAATCCGGTGGGGCTCGTGGCCGTCCTCGGCATCCTCGGCCTCGTGTCCGCGGCCGGGATGGTGCGCCTGCGGCGCGGTCTCGGCGTGATCGAGAGGGTGGGCCTGCACGACTGGGCGGTCGCCGCCGACACGATCGGCGGGGGCGGTGAGGGGTCGCGATGAGCGTCGAAGGGTCCGGCGCCTCCTCGTCCCGCTTCGGGGAGAAGGGACTCGGACTCGCCCTCGAGGTGCTCGAGCAGGTTGCGGCCCACCACGAGGGCATCACCGCCGCCGACATCGCCCGCGCCGTCGGGGCGCCGCGCGCGACGGTGTACCGCACGGTCAACGCGCTCGTGCGGGACGGATACCTCGTGCGCCGGCCCGACTTCTCCGGGTTCCTCCTCGGCGCCCGCGTGCTCGAACTCGCGGCGATCGTGGACGCCCACCGTCGCCCCGCCCATCGCGACGTGCTCGACGAGGTCCGCACCGCGACGGGTGAGGCGGTCCACCTGGTCGCCTTCCACCGGTCGGGCTTGGCGATCGTCGACGAGGACCCCGCTCAGCCGCTCTCCGACCGCGCGATCTTCCTCAGCGACCCGACCCGCTCGGCGCCCGGCCATGTGTGGCTCGTCGAGCAGCCGAGCCTCCCCGAGGCGGCGGGTGTCGCCGTGGAGCGATGGCGTGTGACGCCGCCCTCGGAGGTCGTGTCGGCGATCCATGCGGCGTACGCCGCCCGCGGGTACGCGGAACAGGTGGGCGGTCTGTCAGCGGGTCGCGGATGCCTCGCCGTCTCGATCACCGACGACGACGGTCACGCGATCGGCGCCCTCACTCTCTCGACCCCGGTCTCGCGGTTCTCACTCGCCGCCCGCCACCTCGATGCCCTCCGCGATGCAGCCCGCTCGTTACGGACGCTTGCGCAGGGGCATCCGGTGTCCTTCTCTTGAAAGCGGCGCATCGTCCGCTCAAGCGGTTCGCCGACGTCGCTCGAGTCATGCCGAGGGGTCAGCGCCGCCCCGTGCCGAAGATGCCGCGGATCACTCCCCCCAGTATCGTCTGGGTCGACTTGGAGTTGAGGATCTGCTCGAGCGGCGACTTCTCGGCGCGCGACGAGCGCGAAGTGCGCGTCTTTCCGGCCGTCTTCTTGAGCAGCCGCTCGTACTCCTGTCGGGCCTTCTTCTCGGCGGCGGCCTGCGCCTTGTCGATCGCCGCCTTCTGCTTCGCGTACTCCGCATCGGCCTTCGCCTTCGCGAGCGCCGCCTCCTCGGCGGCTTCGGCCTCGGCCGCCGCATTCATGCGTGCGGTGAGGATCTCGCGCGCGGACTCGCGGTCGATCGCCGTGCCGTACTTCGCGAGCAGCGGCGACGCGTGGATCGCCTTCTCGATCGCGGGGTCGGGCGTCGGCGACATCAGGCCCTGA
Source organism: Microbacterium sp. (assembly GCF_035687345.1). Classification (GTDB taxonomy): domain Bacteria; phylum Actinomycetota; class Actinomycetes; order Actinomycetales; family Microbacteriaceae; genus Microbacterium. The sequence goes on from NZ_DASRXZ010000025.1 coordinate 50,408, forward strand.
GGAGCGCGCAAGCGCGTCCACGCGACGGGGGTCGGCGCGCCCTTCTCGCTCATGACGGTGACGATCGCCTCGCCCGTCGCGAGCTCCTGCAGCACGCGCTCCAGGTCGTAACCCGACTTCGGATACGTGCCGACCGTCGCGCGCAGCGCCTTCGCGTCGTCGGGCGTGAACGCGCGCAGAGCGTGCTGGATGCGCGATCCGAGCTGCGCGAGCACGTCCGAGGGCACGTCCTTCGGCGTCTGCGTGACGAAGAAGACGCCGACGCCCTTCGAGCGGATGAGCCGCACGGTCTGCGTGATCGCCGCGAGGAAGTCCTTCGACGCGTCCTTGAACAGCAGGTGCGCCTCGTCGAAGAAGAACACGAGCTTCGGCTTGTCGAGGTCGCCCACCTCGGGGAGGATCTCGAACAGCTCCGCGAGCAGGTACATGAGGAACGTCGAGAAGAGCGCCGGCTTGTCGGCGACACCGGGCACCTCGAGCAGCGAGATGACACCCCGTCCATCGGGTGCCGTGCGCAGGAAGTCCTGCACGTCGAATTCCGGCTCGCCGAAGAACACGTCGGCGCCCTCGTCCGCGAACGTGATGAGCTCGCGCAGGATCACTCCCGCCGTCGCTGCCGACAGCCCACCGAGGTTCTTGAGCTCCGCCTTGCCCTCGTCGCTCGTGAGGTAGGTGAGCACCGCGCGCAGGTCGGAGAGGTCGACGAGCGCGAGCCCGTTCGCGTCGGCGTAGTGGAACACGAGCCCGAGGCTCGACTCCTGCGTCTCGTTGAGCCCGAGCACCTTGCTCAGCAGCAGCGGGCCGAAGCCCGACACGGTCGCGCGCACCGGAATGCCCTTGCCGATGCCGCCGAGGGCGAAGAACTCGGTGACGGATGCCTCGGGCTTCCAGTCCTGCCCGATCCCGCGCGTGCGGTCGAGCAGCTTGTCGCTCGCCTCGCCCGGCGTCGCCATGCCGGAGAGGTCGCCTTTGATGTCGGCCGCGAACACCGGGACGCCCTTCGCCGCGAGCTGCTCCGCGAGTCCTTGCAGCGTGCGCGTCTTGCCGGTGCCGGTGGCCCCGGCGACGAGTCCGTGCCGGTTCATCATGCCGAGAGGGATGCGCACCTGCGCTTCGGGCACGGGGTTGCCGTTGACGAGCGCTCCGACGTCGAGCGTCTCGGCCTCGAACGCGTAGCCGGCGATGATCTTCGCGACCTCGGCAGCGGTGAGCGGCGCGCCCTCGGGCGGCGTCTCGGCGGGAGGAGCTGTCTCGGCGGGAGGGGCCGAATCAGCGGATGCCGCCTCCGTCGGCGCCTTCTCCTCTGCGGCCTGCCCGGCGGGGGTCTGTTCCTGCGCCGGCGCTTCCTCGGCCGGCGCCTCCTCGGCCGTAGCCTCCTCTGCCGGGGCCGTCTGCTCGGCAGCACCGCCCGCGGCGCGCGCCTTCGCGGCCTCCGCCTCCGCCGCGGCGAGCGCCGCCTTCGCCTGAGCCGCTTTGAGCTGTGCCTCCGCGGCCTCCGCTTCGGCGCGGAGCCTCGCGAGCTCGGCTTCGGCGGCGGCGACGGCGGGATCGGGCGAGGCGGGCGCTGACATGGGCACAGCCTAGCGACGGGCGCGCGGACCGGTCATCCTCGCCGACCGCGCGCGAACGCGCTACTCGACCGGGAGGCGGCGCCGCGCGGCATCCGCCCGCTCCCGCGAGATCTGCGACCAGAAGGCCGCCGCGACGACGAGCGCCGCGCCCGTGCCGACGAGCGCCCCGCCGACGGTGTCGCTCACCCAATGCGCGTGGAGGTACGTGCGGCTGAACGCCATGAGCACGACCCACCCCGCCCCCACGACCACGACCAACAGGCGCGGGAAGAGCACGACCGCCACGGTCGCGATCGTCGCCGCGTTCGCGACATGTCCCGACGGATACGAGCCGACGTCCGAGAGGACGAGGATCTCTTCGGGCCGCACCCGCCCGAAGAGGTGCTTGAGCACCTGCACGATCGCGACCGAGACGATCTCGGCGGCGAGGAAGTACGCCGCCGACCACGGCCTTCGCAGCAGCACGAGTGCGCCCGCGCCGAGGATCGGCACCGCGAGCACGCCGAACCACCCGCCGCCGAGCCAGTTCATGACGCGCGAGAACCCGCCGATCGCGGGGACCCACCATTCGACCAGCAGGCCGTTCCACCAGACGTCGATCGCGAACGGTTCCTCGCCGCGCAGGAAGATCACCCAGCCGAGCAGCGCCCCGAGCCCGATGAGGCCGACGCCGACCACTGTGACCGCGATGAGGCGCGACGGCGAGGCATCCGGTCGTGTCGTCGCGCGTTCCATCGCCCCATTCTGCCTCCCGCACCACGACGATCGAGGGCAGGATTGACGCCATGTCCCGTGTTGTGCAAGCCGTCCGGGCCGTGGTCGCGCCCCTCTCGCGCACGCGGGTGTTCCGCCGCTGGATCGGCCCGGCGCTGCTGCCGCCGGTGGAGCGGTTCGTGTCGTGGATCTCGCGTGGCCGCGTTCAGGTGAGCGGACTGCTCGTGCCTTCGCTCGTGCTGCACACGATCGGAGCGAAGTCCGGCCGGCCGCGCGACGCTCCCCTCATGTACACGCCCGACGGGAAGGGGCGCGCGATCGTCGCGGGCACGAACTTCGCGGGCCCGAACCACCCCGCGTGGACGAGCAACCTGCTCGCACACCCCGACGCCGAGATCTCCGTGCGCGGGCGCCGCTACGCCGTGCGTGCGAGGCTTCTCTCCGACGTCGAGCGCGAGGAGGCGTGGGCGACGATCGAGCGCCAGTGGCCGGGCTACCGCAACTACGAGCGGTCGTCGGGCCGGAAGGTGCGGCTTTTCCTGCTGCAGCCGGTCAAGCGGATCGAGTGAGACGGATGCCGCTCACGGCGTGAGCTGCTCGACCGTGCGCGGCCGAACGATCGCCCACAGCGCGATCACACCGACGACGGCGCAGCCGACCATGACCGAGGCCATCGTCGTCGCCGTGATGCCCGAGCCGGCGGCGATCACACCGACGAGCGGCGAGATGATCCCCGCGACGCCGAAGTTGGTGGCGCCGATGATCGACTGCGCCGTGCCCGCGGCCTTGCCGTGCCGATCGAGCGCGAGCACCTGCACGCACGGGAACGTGAACCCGCACGCCGTCATGAACACGAACAGCGGCACGATCGTGCCCCACAGCCCGAGGCCGAGCTGGTCGGTCAGGATGATCGCGACGGATGCCACGACGAGCGTGGAGGTGGATACGGCGAGCACCCACTGGGGTCCGAACCGGGCCGCGAGGCGCGCGGCCGTCTGAACGCCCACGACGACGCCGACCGAGTTGACCGCGAACAGCACGCCGTACTCCTGCGGGCTGAACGCGTACATCTCCTGGAACAGGAACGACGACGCCGACAGGTACGAGAACAGGCCGCTGAACGTCATGCCGCCGATGATGAGCACGCCGATGAACACCCGGTCGGTGAAGACGCTGCGGTATCGCTGCCAGACGGTCGTGGCGCCGCGCTCGTGGCGCCGCGCGGGCGGCAGCGTCTCGGGCACGAACGCGATCGCCGACACGAGCATGACCGCGCCGTAGATCGCGAGCACGACGAAGACGCCGCGCCACGGCATGACCAGCAGCAGCGCCGAGCCGACGAGCGGCGCGAGCACCGGCGCGACGCCGGATACGAGCGCGAGGCGCGACAGCATCACGACGAGACGACGGCCGCCGAACAGGTCGCGCACGATCGCGGCGGCGACGACGCCGCCCGCCGCGGCTCCCGCGCCCATGAGCACGCGCGCGACGCCGAGGAGCTCGAGCGACGGAGCGAAGGCCGCGGCGACGCTCGCGAGCACGTGCAGCGCGGTCACCGACAGCAACGGGAGGCGACGGCCGACCTTGTCGCTGAGAGGACCCACGATGAGCTGTCCGAGCCCGAAGCCGATCATGGTGCCCGTGAGCGTGAGCTGGATCGCGGCGGCCGTCGTATCGAAGTCGGCCTCGAGCACGGGGAACGCCGGCAGATAGAGGTCGATCGTGAACGGCCCCAGCGCGGTGAGCGCACCGAGCAGGATGACGTAGAGAAGGCGTCGCCCCGACGACAGCGAGTCCCCCGGGTGGAGCATGATCGGCGCGGTCGCCGGGTTGCTGCCGAGCGTGCGGATCGCGCCCGTCGGGCCGGCGGCGCGCGTGCGGATGGAGCCGGTCGTCGTGGGAGCGGCGGTCGGCGCATCCGTCGTCGCCGGCTCTTCGGGAGAGGCGTGCGGGGTCTGGGCGGGGATGGAGGCGGTGTCGAGCAAGGTCAGCGGCAATCGAGACGAGGGCGGCGTGGGAGGGCCAACCGTCGGGCAGGCGGCGACAGCCGGGTGCGGCGACGGAAGTCGACGAATGATGCGAGTGGGGAGAGCGTCTCGAATCGATTCGGGGCTGATCAATGCTAGCGGATGCCGCAGACTCCCCCCTGCCGCGGACCACCCCGATCCCGCCGATTCAGGGCGTACTTCTCCCATTGCCTGGGCTTGTTCCCAGGCGGCGGATGCATCGAGACGAATAGGCTTGGGCCTGCGGGACCGCTCTGCCCCGCTGCATCCGTTGTCCGTCGCCCGCCGGGCGCCCGAGCCGAGATCACCGCGAATGACCCCGACATCCCCGCGCCCCACCGACAAGCGCACGAGCGGCAACCCCGCCAAGCAGGCCGAGATCAACCTCACCGTCAAGCAGCAGCGCGAGCAGAAGCGGCAGGAGAAGCTTGCCGAGTACCAGCGACAGCTCGCCCGCCGTCGCCGCGGCAAGGTCGTCGGCTGGACACTCGGCGTCGTGGGCGTCGTCGCGATCGTCGCCGCGATCGTCGCGTCGTTCGTGTTCGCTCCGCCCCCGCCCGCCAGCTATACCGCGGGTGGTGAAGGCGTCGAGATCGAGGGCGTCGAGACCTTCACGAACGAGACGAACCACGTCGAGGGCACGGTCGACTACGAACAGACCCCGCCCGCCGGCGGCCCGCACAACGCGGTGTGGCTCAACTGCGGCATCTACAGCGAGCCGCAGCCCAACGAGAACGCCGTGCACTCGCTCGAGCACGGCGCCGTGTGGGTGACCTACGACGCCGACACGCTCAGCGACGACGAGCTCGACGCGCTCAAGCGCAAGCTCCCGTCGAGTTACGTCATCCTCTCGCCCTACGAGGGCCTGGACACGCCGATCGCGCTCAGCGCGTGGAACGCCCAGCTCAAGGTCGACTCCGCCGACGACGAGCGCATCGAGCAGTTCTTCGAGGAGTACTGGCGCAACCAGAACGCGCCCGAGCCGAACGCCGCGTGCACCGGCGCGCTGGACGGCCCGGGCAAGGTCTCGTGACGCGAGGATGACCTCCCAGGAGCAACCCTCCCGCGTTCGGCGGTGGCTGGTCCCGGTGCTCGTCGCCGTGGCCGTGGCAGCCCTCGCCTTCGCGGTGGGGCGCTTCTCGACGTTCGGCGCATCCGGACCGCTCGCACCCGCGAACGACTCCGCCGAAGCGGGGTTCGCGCGCGACATGCAGGTGCACCACGCGCAGGCCGTCGAGATGGCGATGGAGCTCTACCGCAAGACCGAGGACGAAGAGCTGCGGGCCCTCTCGTACGACATCGCCACCGGGCAGTCGGCGCAGCGCGGCGAGATGTTCGACTGGCTCGTACAGTGGGGCCTGCCGCAGGCGGGCAGCCCGCCGATGGCGTGGATGAGCGGTGCGGGCGACGGCCACGGTCACGGCGGCGGGGCATCCGCCGAGCCCATGACGGATGCCGAGATGCGCGCAGCCATGGGAATGGCGACCGACGAGGAGCTCGCGCAGCTTCGCGCCGCCGAGGGCCTCGACGCCGACTGCCTGTTCACCGAGCTCATGATCCGCCACCACGAGGGCGCGATCCCCATGGTCGACGCCGTCCTCGAGCTCGGCTCCGAGCCGCGTGTGCTGGCCGTGGCCGAGAGCATGAAGGTCGCGCAGACCGCCGAGATCGACGCGATGAGGTCGGTGCAGGCGCGGCTCGGCTGCGCGGGCTGATCGCCGCGGGGCACGGCGTTCCGGGCGCCCAGGCGAGAAGCATCCGCCCACTCCCGCAGACGCCCGCGCGGCGCACGCCCGTGAGGAGCATGCGCCGCGCGGTACGGTCGGCGGATTATCCCTTCGTCGAGCCTGCCAGCAGACCTCGCACGAAGAACCGCTGCAGCGACAGGAACACGACCAGCGGAACCACCAGCGCGATGAACGCACCGGCCGTCAGCAGATGCCAGTCCTGTCCGCGGCTGCCGGTCATCTCGGCGAGCAGCTTCGTGATCGGGGCCACGTTGCCGTCGGCGAAGATGAGGGCCACGAGCAGGTCGTTCCACACCCAGAGGAACTGGAAGATCGCGACCGACGCGATCGCCGGCATCGTGAGCGGCAGGATCAGCCGGAAGAAGATCTGCCCGTGCCCGGCGCCGTCGACGCGGGCGGCCTCGATGACCTCGCGCGGGATCTCCGACACGAAGTTGTGGAGGAGGTAGATCGTCAGCGGGAGGGCGAAGATCGTGTGCGCGATCCACACCTGCGCGTAGCCGAACGAACCGAACGCCTCGATCACGGGGAATCCGAAGATCTCGCCCTGCGAGAACAGCTGCAGGAGCGGGATCAGGGCCATCTGGATCGGCACGATCTGCAGCGCGAACACGAGGATGAACAGCGTGTCCTTGCCACGGAAGTCCATCCACGCGAACGCGTACGCGGCCAGCAGCGCGATCGAGATCGGGATGACGGTCGCCGGGATCGTGATCGCGAACGAGTTCACGAAGGCGCCCGCCATGTTCAACTGGCTGTTGCCCGACTGCAGCGCCGTCGCGTAATTGTCGAGCGTCCAACCCCAGTTCTCGAAGACCGTCCACCAACCCGTGGTCTGGATGAGCTCACGCGGTCGGAACGACGAGACCAGCAGGCCGAAGGTCGGGATCGTCCACAGGATCGCGATGATCAGCGCGGCCGCGGTCGCCCACGGCGACGAGAGCTTTCGCTTGGTCGACCCGAGCTGGATCTTGTCGGCCTTGCGCGCACCGCGCTTCAACTCGTCCTGGCCTTCTTCGTCGATCGGGAGATCGACGGGCATCACCGCGCTCATCAGCGCACCTCCCGCTGCTTCTTCAGCTGCACCGCGTTGTAGACGACGATCGGCAGCACGAGGATGAACAGGATCACCGCGAACGCGGCCGAGCGTCCGGCCTCGAAGCTGCGGAACTGCGTGTACATCTCATTCGCGAGAACCGACGTGTTGTTCGCACCCGCGGTCATCGTGCGGACGATGTCGAAGACCTTCAGGGAGGCGATCGAGATCGTCGTCAGGACGACGATGAGAGCGGGCCGGATGCCGGGCACGACCACGTTGATGAACTTCTGCCACGCGTTCGTGCCGTCGAGCTCCGCCGCCTCGAGCTGCTCGGTCGGCACGCCCTTGATCGCGGCGGAGAGGATCACCATCGCGAAACCGGTCTGGATCCAGATCAGCACCACGATCAGGAAGAGCGTGTTCCACGGCTCGGCCGCGAGGAAGTTCAGCGGCTGACCGCCGAACCACACGATGATCTGGTTCAGGAAGCCGATCTGGTTCGACCCCGCCGGGCGCACCGCGTACATGAAGCGCCAGATGATCGAGGCGCCCACGAACGAGATGGCCATCGGCATGAACACGAGGATCTTGTAGTACCGCTCCCCGCGGGACTTGTCGATGAAGTACGCGTACGCGAGACCTGCGATCGTCGAGACGACGGGGGCCACGAGCACCCACACGATCGTGTTGATGATGATGCGCACGTTCGCCGGCTGCGTGAAGATCCACGCGAAGTTGTCGAAGCCGATGAACTCGGTGCCGCGCGAGTTCATGAACGCCTGGATCGTCGTCTGGATCGTCGGAACGATGAGGCCGACGGCCAGGAGCGCGATCGCGGGCGTCAGGAAGCCCACGAGCTGGAAGAGCGAGCCCGCACCGTCGCGTGCCCTCTTATCCAGGAAGAAGAACAGGAGGCCGAGCACGGCCGCTGCGATCATCGCCTCGATCCATGACTGGAGCAGGAAGAGCACCAGCACGGGACCGACCACGCACGCGACGAGACGGATGATCGTGTACATCCGTCCCGGTCGGGGCGCGATCTCGATGAAGAAGAGGATCAGCCCCACTACGGCGAGGAAGATCCCGACGATGACGATGATCTCCAGCCACGGGTTGAGCGTGCTCAACCATCGGAAGAAATCGGACATGGCTACCTTTCGAGTGCGTCGTCGGACCCGGGGACGTCCATTGCGTTCACGGTAGGGAACGGGGCCGCCCTTTGGGAAGGGCGGCCCCGTTCAGGAAGGTCAGCTCGACGGCCAGCCTGCCTCGATCTGCTCGAGGACAGTGTCGGTCGGCGTGCCGTTGACCCAGTCGCGCATGCCCTGCCAGAACGTTCCGGCGCCCACGGCCGACGGCATCAGGTCGGATGCGTCGAACCGGAAGGTCGTGGTGTCGTCCTGGAGGATGCCGATGGCCTCCTTGAGGATGTTGCTGGAGGCGTTCTCGGGGTCGAGACCCTTGTTGGCGCTGATCACGCCACCGAGGCTCACGCGGCTGTTCGCCCACTCGGGGCTCGAGAGGTACTCGAGCACCTTGACGGTCGACTCGGAGTCGTCGAACGCGCCGACGATCTCGCCACCGCCCGTCACGACCGCGCCTTCGGCGGCCTCGCCGCCGAAGCCCGGCGTGATGAACGCCCAGATGTCGCCGTCCTCGGCGACGGTGCCGCCGGCGTCGGTGATGAAGCCGTCGTAGAACGACGCCTGGTGGTGCAGCGTGCACTCACCCGACACGAGCGCCGCGGCCGGGTCGCCGAACGGCGTGGTCACGATGGTGTCGGTGCCGCCGAAGCCCGCGTTCACATAGTCGGGGTTGAGCAGGATCTTGCCCACCTCGTCGAACGCCGACTTGATGGCCGGGTCGGTGAACGGGATCTCGTTCGCGACCCACTCGTCGTAGACCTCGGTGCCGGACTGGCGCAGGACGACGTCCTCGATCCAGTCGGTGCCGGGCCAGCCGGTGGCCGCATCCGATCCGAATCCGACGCACCACGGCGGCCCGCCGATGTCGGCCTGGATCTGCGCGGTCAGGTCGAGCAGCTCGTCCCACGAGTTCGGGATCTCCCAGCCGTGCTCCTCGAACGTGGCCGGCGAGTACCAGATCCAGCCCTTGACGCTCGCCATGAGCGGCGCACCGTAGAGCGTGCCGTCGACGGTGCCGTAGTTGGCCCAGTCCTCGGTCCAGTACTCGGAGACGTTGTCCTGCACGCTCTGCGGAGCAGGCTTCAGGAAATCGCGCCGAGCCATGTCGGCGAGCAGACCGGGCTGCGGGAAGATCGCGATGTCGGGGGCGTTGCCGCCCTGTGCGCGAACGGCGATCTGAGCCTCGAACTCCTTCGACGACTCGTACTGGATGTCGATGCCGTTCTCTTCCTCCCACTCGGCCCACGACTCCTCGAGGAGCTCGGCCTCTGTGTCCGCGATCGTGCCGTAGATGGTCACGACGTTGTCGCCGCCACCACCCTCGTCTCCTCCGCCGCCGCCCGAACCCGGGCCGCCGGAACAGCCGGCGAGAGCGATACCCGCGACGCCGGCCGCGGCCACTGAGATGAGGAGCCTCCCTCGTCTCTGTGTCTTCATTGGTCCTCCTCGTTGAGATGTGCGGGACGTTGATGACCCGCCAGAACCGGCGCAAGGAACTTCGGGAACCGATTCCAGAATCACGCTAGGGGATGAGGTGCGTCCGCACAATCGAATGCGATCACAAGTCGATAAATACAGCGACTTTCCCTAGCGCGTGGCGGGTTTCCAGGGCAGGATGGGGATGGAACCGGTTCCCGAACCCTGGCGGACCGGCGCCCTGGTGCGCGACGGCGCGTGAAACCGAGGGAGGTGTCCGGGTGGGCGGCATCGCCGACGTCGCACGCCTTGCAGGCGTGTCGAAGTCGACGGCCAGTCGTGCCCTCACCGGATCGGGATACGTCTCGGAGCGGACGCGCACGCGCGTCCTGGACGCGGCGGCGTCGCTCGGCTACGTCCCGTCGACGAGCGCGGTGAGCCTCGCGACGGGCCGGACCCAGACCGTCGGCGTCGTCATGCCCTACGTCAACCGGTGGTTCTTCGCCGAGGTTCTCGAGGGCATCCAGCACGCCCTGCTCGAGCGCGGGCTGGATCTCGCGCTGTACGACGCCAAGCCCGGCACGCCGGGGCGTCGCCGCATCTTCGAGCACTTCCTCGCACGCAAGCGGTTCGACGGGCTCATCGCGGTGGGACTCGAGCCCGAGGACGAAGAGCTCGAGCGCATGCTCGCCCTCGACCGGCCTGTCGTGAGCGTCGTCGCGGCGACCTCGGCGACGAGCGTCGTGTCGATCGACGACGGTCATGCGGCGCGACGCGCGACCGAGCACCTCATCGACCTCGGCCACCGCGACATCGTGTTCCTGGGCGGCAGGTCGACGACGCACTGGGCGCACGTCGACCGCCGTCGCATGTCGGGCTATGTCGAGACGATGACGGATGCCGCGCTCTCCGAGCACGTCCGCCATGTGCCGTCGGATGTGACGTGCCCCGGCGGCTACGCGGCGGCGGTCGATCTGCTGGGCGACGCCCGCCGGCGACCGACCGCGATCGTCGGCGTGTGCGACGAGGTCGCGATCGGCGCGATCATCGCGGCACGGCGGCTCGGCATCCGAGTTCCCAGCGAATTGAGCGTCGTGGGCATCGACGACCACGAGTACGCCGAGATGTTCTCGCTCACGACGCTGCGGCAGGTCCCGCGTGAGCAGGGAGCGGCCGCGGTCGCTCTCCTGGAGCGCCACCTTGCCGATCCCGACCTGCCGCCGACGGAGGTGCGCTTGAAGCCGACACTGGTGATGCGCACCTCGACCGCGCATCCGGACTCGCTGCAGTCGGCGATGGCGGTCGACATGCGCGCGACGCCCCGCTAGCGCGGCCGGCCCACGCGTCGCTCCGCGCGGGCATGACGAAGGCCCCCGGGCGAACCCGGGGGCCTTCGTGACGCGTGAAACGCTGAATTACTTCAGGGTGACCGTCGCGCCGGCCTCCTCGAGGGCGGCCTTCGCCTTGTCGGCGGTCTCCTTGTTCGCGCCCTCGAGCACGGGCTTCGGAGCACCGTCGACGACGGCCTTCGCCTCACCGAGGCCGAGCGAGGTGAGCTCGCGGACGACCTTGATGACCTGGATCTTCTTGTCGCCGGCGGCCTCGAGGATGACGTCGAACGAGTCCTTCTCCTCCTCGGCGGCGGCGTCGCCGGAACCACCGGCGGGGGCGCCGGCAGCGGCGACCGCGACGGGCGCGGCGGCGGTGACGTCGAAGGTCTCCTCGAACGCCTTGACGAACTCCGAGAGCTCGATGAGCGTGAGCTCCTTGAACGCGTCGAGCAGCTCCTCGGTGCTGAGCTTAGCCATGATGTTTCTCCTTGATTGGGGTATTCACGCCGGGGCCCGATGTCAGGCCGCGGACTCCTGCTTCGCGCGCAGCGCGTCGACCGTGCGAACGGCCTTCGACGGAAGCGCATTGAAGACGTATGCCGCCTTGGTCAGCGAGGCCTTCATCGCACCGGCGAGCTTCGCCAGCAGGACTTCACGGCTCTCGAGGTCGGCGAGCTTGTTGACCTCGTCCGCGGTCAGGGGGTTCCCGTCGAAGAAACCGCCCTTGATCACGAGAAGAGGGTGTGCCTTGGCGAAGGCGCGCAGACCCTTCGCGACGGAGACCGGGTCACCGTGCACGAAAGCGATGGCCGACGGACCCTTGAGGTCGTCGTCCAGCGACGTGATCCCCGCGTTGTTCGCGGCGATCTTGGTCAGCGTGTTCTTCACCACGGCGTACTCCGCGTCCTGACGGATGCTGTTGCGGAGCTCCTTGAGCTCCTTCACCGTCAGACCGCGGTACTCGGTCAGCAGAACGGCGGTCGAGTTCTCGAAGTGCTTCGTGAGCTCGGCGACCGATGCTTCCTTCTGCGCCATGGCCACTCCTTGTGTGTACGAGACGCTCCGCGGTGGCGGGGCGCCGGGCCGGAGGCATCCGCTCATCTGATCTCGCCCACAATGGAAAAAGCTCCGGCGCAAGCGCACGGAGCTTCGGCCCGGATCATCCAGGAGTTCGTTCGTGACACCTGCGCAGGCCCCTGCATCGCAGAGCTTCGATCGTCATGCGCTTGCGCGCACGTCGATGACCGGCGGTCTTCGGCTCGCATCAGTCTACGGGAGCCGCCCCCGTCTCCCAAATCGAGCCCGCCTCCTCCCTCGCCCCCTCCCTCGCCCCTCCTCTCTCCTCCTCTTCGCCGAGTGCACGACTTGCCGTCGATTGCACGCCCTACCGACGTCCGGAAGTCGTGCACTCGGCACGAAGTCGTGCATTCGGCGAACGGTCAGTGCGGCGGCCGGATGCCGAACGCCGCCAGGCGCGTGGCGAGGCGTGCGGGCGTGTCGATGTGCTCGTCCTCCCAGCGCACGAGCCGACGCCCGCTCGTGCCACGGATCCAGTCCTCGCGCTGCTTCTCCTCGAAGAGGACCTGTTCGAGAGCGACGCCGCGGCGCACGGATTCGTCGAGGTACTTGCTGCGGCCGTCGAACTCGCCGAACGCGCCGACGTCGTCGAGCCCGAAGTCGACGTAATAGAAGCCGCCGTGAGGAGCCGGTACAGCGACCTGAACGGACGGCGCAGCGAACCCGAGGCGGATGAGCTGCAGTCGGCTCACCGATTCACCCGGTGACTCGGAGCGGCCGTCGGTCAACGGCGCGAGGCGTCGGGCTTGACGGATGCCTCTCGCGCCGGTCGCTTCGTCCAGCACCGCCGCGAGGTCCCGCCGCCACCGCTCGGCGCGCTCGGCGTTCCACTCTCGGCCGTTCGACGCGATCTGGCGCTCAGCTGCATCGGCAGCGGTGATCGCAGCCTCCGGCGGAACCGTCCGGAGCAGGTCGAACACCGTTCGTTGCAGCGAGGTGACGCGGATGCCGTCGCGCACCGCGATGTCGCCGGGCCGCAGCGGGGCGACATGGCGCAGGACGTCCGGCCCGCTCGAGATCCGGCGAGGGGACGTCGTCGTCATGTGCACCCGGGACGGGCGGTGCCGGTAGAGCGGAAGCTGCCACAGCACAGCGGCTGACTCGTGCGACATCACCGCCGACCCGCGCGCGTCGCGCGCGACGACGATCACGTGTGCCGAGTGGCGGCCCTCGGGCCATAGCTCTGCCCAGTCGTCGGCATCCATGTACCAGCCGCGGCGGATGAGGCGCAGGCGCTCCGCGCGGACCGCGCCGTCGATACCGCGCTCTGTCCACCCGAGCGCGACAAGGTCGCTCCGGGATCGTATGAGCGGCGTCAGTTCATCGGCCGTGACGGTTCGGGGCACGCTCGACTGTCCAGCATCCGCCTCCTCTTGGCGCGATCGGCGCCGGGGTGCTGGGGAATCTCGGTATGCATGAGCGCCTGGGGAGGACCCACCCACCGCTCGACGCCGACCCCGTACCCCCTCACCGAGTACACGACATCACGTCGAATGCACGAGCGCGCCACGTCGAGATGTCGTGCATTCGACGGGAAGTCGTGCACTCGGCGCAGGACGAGCCCCAGGAGGGGCACCGGCCCGCGGGTCGCACCCGGCAGACGTCCGCCGCCCGGGCTACCCTCGAACGCGTGACCCCCGAACTCGCCGCCCGCATCGTCGCGGACTCCCGCGATCGGGTGGCTTGGGTACGTGCGCGATCGCGCGGCATCACGGCGACGGATGTCGCGGCGCTCACGTCCGAGCGCGCGATCGCCCGCGCGGCCGACGCCAAGCTCGGTCTTTCGGGCACGGGGTTCTCGGGCAACGCGTACACGGCGCACGGGCGGCAGCGCGAACCCGAGATCGCGCGGTGGCTCGCCGCGACGCACGGCATCCTGCCGTCGACGGCTCTCTTCCACGCGGTCGTCGAGAAGCGGCACCTCGCGACGCCCGACGGGCTGGCGGTCGACTCCGCGGGGCGCATCACGCTCGCCGAGATCAAGACGACCAACAAGCCGTGGCGCAGCATCCCGCGCTCGTACCTGCGTCAGGTGTGGTGGCAGCAGCACGTGCTCGGCGCCGAGCGCACGCTCGTCGCTTGGGAGCAGCACGACGGCTTCGTACCCGTCGACGACGAGCCGCGCTGCCAGTGGGTCGATCGCGACGACGCAGAGATCGCGAAGCTCGTTCGCCTCGCGACGGCGCTCATCGACGAGCTGCACCGCAGGCACGTCGCCGCGACGACGCGGAGGGAACAGCGGATGCCGCAGCCTCCCGTTGCTCCGCGCGAGCCGTTCCGCGCCCTCGCCCTCGCCGACTGACCGCGCGGCCGGCGAGTCCCCTTCACCGCAGCGTCGTCACGATGCGCTCTTCCGCGTTCCACACGCGCAGTCCCGTCGCCTCGCCCACCACGTGCCGGTGCGAGATGAGACGCAGCGCCGTCGCAAGCCGCGTCGCGGTGAGGCCGCGAGCGAGCGTCACGTGGGGCGTCCAGCGGTCGGGCAGCGTATTGGAGTACCGCGGCTCGGGCGGGCCGGCGAGGTCCGCGACGGCGAGGTGCACGTCGAGGAGCGCCCGGTTGACGACGATGTGCCTGGTGAGGATGAAGCGGTCGCGGTGGCCCAGCAGCAACGTGCCGCCGAGCTCGAGGGTCACCGGCAGCAGGTCCGCGACACCGGTGAACACCGACGGCTCGAGGTCGTCCCGCACGGCGAGGGTCACGTGCGGTCGGTTGCTCGGCGCCGGGTTGCGGCCCGCGCTCGGCAGGTCGGCCGCGAGCAGGCGGTCCCAGTCCTCGCGCACCGTGCTCTCCGTCTCGGGGTCGAGCACGAGCTCCACGCTGAACACGCGCCCATCCTCTCGCCGCCGCCGCCGCGGCGCACCCTCCGCCGCCGAACACGACCCCTATTGCGACGCCACACGCAGAGGTAAAGGCTGATGCCGAGGCGCACCGGCGCGCCCCGAATCGGCGATGCGGCCGACCCTCGGAAGACCTCGGCCGCGAGGAAGGACGAGGATGTCTGCGAACAGAGCTGTGGCCTACAAGGGGCCCGGAGTCGTCGAAGTCATCGACACGGACTACCCCGAATTCGAGCTCAAGGACGGCCCGGGGGTCAATCCCGCGAACGTCGGCCGGAAGGTGCCGCACGGCGCGATCCTGCGAACCGTCGCGACGAACATCTGCGGCTCGGACCAGCACATGGTGCGCGGGCGCACGACGGCTCCGGTCGGGCTCGTGCTCGGTCATGAGATCACCGGTGAGGTCGTCGAGACAGGCCCCGACGTGGAGTTCATCGAGGTGGGCGACATCGTGTCGGTGCCGTTCAACATCGCGTGCGGCCGCTGTCGCAACTGCAAGGAGGGCAAGACCGGCATCTGCCTGAACGTGAACCCCGACCGCCCCGGCAGCGCGTACGGCTACGTCGACATGGGCGGCTGGGTCGGCGGCCAGGCCGAGTACGTGCTCGTGCCCTACGCGGACTGGAACCTGCTGAAGTTCCCCGATCGCGACCAGGCGCTCGAGAAGATCCTGGACCTCGCGATGCTGTCGGATATCTTCCCGACGGGCTTCCACGGCGCGTACACCGCGGGCGTCAAGCCCGGGTCGACCGTCTACATCGCGGGTGCCGGTCCTGTCGGGCTCGCCGCCGCCGTCGGCGCGCAGCTGCTCGGCGCGGCGGTGGTCATCGTGGGCGATCTCAACTCGGACCGCCTGGCCCAGGCGCGCTCGTTCGGCGCCGAGACCGTCGACGTCTCCAAGGGCGACCCGAAGGACCAGATCGAGCAGATCCTCGGCGTGCCCGAGGTCGACTGCGCGGTCGACGCCGTCGGGTTCGAGGCGCGCGTCCACGGAGCCGACGCGAGTCACGAAGCCCCCGCCGCGGTGCTCAACTCCCTCATGGATCTCACCGCCGCGGGTGGCGCGCTCGGCATCCCGGGTCTGTACGTGACCGGCGATCCGGGCGGCGTCGACGAGGCAGCCAAGGTCGGCTCGCTGTCGCTGCGACTGGGGCTCGGGTGGGCGAAGTCGCTGTCGTTCACGACGGGCCAGTGCCCGGTCATGCGCTACAACCGGCAGCTCATGATGGCGATCCTCTACGACCGCGTGCAGATCGCGAAGGCCGTCAACGCGACCCCGATCCCACTGGAGGACGCGCCGCAGGGCTATGCCGACTTCGACAAGGGGGCCGCCCGCAAGTACGTGCTCAACCCCAACGGCTACATCAAGGCCTGAACCACCCGACACCCACCCGACACCCACGAAAGGAACACCCATGTCCATCACCCTCGAAGACGCCCGGCGCGTGATCGCCGCGGCCGAGAAGCGCGCCGACGAGATCGGCCAGCCCATGAACATCGCCGTCGTCGATGCCGGCGGCAACCTCGTTTCGCACGTGCGCCAGGACGGCGCGTGGATCGGCAGCATCGAGATCTCGATCAGCAAGGCGTGGACCTCGCGCGCGTTCGACATCTCGACGAAGGACCTCGGCGACAACTCGCAGCCGACGCAGCAGTTCTTCGGCATCCACACCACCAACGCGCACGGGCGCGGCGTCGCGATCTTCGCGGGAGGCATCCCCCTCACCCGCGACGGCAAGGTCGTGGGGGCGGTCGGCGCGAGCGGCGGCTCCGGCGAGCAGGACCAGACGGTCGCAGAGGCGGGAGCTGCAGCGCTCTAGAAGACGGAAGGACGGATGCGGCGACCCGCGCAGGCCGCCGCAAACGTCCACGCGCGCAAGAACGGGAATAGTTGACGTAGATCAACGATTGACTATATAGTTGACTTTCGTCAACGATCTTGGCCGTGCCCTTCCGGCGCGGCATCCGTTCCCTCCCGCTTCGAAAAGAGCTTCATGTCGAATCCCTCCCCTGACGCAGCGCCGGGCAGCTCCAAGCCCGCAATGACCCATCGGCAGGTGCTCGAGGCCCTGTCCGGTCTGATCCTCGGCATGTTCGTGTCGATGCTCGCCTCGACGGTCGTCTCGACGTCGCTGCCGGTCATCATCCACGACCTCGACGGTGACCAGGCCGCGTTCACCTGGGTGATCACCGCGACCCTGCTCACGACGGCGATCTCGACGCCGATCTGGGGAAAGCTGGCCGACCTCACCAACCGCAAGGTGCTCTACCAGCTGTCGATCGTGATCTTCGTGCTCGCGACCGCCGCCGCCGGCTTCTCGCAGGATCCCGGCATGCTCATCGCCTTCCGCGCGGTGCAGGGCATCGGCGCGGGCGGTCTCGCGGCACTCAGCCAGGTGCTCATGGCCGACATCATCAGCCCGCGCGAGCGCGGCCGGTACATGGGCCTGTTCGGCGCCGTCATGGCTCTGGCGACCGTGGGCGGTCCGCTCCTGGGCGGTCTCATCACCGACGCGTGGGGCTGGCGCTGGAACTTCTTCGTCGCGCTCCCCGTCGCGGTCGCGGCCCTCATCATCGTGCAGAAGACGCTCCACATCTCGCCGATCGCCCGACGCAAGGTGTCGATCGACTACCTCGGCATCGTGCTGCTGTCGATCGCCGCGGGTCTCCTGCTCATCTGGATCTCGCTCGCCGGCGACTCGTTCGAGTGGTGGAGCACCGAGACGATCCTCATGGTCGGCGGCGCGATCGTCGCGACGGCGCTGTTCATCATCGTCGAGCTGCGCTCGAAGGAGCCTCTCGTTCCGCTCTCGCTCTTCCGGAACCGCACGTTCACGCTCTCGGTGATCGCATCGATCGCGACGGGCATCGCGATGTTCGGCGCATCCGTGTTCCTCAGCCAGTACATGCAGCTCGCACGCGGCGCGTCGCCGACCGAGGCGGGCCTCATGACCATCCCGATGATCGCGGGCCTGCTCATCGCGTCGATGGGCGTCGGCGCGCTCATCACGCGGTACGGCCACTGGAAGCCGTATCTCATCATCGGAGCGCTCTCGCTGATCGCGGGCTCGTACCTGCTGTCGACGATCCACTACGACACGAACTTCGTGCTCGTCTCGGTGTACATGTTCCTGCTCGGCGCCGGCGTCGGCATGACGATGCAGAACCTCGTGCTGGTCGTGCAGAACACCGCCAAGCCGACCGAGATCGGCGTCGCGAGCTCGGGGGTCGCGTTCTTCCGCAGCCTCGGCGGCACGGTCGGCGTGTCGATCATGGGCGCCGCGCTGGCATCCGCCGTCACGGGCCTGTTCGCCGACCGCAAGGACGACGTCGCGACGGCCATCATGTCGCTCGGCGACAAGGCGCAGCACTGGATGGACGTGCTGCAGTCCGGCACCCTCCCCCGCGTCTCCGAGATGCCCGAGGTGCTGCGCATCGTCGTCGAGGACATCTACGCGCAGGGCATCGCCCAGTCGTTCCTCATCGCCGTGCCGTTCGCCGTGATCTCGCTCATCGCGATCGTGTTCCTGCCGAACAAGCCGCTGACCCGAATGACAACGAGCCAGCGGCTCGAAGCCGGCGAGGCCGACCTCGCGACGGTGTCGGTGCCGCAGGGCATGCAGACGCTGGTCGACACGACCGATGACGACACGGGTGCCGCGGCATCCGCCACCCGATCGACGAAGCCGGAGGGCGAGTCGCGATGACCGCGCGCGCCGCCGACCCCGAGGAGCGCACCCTGGCGGTGCGCGTCCTCGAGGCGGAGCTCAGCGACATCGTGAATCGGTTCCGCCGGCAGATCCAGGACGCCGCCGAGCGCATCGAGCCCGGCATGCACCCCGGGGCGTACAAGGTGTTCGTGCGCATCGCGCGGGACGAGCCGATCACGGTGTCGGCGCTGTCCGAGGCGCTCACGCTCGACAAGGGACTCACGAGCCGCACGGTGGCGTGGCTCGAAAACGTCGGGCTCGTCGAGCGCACGCCCGATCCGAACGACCGCCGTTCGTCGCTGCTGTCGCTCACCGACGAAGGTCGCCGGCGCCTCGAGCAGTCGCGAAGCCCTGAGCGCAGCGACCTCGCGGAGGCGCTCCGCTTGTGGAGTGTCGACGACGTGCGCCGCTTCGCGGTACTGCTGCACGCCTTCGGCCTGGCCGAAGAGCCGGGTGAGTTCGACGAGCTGGAGTCGACGCGACGCCTGCTCGAGAAGTGACGGATGGGGTTCGCGTGACGGGTGTTTCTCGCCGCGGTAGCACTCGTGTAACACGCCCGAGACATACGAGGAGTTGACTGGGCGGAGCGGGAACGATGTGTGCCGCACTCTCAACGGAAGGAGCGACCGATGAGATTCCGGCCATTGCGAACCGCCTCGGTCCCGGGTGCCCCTCCCCTGCCTGTCCCCGACCCGCCCGAGGTCATGCGCGCCGTGTTGTACGACGCGCCCGGTCCGGCCGACGCGCTGCGCGTCGCATCCGCCCCTGTTCCCACTCCCGTCCTGAGTGAGCTTCTCGTGCGCGTCGTCGCGGCGGGAGTGAACCCCATCGACGCGAAGACACGCGCCGGCAAGGGAGCCACGTCGGCGATCGAGGGCTACCCGGCGATCCTCGGCTACGACTTCAGCGGGGTCGTCGTGAAGTCGCCGTACGAGTCGCACCCGCTGCAGCCGGGCGCGGAGGTGTTCGGCATGACGGCGTTCCCCCGCACGACCGGCACGTACGCGGAGTACGCCGTCGTCCCGGCGCTGTCGGTCGCGCGCAAGCCTCCTTCGCTGTCGCACGTCGAGGCGGCGGGCGTACCGCTCGCGGCGCTGACCGCATGGGGCCTCATCGTCGAAACGGCGCATGCGCATGAGGGCCAGCGCATCCTCATCCACGCCGGGAGCGGCGGCGTCGGGCACTTCGCCGTGCAGTTCGCGGCGTACTTCGGAGCGCACGTGACGGCGACCGGGTCGGGACGCAACGCGGCGTGGCTGCGTGAGCTCGGGGCATCCGTCGTCGTCGACTACACGACCACCCGCTTCGAAGACGTCGTCGGCGACGTCGATGTGGTGATCGACCTCGTCGGCAATGTGCACGACGACACGGGCACGCGCTCGCTGACCGTGCTGCGCCCGGGCGGCCTGTACGTCATGGTGCCGACCGGCGCGTGGCCCGGCTATGCCGAAGCCGCCGCCGAAGCGGGCGTGCGCGCGACGTCGTACAAGGTCGTGCCCGACGGGGTCGCGCTCGCCACGATCGCGCGGCTGCTGGAGTCCGGCGCGGTGCAGGTCTACGTCGACCGGGTGTTCGATCTCGCGGATGCCGCGGACGCCCACACCGAGCTGGAGCGCGGTCACACGCGGGGCAAGGTCGTGCTGCGCATCAGCGACGACTGAGCGTCCGCGCTCGCTCAGCAGGTCGGGTTCACGGCCCCAGCACACGCCTCCCCTCCGCCACGATCTCGTCCGCGACCGCGTCGAGCAGCGGCGAGCGCAGATTCCACTGCTGCCAGTGCAGCGCGACGTCGATCGGCGGGCCGCCGAGCGGAACAAGCGCGCCCGAGTCGAGCGCGTCGGCCGACTGGAACCGCGGCAGCAGTCCCCATCCGAGCCCGAGCTTGATCGCGGTGGCGAAGTCGTTCGACGCCGGCACGTAGTGACGGGGCGGGGCGGAGGCGTCGACACCGCGCGCCGTGAGCCACTGCGACTGGAGATCGTCGCGGCGGTCGAACTCCACGACCGGCGCGACCGCGAGCGCGCCGGCCTCGACGCCGTCGGGGAGCCAGCGCGCGAGGTACTCGGGGGTTGCGACGGCCTCGTACCGCATGGTGCCGAGGTTGCTGACGCGGCATCCGGCGACCGGCGTCGCACGCGAGGTGACGGCTCCCATGACGGTCCCCGACTCGAGGAGGCCGGCCGTGAAGTCCTGGTCATCGCGATGCAGCTCGAACACGACGGGCAGCCGCGCGCTCAACCGCGCGAGCGGGGGCAGGAACCATGTCGCGAGCGAGTCGGCGTTGACCGCGAGCGGCACCGACACGAGCGCGCGCGAGCCCTCGTCGCCCACGCCGAGCTCGGCGAGCACATCGTGTTCGAGCAGGGCGAGCTGGCGCGCGAGGCGCACGACGGCGGCTCCGGCATCCGTCGCCCTCACCGGCTTCGAACGCACGAGGACGGTGCGACCGAGCTGCTCCTCGAGGGTCTTGATGCGCTGGCTCACCGCGGACGGAGTGATGTGCAGGCGGCGCGCGGCAGCATCGAGCGTCCCCTCGTCGACGGCGACGGCGACGGTCTCGGCGAGCTCAGGCGAGATCCTCACGTAAGCCATGCTAATGGTCCTGAAGAATACTGAGCTGGTCTTCGCCTTCGGTGATGCCTAACGTCGGAGGCGTGATCCCTTCCGCCCTCGCGGGATTCGGCCTCGGCCTCTCGCTCATCGTCGCCATCGGCGCGCAGAACATCTTCGTGCTGCGTCAGGGCCTTCGCCGCGAGCACGTGCTCGTCGTCGCGGCGATCTGCGCGGCATCCGACGCCGTCCTCATCGCCCTCGGCGTCTCGGGCATCGGTCTCGTGCTGCTCGCGGTGCCGTGGATCGTCGACGTCGTCCGCTGGGCAGGCGCCCTCTTCCTCACGGGGTACGGGATCCTCGCGCTGCGGCGCGCGCTCACGCCGGGCGGTCAGGTGCTCGACGCACGAGCAGAGACGGATGCCGCCGCCGAACCCGCGGCATCCGGAACGTCCCCCGCCGCCACCGCCACGAAGCGCCGCACGCGGCTCGTTCCGGTGATCCTCACGTGCCTCGCGCTCACGTGGCTCAACCCGCACGTGTACCTCGATACGGTGTTCCTGCTCGGGTCGGTCGCCAACACGCACGGCGACGCACGGTGGGTGTTCGCCGTCGGGGCGATGGCCGCGAGCGTGCTGTGGTTCTTCGGCCTCGCGCTCGGCGCGCGCTTCCTCAGCCGGTGGCTGTCGACGCCGCGCGCGTGGCGGATCCTCGACGGAGTGATCGCGGTCGTGATGTTCGCGATCGCGGTCAGCCTCGTGCTGCCTTCCTGAGCGACGGGTCCTCGATCTCGGCGCGCCGGGCCTCGACGATCGCGCGGATCGTGTCGTCGGGCAGCGGATCCTCGGGCTGGAACCGGATCGTCCCCTTGTCGTGCTCGATCCCCTCGAGCGCGGGCGCGATGCGCGCGGGCACGAGTCCGCTGAAGGGATAGACGCCGATGTGCTTCTTCGTGCGCATCACCGCGATGAGCGCCTTGCCCCGGTAGAGCAGCGCGGGCATGCCGTAGCTCGTGCCCTGCTCGACGTCGGGGATCGTCTCGCGCGCGACGTCGAACACGTGTGCGATGACCTCGCGGTCGGTCGGGTCGAGCGAGGCGAGATAGTCGTCGACAGTGCCCATGCCGGCATCATCGCACCCCGCCGGCCTCGTGCCCAGGGGCCGCGTCACGGCACGATGGAGGCATGAAGCGCGTGCACGTGGTCGTCCGGGGAGAGGTCCAGGGCGTCGGCTATCGCTACACGATGCGCATGGTGGCGCGCGATGCGGGGGTGAGCGGGTGGGTGCGAAACCGCCGCGACGGGAGCGTCGAGGCCGAGATCGAGGGCACCCCCGAGCAGGTCGACGAAGTGGTCGCGTGGATGGCCGAAGGACCGCCCGGCTCGCACGTGCGCGAGGCGAACGTGACGGATGCCGCACCCACCGGCTCGCGCGGGTTCGACGTTCTTCCGACCGAGTGATCCCGCGGGCGAGCGTCAGCCGGGCACGCCCGCGAGCAGCTCGGCGAACACCTCGGCCGCCGTGTCCCGCCGCGCGAGCGGCGCCGACTGCCCCGCCCACAGCGACACGAGATCGCCGATGTCGCGGCGCCCCGCCTCAGCGCGGAACTGCCCGCTGAGCCAGTTCTGCGCGGGGAACGGGAGGACCTCCGCATCCTCCAGCATCCGCATGGCCCGGTTCGGGATGCCGCGCGCGAGCCGCCCGCTCATCGCCCGCGTGAGCACGGTGGTCGTGTCGGTTGCCTCGGCGATCGCCCGCCGGTGCGACGGCGGCGCCGCGGACTCCTCGGTGCGCAGGAAGGCGGTGCCCACCTGCACACCCGACGCGCCGAGCGCGAAGGCCGCCGCGACGCCACGCCGGTCGGCGATGCCGCCCGCCGCGATGACGGGAACGCGCACGGCGTCCACCACCTGGGGCACGAGGGCGAACGTGCCGACGAGGGACTCCTCCGCCGGGGCGAGGAACGACACGCGGTGCCCCGCCGCTTCGGCGCCTGTTGCGACGATCGCGTCCACGCCCGCTTCGTCGAGGGCGACGGCCTCGGCGACGGTGGTGGCGGTGCCGATGAGACGGATGCCGCGCTCCCGCGCCGCCTCGACGAACCGCGCATCCGGTACGCCGTACACGACGCTCAGCACAGCCGGAGCGGCATCGAGCACCGCCTCGAGCTGCGCCTCGAGCTCGGGCAGGAAGGCGGCGGGCGGATTCGGCAGCGGCAGGCCGAGCTCCTCGAACAGCGGCGCGAGCTCGGCGATGCGCGGCCCGAGGTCGACCTCGGCCGGGGCCACCTCATCTCCCGTGGTGAGCCACACGTTCACCGCGAACGGCCGTGCTGTGCGCTCGCGCAGCGCCGCGATCGTGTCGCGGATGCGCTCGGGGGTGTATCCGTACAGCCCGTGCGAGCCGAGCCCGCCGAGCTCGCTCACCGCCGCCGTGAGCTCGATCGACGAGAGCCCGCCGAACGGCCCGAGGACGATCGGGGCGTCGATTCCGAGGGTGTCGCGAAGGTCCGTCACGATTCGACGGTAGTGCGGATGCGGCATCCGCCGGCTCTTCGTTACGGCGCCCGGCCGGCTCAGAACCCTTCCGGCATCCGCGGCGCGTACGGCGCCTCGAGCCGCGCGATCTCGTCGTCGGTGAGCTCGAGATCGACCGCGGCGATCGCCTCGTCGAGGTGGTGCGGCTTCGTCGCGCCGATGATCGGCGCGGACACGGCCGGCTTGGAGAGCACCCACGCGAGCGCGACCTGCGCCCGGGAGACTCCGCGTTCGCCAGCGATCGCGCCGACGGCGTCGATGATCGCGCGGTCGGACTCCTCCTGCTGGTGGTAGAGCGTGTTGCCGAAGTCGTCGGTCGCGGTGCGCGCCGTCTCGGTGCCCCATTCGCGCGTGAGGCGGCCGCGTGCCAGCGGGCTCCACGGGATGACGCCGACGCCCTGATCCAGACACAGCGGGTGCATCTCCCGCTCCTCCTCGCGCATGAGGAGGTTGTACTGGTCCTGCATCGACACGAAGCGCGTCCACCCGTGGAGGTCGGCGGTGTGCTGCAGCTTCGCGAACTGCCACGCGTACATCGACGACGCCCCGATGTAGCGGACCTTGCCCGCGCGCACGAGGTCGTGGAGCGCCTCCATGATCTCCTCCATCGGAACCGCGGGGTCGAGGCGGTGGATCTGGTAGAGGTCGATGTAGTCCGTGCCGAGGCGGCGGAGCGAGGCATCCGCCTGCGCCATGATCGCGGCACGCGAGAGGCCCGAGTCCTTGGGACCCGGGCCCATGCGCATCGCGACCTTCGTCGCGATGACGACGTCGTCGCGCGACGCGAACTCGCGCAGCAGCTGTCCGGTGATCTCCTCGCTGCTGCCGAGCGAGTAGACGTTCGCGGTGTCGAACGTCGTGATCCCCGCCTCGATCGCCCGGCGGAAAAATGCGCGCGCGTCGTCGATCCCCATCGACCACGCGTGCGCACCCCGGTTCGGGTCGCCGTAGCTCATGCATCCGAGGATGATCCTCGAGATCGGGAGACCGGACGAGCCGAGGCGCGTGTGCTTCATGGCTGGTGTGACCCTTCGTCGACGTGCCGCGCGGGGCGCGGGATTCCCCATTCTGCCGCTCCCCGGCGGCACGTCGACGAGGGGTTTTCACTCAGCAGGCAGTCCGAGCGCGTGGCGGCCGAGGGCGGAGAGCGTCGCCTCCGGCGTGAGCGGGTGGAACGCCGCGGCGCGGATGTCGCGGTACGCGCGCTCGATGACCGAGCCGCGGAAGAACGCGGGCCCGCCGACGACCTGCATGGCGAGGTCGCACACCTCGACGCCCGTGCGGGCGACGACGCTCTTGGCCGTCATGACCGCGAGGAACGAGTCGTACGACGGCGCGGGGTCGTCGCCGATCCTCGCGAGCGCCCCGTCGAGGGCCCACTCCGCGACCTGCAGGCGCTCCCGCATGACGCCGACCGCGCGCTGCACCGACGGGTCGTCCGCGCGACGCTCCGCGTGGCGGAGTGCATCGGCGTAGGCGGACTCGGCCACGCCGAGGTACGCGCCCGCGATGATCGTGAACGCGATGCTCGCGATCACCTGCAGCGGACCGTCGACGACGCCGTGCGGCCGGTCGGCGAGCACCCGCTCGGCCGGCACGAACACGTCGGTCAGCACGACGTCGTCGCTCGCGGTGCCGCGCATGCCGAGCGTGTCCCAGTTGTGGTCGCGTTCGACGCCCTCCGACGCGAACGGCACGGTCGTGTTGAGCACGCGCAGCCCGCGCTCCGGGTCGTCGTACGTGAACATGGTCGACATGACGGCGCCCACGGGACCCTGGCTCACGAACCGCTTGCGCCCGTTGACGACGTAGCCGCCGTCGACGGCCACGGCTTCGCCGGACGGATGCGTGAAGTCGCCGCCCCCCGTCGACACGAGCACGATCTGCTCATCCGCGACCCGGCGAAGGCTCGCTTCGGCGCCCGGAAGCCCGCGGCGGTACCGCCACGCCGTGAAGGCCGTCAGGTGCTGGTGCATCGCGCTCGCGAGGGCGGTGGACCCGCAGTGGTGGGCGAGCTCGCGCTGCAGCGCGGCCAGTTCGCGGATCGTTGCGCCGTCGCCGCCCAGCTCGATCGGAACGGCGGCTCGCAACAGCCCCGCCGAACGGAGCGCGTCATACGCCTCGGTGACGAAGGTCGCGTCCCGGTCGTGCCGCTCGGCGTGCTCGGCCAGGATCGGGCCGATCTCCTTCGCGCGGTCGAGGACGGAGGTGGTGGTGAGTGTGGTGCCATCGGTTGTGGTCATGCCCACAGACTCCGCTCGGAGCGGAGCCGCCTCCAGTACACGATCGTGACCGATCCGGTACAGATTCAGGACTACACGCGCGGCTCGCGGAGAGTCACCATGGTGACATGGCGGATTACGGCCAATATTGCCCGGTCGCGATGGCGAGCGAGGTCATCGCCGACCGATGGACTCCCCTCATCGTGCGCGAGCTCGTGCTCGGCAGCACGCGCTTCAACGAAATCGCCCGCGCCATGCCCGGGATCTCGCGGTCGCTGCTCGTGCAGCGCCTGCGTCACCTCGAGCGCAACGGCGTGCTTCAGACGTGGCCGTCGCCCTCGGGTCACGGCCGCGAGTACCACCTCACCCCTGCGGGCCGCGACCTCGAGCGCGTCATCGACAGCCTCGGGCGCTGGGCCATCGAGTGGCTCTTCGACGACTTCGAACCCGAGACCGTCGAGGCGACGACGCTCATGTGGTGGATGCATCGGCGGGTCGACCCCGAGAGGTTCCCGCCCGTGCGCACCGTCATCGAGTGGCGACACACCGCGCCCGATCCGCAGACGATCTGGTTCGTGCTGGAGCGCGGCGCCGTGTCGGTGTGCATCCAGCATCCGGGCTACGAAGTCGACCTCGTCGTGACCATGACGACTCCCGACCTGGCATCCGTGTTCCAGGGCTATCGGCGTTGGAAGGAGGCCGTCGACGCGGGGCTCATCACGGTCGACGGCCCACCGCGGCTCGCCGCGGCGGTGCCGAAGTGGTTCCTGTGGAGCCCGTGGGCGGAGCAGACGCGCGAGCGCGCGCGGCGCGCGGAAGCGTCGGCCGGTCGACGCGCGAGCTGACCGGGGCGACGCGAAAGGGCCCCGCCGGATGGCGGGGCCCTTCGTGAATGCGACGTCGATGCGTCAGATGGAGTTGACGTCCAGCGGGATGCCGGGGCCGAACGTGGTCGACACGGCACCCTTCTGGATGTAACGACCCTTCGAGCTCGACGGCTTGAGACGCACGATCTCCTCGAGCGCGGCGTTGAGGTTCTCGTTCAGCTGCTCGGCCGTGAACGAGGCCTTGCCGACGACGAAGTGCACGTTGGCGTGCTTGTCGACGCGGAACTCGATCTTGCCGCCCTTGATCTCCTCCACGGCCTTGGCCGGGTTGGGGGTCACGGTGCCGGTCTTCGGGTTCGGCATGAGGCCGCGGGGACCGAGGACCTTGCCGAGACGACCGACCTGGCCCATGAGCTCGGGCGTGGCGACGGCCGCGTCGAAGTCGGTCCACCCACCGGCGACCTTCTCGATGAGCTCGGCGCCGCCGACCTCGTCGGCACCCGCGGCGATCGCGGCCTCAGCGGCCGGGCCGGTCGCGAACACGATGACGCGCGCGGTCTTGCCGGTGCCGTGCGGGAGCATGACGGTGCCGCGCACCATCTGGTCGGCCTTGCGGGGGTCGACCGAGAGCTTGAGCGCGACCTCGACGGTCGAGTCGAACTTCTTCGAGCCGGTCTCCTTCGCGAGGGCGACGGCCTCGGCGGGCGAGTAGAGCTTGGTGCGGTCGATCTTCGCGACCGCTGCCTCGTAAGCCTTGGACTTGGTAGCCATGTTCTTTACTCCCCTCAGTCCTCGACCGTGATGCCCATGGAACGGGCGGTGCCGGCGATGATCTTCGAGGCGGC
Source organism: Microbacterium sp. (assembly GCF_035687345.1). Lineage (GTDB taxonomy): Bacteria > Actinomycetota > Actinomycetes > Actinomycetales > Microbacteriaceae > Microbacterium. The sequence goes on from NZ_DASRXZ010000025.1 coordinate 77,986, forward strand.
CTCGATGTCGTTCGCGTTCAGGTCGGGCTGCTTCGTCTCGGCGATCTGACGCACCTGCTCCTTGGTGAGCTTGCCCACCTTGGCGGTGTGCGGCGTCTTCGAGCCCTTCTGCACGCCGGCGGCCTTCTTGATCAGCTCGGCGGCGGGCGGGGTCTTCAGGACGAAGGTGAAGCTGCGGTCCTCGTAGACGGTGATCTCGACGGGGATGACGTTGCCGCGCTGCGACTCGGTCGCGGCGTTGTACGCCTTGCAGAACTCCATGATGTTGACGCCATGCTGACCGAGCGCGGGCCCGATCGGCGGCGCCGGGTTGGCGGCGCCGGCGTTGATCTGGAGCTTGATCAGGCCGGTCACCTTCTTCTTCGGTGCCATGTGTTTTCCTCTCATCGAATCGGATGCCGCGGCATCCGGTTCTCCCGCGGATCCGGCCGTTCCGGAACGCGGTGCCGTCAGCGCGCGCGAAAGCGCGCACAAAACCAAGACAGTCTACCGCACCCGGGCGGTTCCCTCCGAACCGTAGGCGGCCACGAGCTGCGCCCCCAGGTCGGCGAGCGCACGCTTCACGGATGCCGGCTCGAGCACGCGCGCGACGGACGCCCATCCGGCGAGCTGCTCGGCGAGCGCCTCGTCGCTCTGCGCGCGCACCTCGACGACGGAGCGCTCGTCGCCCTCCTCGATCACGCGTGCGTGCACACCGAATCGGGAGCACAGGGGTGCGACGGCATGAAGTGCGACCGAGACGGTGGCGGATGCCGCACCCCGCCGCGCCTCCATCTCGGTCACCATCGCATCCCACGCCTCCCCCGGCACGAACCCCTCCGGAGCGCGACCATGCGCTCGGAGCGCCCTCAGGTCGCCCATGCGATCGACACGGTATGTGCGCAGCCGCGCGGCATCCGCCGTCTCGCTCCCAGGGTGGGGCGGCGCGGCCATGAGATACCACCGGCGACCGCGACGCCCGACCACGAGCGGAACCGCCTCGACGACCCCGCGCTCCGCGCCGTAGGCGAACGACACCTGCCGCTCGTCCGCGATCGCCTGCTGCAGAAGTTCCGCTTCGGCCGGCTCGGGCTCGCCGGGCGCGGCGCCCCACTCCGGTCCGACGACGGTCGTGGCGGCGATCCGCTCCGCCGCGGCGCGGAACGACGGCGGGAGCGCCTGCACGACCTTGCGCCTCGCTCGCGTCGCCGCGTCGGAGTCGCCTCCCGCCCGCACGAGCTGCAGGAACAGCGCGGTCGCCTCAGGACCCGTGAGCCCCGTCAGGTCGGTCCGCGCTCCGCCGATGAGTCGCCAGCCCCCACCCCGCCCCGGCTGGGGATAGATCGGGACGCCCGCCGCGAGGAGCGCCTCGAGGTCGCGGCGCGCGGTCGGCACCGACACCTCGAGCTCCGCCGCGAGCTCGGCCGCCGTGAGCGACTCGCGCCCCTGCAGCAACAGGAGCGCCTGGATGAGACGGTCTGCGCGCATGACTTCAGGATCTTCGTTAAAGCGATCAGTTCTTGATCACTTTACCCGGAAAGCTGGATCTCGAAGCGGTTGACGGAACCGCCGACGGAAGGAACGAAGACATGCTCCGCGGACTCGCGAACCTCAACCTGGTGGCCGACGACATGACGGCTGCGATCGATTGGTACACGCGCGTGCTCGACGCCCCGCCGTACTTCACGCGACCGGAGACGGGCCCGGCGCAGTACGCCGAGTGGCGCTTCGGCGACGACGAGGACGAGCTCGCCCTCATGTCCAGCGCCTACCGCCCCGCACTCCCCTCCCCCGGTGGCGCGCTCGTCAGCATCCACGTCGACGAGATCCAGGCGGCGTTCGACCGGCTCGTCGAACTCGGTGCGACGCCGTTCGACCCGGTGACGCAGCGCGGCGAGGGCTGGTGGTCGGCGTCGGTGAGCGACCCGTTCGGGAACCTCCTCGGACTCATCCAGAGCCCGCACTGGGCCGCGCAGCACGCGTGACCCAGACGCGAGAACGCCCCGCGGGCCGGAGCCTGCGGGGCGTTCTCGCGAGTTCGGGTTTCGTCAGAGCTTCGTGACCTGGTCGAACGACAGCTCGACCGGCGTCTCGCGCTCGAAGAGCGACACGAGCACCGTGAGCTTGCCGCTCTCGGGCTTGATCTCGCTGATCGTGCCGGGAAGACCCGCGAACGAGCCCTCCTTGATCGTGATGGTCTCGCCGACCTCGAAGTCCACCTCGGCCGGGATGGAGCGGGCAACGGCCTGACCGCCCTTGGCGGCGCCGCCCTTCGCGGGGGCGACCTCCTTGACCTCGACGAGCGACTTCAGCATGTTGAAGGCCTCTTCGAAGCGCAGCGGCGTCGGGTTGTGCGCGTTGCCGACGAAGCCGGTGACACCGGGCGTGTGGCGCACGACCGACCACGTGTCTTCGTTGAGCTCCATGCGCACGAGCACGTAGCCGGGGATCCGGACGCGTGTGACCATCTTGCGCTGGCCGTTCTTGATCTCGACGACGTCCTCCATCGGGACCTCGACCTGGTAGATCTCGTCCTCCACCTCGAGCGTCGACTTGCGCTGCTCGATGTTGGCCTTCACCTTGCGCTCGAAGCCGGCGTACGAGTGGATGACGTACCACTTGCCGGGGAGCGAACGCAGCTCCTGACGGAACGCCTCATACGGGTCGGCCTCGTCGGCCGAGTCATCCGCCTCTTCGGCGTCGGCCGACTCGCCGGCACCCTCAGCGGGCTCGGACTCGGTCGCGGCGTCGGCGGGCGAAACGGATGCCTCTACCTCGTCGACCTCCTCAGCGGCCGCCTCGACCTCCTCGACGAAGTCCTCGTCGAGCACGGGGCGGTCTTCGTCGCCGTTGATGTCGGGGCCGTCGTAGGGCGTGATCTCGTCGGCCGCCTCGGCCTCGCGCTCGGCCACCTCTTCGGCGATCGAGTCGTTCAGCACCTCGGCTGCCGCCTCGGCCTCAGCGGCCTCGTCGATTTCCAGTGCGTCGTTCACGATCGCATCTGCCTCCGGGTCGTCGATGTCGTCGATGTCTTCGAGGCTCTCGCCGTCTTCGTCCTCGTCGTCGACGATGTGCAGAGCACGGTGCTCCGCCGCCTCGACTGCGCGCTCCTCGGCCGCGAGGACGTTGCCCTCCTGGGCTTCGTCGTCCTCGCTGGACTGCTCGGCCGCGGTCGCCCAATCGGCGTCGTCGACATATCTCTCAGACACTTGACATCTCTTTCTTCGTGGACGGCTGCGGATGCCACGATCCGCGCCGCTCGGTGCGATCAGGCGCCGCCCGGCACTCCGAAGACGACGGTCGTGACCCAGACGAAGAGCACGTCGAGGCCGTAGACGAAGGCCATCATGACGATGACGAAGCCGAGCACCACTGCCGTGAACTTCACGAGCTCCTGACGCGTCGGCGTGACGACCTTGCGAAGCTCGGCGAAGACCTGGCGGATGAAGAGGGCGATGCGCGCGAAGACGTTCGGCTTCTTCTCGCGCGGCGCGGCGTCGCCCTTCGCGACGACTTCGCCCTTCGGCTCATCCTGGACCATCGAACCCACCTGATTACCTTCCATGTGTCAGCTTGGGCTGACGCGCAGGGCGGACAGGAATCGAACCTGCAACCTGCGGTTTTGGAGACCGCTGCTCTGCCAATTGAGCTACCGCCCTAGAGACCCGGAGGCCTCGGCAACCCGCACTCCTGCGCCGAATCCATCGCGATGAGGGAGTCTGCCCAACTGGCGGGCACGGCAAAAGAATGCAGATTTCAACTGCATCACCCAGTGTACGGCATGCCCTTGGGGGTGGCGAACCGAGCGGGGCATGTCGAGGGGCTCCTCAGTACTGCTGGATGCCGTAGCGGTCGGGCTCGGGCTCGCGTCGGAAGCGCCGCCCGGTGAGCGCATCCGGCTTGATCACGACGTAGTTGTACTTGAGCGTCGGGATCCACGGACGGAGGGGCAGCCTGTCGGCGTGCTCGACTTCTGCAGCAGTGTCGAGGCGGTGCGCGTGCCCGCGGACGATGACGCTCCACGCCTCTTCGTCGGTGTGGTCGTCGACCTCGAACACGACCTCGTCGTTGACCGTCAGCTCGAAGAGCTTGCTGCCCTCGGCGGTGCGGAACACGATCGTCTCGTCGTCGACGACGTAGTTGACCGGGAAGATGTCGATCACCCGGCCGACGTGCGTCACGAGCCGCCCGAGCTCCTGCGCGCGCAGCAGCTCCCAGCACTGGGCGTCGTCCAGAGAGACGACGGGGTCGGTGTCGCTCATGCCTCCATCGTGCCCTGTCGGGGGCATCCCGCGCCACCGTCGCACCCACTCCCCGGGAGGGTCTCCGCGCCCTACGATCGGCGCATGACGCTGGGCCAGCAAGACCTCGACGCGCTGTGGGATTTCAGCGATCCGGCCGGGTCGCAGGCACGGCTGCGCGAGGCCGCCGAAGCCGAGACGGATGCCGCGACCCGCGCCGAGCTCGAGACCCAGGTCGCCCGCGCTCTGGGCCTCCAGGAGCGGTTCGCCGAGGGGCGCGCGGTGCTCGACGCGATCCCCGCCGACCGCGCCGCGAAGTCGCCCGCGGTGCGAGTGCGCGTGCTGCTCGAGCGCGGGCGGCTGCGCAACTCGGCGGGCGACGCGGATGCCGCCGCCGCCCTCTTCCGCGAGGCGGGTGACGCGGCATCCGCGTCACCCGACCTCGTGTTCCTCCGCGTCGACGCGCTGCACATGCTCGCGATCGCCGACCCGTCGCACGCCGCCGAGTGGACGGCGCAGGCGCTCGCCGCGCTCGACGGGGTCGACGATCCGCGGACGCTGCGCTGGCGCGTGAGCCTGCACAACAACGCCGGGTGGGACCACTTCGACGCGGAGCGCTTCGACGAGGCCCTCGCCGAGTTCGAGCGCGCGAAGGACGCGGCTGTCCGCTGGGGCACCGCCCAGCAGATTCAGTGGGCTGACGAGGCGATCGCCGAGGCGACCGCCGCTCTCACGGACCGACGCGGATGAGCTTCTTGTTGACGAATTCGTCGGCGGCGAGAAGACCCAGCTCGCGCGAGGTGCCCGACCGCTTGACGCCGCCGAACGGCAGTTCGGGCGAGTCGGCGAGCACGATGTTGATGTAGACCATGCCCGCCTCGATGCGGTCGGCCACGCGCTCGGCCTGCTCGGGGTCGGTCGTGAACACGTAGGAGCCGAGCCCGAACGGCGTGCCGTTCGCGATCTCGATCGCCTCGTCCTCGTCCTTCGCGCGGAAGACCATGCCCACGGGGCCGAAGAACTCCTCGCGGTACGCGTCCATGTCGGGCGTGACGTCGGTCAGCACCGTCGGCTCGAAGAACGCGCCGTCGCGCTTGCCGCCCACGACGAGTGTCGCGCCCTGCTCGACCGCGCGCTTCACCTGCTCCTCGAGGCGCTGCGCCGCCGTGAGCGACGACAGCGGGCCCAGCACGGTGTCTTCGGCGAGCGGGTCGCCGACCTTCGCGCCCTTCATGGCCTCGGTGAACTTCTCGAGGAACGCGTCGTAGTGGTCATCGGCGACGATGAAGCGCTTCGCGGCGTTGCACGACTGACCCGTGTTGTCGAGGCGGGCGCTGACGGCCGCTTCGACCGTCGCGTCGAGGTCGTCGGTGCTGAGCAGGATGAACGGGTCGGAGCCGCCGAGCTCGAGCGCGACCTTCTTGAGGTTGCGCCCGGCCACCTCCGCGACCGCCGCGCCCGCGCGCTCGGAGCCGGTCACCGAGACGCCCTGCACGCGCGGGTCGGCGATGACGCGCGCGGCCTGCTCGTTCGTGAGGTAGACGTTCACGTACGCGCCGTCGGGCATGCCGGCGTCGCGGTACATCGCCTCGATCGCCGCGGCGGACTCGGGGCACTGCGACGCGTGCTTGAGCAGGATCGTGTTGCCCAGCACGAGGTTCGGCGCCGCGAAGCGGGCGACCTGGTAGTACGGGAAGTTCCACGGCATGATCCCCAGCAGCACGCCGAGGGGCGACTTGCGGATGACGGCGCTGCCCTCGCCGAGGATGTCGATCGGCTGGTCTGCCGTGATCTTCTCGGCGTTGTCGGCGTAGAACTCCGTGATGTCGGCGGCGAAGTCGACCTCCTCGGTGGCCGCCGCGAGGGGCTTGCCCATCTCCCGCACGATGATCTGGGCGAGCTCGTCGCGCCGCTCCCGGTGCAGCTCGGCGACGCGGCGGACGAGCGCCGCGCGCTCGGCGACGGGTGTCTCGCGCCACGTGCGGTACGCGGCATCCGCGCGGGCGATGCATTCCTCGACCTCGGCGTCGGTGAATGCGGGGAACGTGGCCACGGTCTCGCCCGTGGCCGGATTGACGACGGCGTAGTCGGTCATCTGCTCTCCGATCGGTTCTTTCAGACAGTCTGCCGTGCCGGCACGGACCCGGCACGGGAGGTCACGCGGTGGCGAGCACGTCCGCCAGCACGTCCAGGCCATCGTTCAGCAGGTCGTCGCCGATCGACAGGGGCGGGAGGAAGCGGATCACGTTGCCGTAGGTGCCGCACGTGAGCACGATGACCCCGCGCGCGATGCACTCCTTCGCGACGGCGGCGGTCAGCGCGGCATCCGGATCGCCCGTCGCCGGGTCGACGAACTCGGCCGCGACCATCGCGCCGCGTCCGCGGACGTCGCCGATGCGCGCGTCGCCCGCCTGCATGGCCGTGAGGCGCGAGAGGAGGATCTCCCCCACCTCGCGCGCCCGCCGCGGGAGGTCCTCGGTCTCGAACACCTCGATCGAGGCGAGCGCCGCGGCACATGCGACGGGGTTCCCGCCGTAGGTGCCGCCGAGGCCGCCGGCGTGCGAGGCGTCCATGATCTCGGCCCGACCGGTCACGGCCGCCAAGGGCAAGCCCCCCGCGATGCCCTTGGCGGTCGTGATGAGGTCCGGCACGATGCCGAACCCTTCGCTCGCGAACATGGCCCCCGTGCGAGCGAATCCGGTCTGGATCTCATCGGCGATGAACACCACGTCGTTGGCGCGGCACCACTCGACGAGAGCGGGGAGGAAGCCGTCGGCGGGGACGATGAAGCCGCCCTCGCCCTGGATCGGCTCGATGATGACGGCGGCGAGGTTGTCGGCTCCGACCTGCTTCTCGATGACCGCGATCGCGCGCTTCGCGGCATCCGGCCCGCTAAGTCCGTCGCGGAACGGGTACGACAGCGGCGCGCGATAGATCTCGCTCGCGAAGGGTCCGAAGCCGCTCTTGTACGGCATCGACTTCGCGGTGAGCGCCATGGTGAGGTTCGTGCGGCCGTGGTAGCCGTGGTCGAACGCGACAACCGCCTGCTTCTTCGTGTGCTTGCGGGCGATCTTGACCGCGTTCTCGACCGCCTCTGCGCCCGAGTTGAACAGAGCGCTCTTCTTCTCGTGGTCGCCCGGCGTGATGCGGTTGAGGGCTTCCGCGACGGCGACGTACGAGTCGTACGGCGAGATCATGAAGCACGTGTGGGTGAACTGCGCGACCTGCGCCTGCACCGCCTCGACGACTTTCGGGTGCGCGTTGCCGACGGTCGTCACGGCGATGCCCGAGCCGAGGTCGATGAGCGAGTTGCCGTCCGCGTCGACGACCACGCCTCCGCCCGCGGCGACCGCCTCGATCGGCGCCGTGTGCCCGACGCCCGCCGCGACGGCGGCGGCCTTGCGCGCGAGCAGCTCCTGCGAGCGCGGTCCGGGGATGCTCGTCACGAGGCGGCGCTCCTGCGGGAGCGAGGGTCCTCCGATCGGCGGGGCGGTGATCGTGTCGGCGGAGTCGGCAGCGGTCATGAATGGGAGGTTAAGAGCCGGATGCCTCACCCGGCACTCTCCTGCATGTACATTCTCTCTACGGTGATGTACGCCGCGTACAGGAAGCTCACATGACCGTCCTCAGCGACTCCCCCACGCTGCGCGCCCTCCTCGCGCGCACCGACCTGCGCCTGCGCCTCGAGACGGCGCCGGCCGAAGAGGAGGCGCTCGACCGGCCGGTTCGCTGGGTGCACAGCTCCGACCTCGCCGATCCGACGCCGTTCCTCTCCGACGGCCTCGTGCTGCTGACCACCGGGACGCAGTTCCAGGCCGCCCGCGAGGAGGACTACTCCGACTACGTCGCCCGCCTCACCGCGCGTGGAGTGCTGGGGCTCGGTTTCGGGACCGCGGTGGTGCGCGAGGGCATCCCGCCCGCGCTCGCCGACGCGTGCCGAGACGCGGGGCTCGCCCTGTTCGAGGTCCCGTACCGCACGCCCTTCATCGCGGTGGCGCGCGCGAACGCCGAGGCGATCGCCGCCCAGGCGTACGCGCGCCGCTCGTGGGCGCTCGCCGCGCAGCGTGCCATATCGCTCGCGGCACTGCGCCCCGACGGCCTCGGCGCGACACTCGCCGAACTGGCACGGCAGCTCGACGCGTGGGTCGGGCTCTTCGATGCGACCGGGTCGCTCACACGCGAGCACCCGCCGGGCGCCCTCGACGCGGACGCGCTCGCCGAGGTGACCGCCGAGGCGGGCACCGTGCTCCGCCGCGGCGCGCGTGCCGGATCGTCGCTGCGGATCGGCGACACGCCGTTCACGCTGCAGACGCTCGGGCGGACAGGCCAGCTGCGCGGGGTCATCGCGATCGCGTCGGGCGACCTCGACCAGGAGGAGCGCGGTGTCGTGACGTCCGTCATCGCGATGGCGGGCCTCGCCCTCGAGCAGAACCAGGGCCTCAGCCGCGCCCGGGCGTCGCTGCGCGCGGGCGTCGTGCAGTCGCTGCTCTCCGACGACCCGACGCTCGCGCGGCGCATCGCGCGTGACGCGTGGCGCGGGCTGCCGCATCCGCCGATCACGGTGGCGATGACGGATGCGGCGACCGCTCGCGACCACACGGCGACCGAGTGGCTCGAGCTCAAGGCCGACGAGAGCCGCGGCGACGTGTTCTACGGCCGCGCGGACGACGGGCTGGTCATCGTGACGTCCGCCGACCACGACGGGCTCGTGCGCGAGTTCGCCGAGCTCTTCGAGGTGGTCGTCGGGGTGTCGCGACCCGCCCCGTACTCGGCGTTCTCGGCGGCTGTGCGCGAGGCGCGCGTCGCGCGTGACCGTGGCGCCGCGGCCGGTGCCCGTGTATCGCGGTTCGGCGACGCGGGGGTCGGGAGCGTGCTGTCGGCCGAGCCGTCCGATGAGGCGCGCGCGGTCGCCGCGGCCCTGCTCGCCCCTCTCGACGAGTACGACGCCGCGCACGGCGGCGCCCTGCGCGAGACCGTGCGCACGTGGCTCGAGCAGGACTGCTCGCACGAGGCGACCTCGCGCGCGCTCGGAATCCACCGTCACACCGTGCGGGCGCGTCTCGCGACGGCGCAGCGCGTGCTCGGGCGCGATCTGTCGTCCTTCCCCGAGCGCGCCGAGGTGTGGGCGGCGCTCAGCGTCGCGGGCGACTGAGCGGCGCGGGCGCCGCGCCGGCGCTAGCACGAACTCGCATGTCGCGCCACGGCGTTTCCTTCGTCGGCGGCCGCGAGGCAACCTGATGTCGATGAGGTGATTCTCATCGCGAAAACCTTTCATGTGTTAGGTATTCGCCCTACAGTCATGACAGCGGCGCCGTCCTGCGCCGCACCAGCCGAGGCAGAGCCGCCCGGGGCGGCGACGACCGATGGAGGCGTCAGACCGATGACACGAGCAGCAGCACGAAGGACTTCCCGCTGGATGGCGGTCGGGGCGGTGACCCTCGTCGGCGCCCTCGCCCTCGCCGGCTGCGGCCGCAGCGACGGCGGCGGCGGTGCAGGAGGAGACCAGGCCGGAGAGGCGATCGACGACTCCCCCGCCACCGGCGAGCTCACCGTTTGGGCGATGGGCAACGAGGGCGAGGTGCTCGACGAGCTCGTCGCCCAGTTCGAGGAGGAGAATCCCGACGTCAGCGTCGAGGTCACCGCCGTGCCGTGGGAGAGCGCCCACGACCGCATCGCCACCGCGATCGCCGGCGGTGAGACCCCCGACATCACGATGCTCGGCACGACGTGGGTCGGCGAGTTCGCGGCGACCGGCGCGTTCGAGCCGACGCCCGAGGGGCTCGTCGACGAGTCCGCGTTCTTCGAGGGCTCGTGGGAGACCGCGGTGGTCGACGACGTCGCCTACGGCGTGCCGTGGTACGTCGACACGCGCGTGCTCTACTACCGCACCGACCTCGCCGAGCAGGCGGGCGTCGAGCCGCCCACCACCTGGGAGGAGTACACCGAGTTCACGAAGGCGCTGCAATCGGCCGGCGCGACGTGGGGCGTCTCGCTCCCACCCGGAGGCTTCGACTCGTGGCAGTACGTGACGCCCCTCGCGTGGCAGCAGGGCGGCGACATCCTGAACGACGACGGCACCGAGTTCACGTTCGACACGCCCGAGTGGGAAGAGGCGTTCACGTACTACAAGAGCTTCTTCGACGAGGGCATCGCGGAGCCGCGGCGTCTCGAGGGCGGTGAGATCGAGCAGGCCTTCATCAACGGCGAGGTCGGCGCGTTCTACAGCGGTCCGTTCCACGTGAGCCTCCTGCTCGACCAGGGCGGTGAGGAGTTCGCCGACAAGTTCGCCGTGACCATGGTCCCGGGCGCCGACAGCCGCACGAGCTTCACCGGCGGCGGCAACCTCGCGGTGTTCGAGGACACCGACAACCGCGACGCGGCGTGGAAGCTCGTGCGCTGGCTGAGCCAGCCCGAGACGCAGATCTCGTGGTACAAGATCTCGACCGACCTCCCGAGCGTGCAGGCCGCGTGGGACGACCCCACGTTCTCGGAGGATCCGTACCTGAGCGTCTTCGGCGAGCAGCTGCAGGATTCGAAGGCGCCGCCGGCGATCCCCACGTGGGCTCAGGTCTCGGCCGTGATCGACCAGGAGCTGGAGAAGACGACGCGCGGTGAGACGACGCCCGCCGACGCGATCGCCACGATCCAGCAGCAGGCCCAGTCGATCGGCACCGGCAACTAGGATCCGCCGATGACCGCCGTCGCGACATCCGCCCCGCCGCGCAGCGCGCCGCCCTCACCCGCGATGCGCCGGCGGGCGCGACGCATGACCCTCACGGCGTGGCTGTTCGCCCTGCCGTTCGTCGTCCTCTTCCTCGTCTTCATGGCGGGGCCGATCGTCGGGTCGCTCGTCATGAGCTTCACCGACATGACGACGAGGGACCTGCAGACCCCGTTCCAGGTGAACATCGTCGGGATCGACAACTACGTGCGCCTGTTCCAGGACCCGCGTTTCCTGCGGTCGCTGCTGAACACGTTCACGTTCGTGGTGGTCGCGGTGCCGCTCACGATGGCCCTGGCGCTCGCAGTCGCGCTGGCGCTCGACAAGGGCATCCGTCGGTTCCGAACGGTCTACCGCGTGGGTTTCTACACGCCCGTCGTCACGAGCATCGTGGCGATCGCGATCGTGTGGCGGTTCATCCTGCAACCCGACGGTCTGCTCAACGGATTCCTCGCGCTCCTAGGCATCCAGGGCCCCGACTGGCTGCAGAGCACGACGTGGGCGCTGCCGTCGCTCATCGCGATGGCGGTGTGGCGCAACATCGGGACCCTCATGGTGATCTTCCTCGCGGCGCTGCAAGGCGTGCCGCGCGAGCACCACGAGGCCGCGATGGTCGACGGCGCGAACGCGTGGCAGCGGTTCTGGAACATCACGATCCCCGCGATGCGGCCGGCGATCCTGTTCTCGGCCGTCATCACGGGGATCGGGTTCCTGCAGTTCTTCGAGGAGCCGTTCGTCATGACGCGCGGCGGCCCGCTCGACTCGACGCTGTCGGCGGCGATGTACACGTTCCAGCAGTTCGGGTTCGGCAATTACGCGTACGCGTCGGCGGCGAGCTACGTGCTGTTCCTCGCGATCGTCGTGCTCGCCCTCATCCAGTTCCGTCTGCTCGGGCGCAAGGAGGACTGACATGACCGCCATCGCCCCCACTCCCGTCGAGACGACGGCCACGTCCGACGAGATCGCCCCCGCCGGACGCCGACGCACGGGCAGCCGCTGGTGGCTCTACGTCGTGCTGACGCTGGGCCTCGTCGCGATGCTCACGCCCTTTGTGTGGATGATCCTCGGGTCCTTCAAGACGGATGCCGAGATCCGCCAGCACCCGACCGAGTTCCTCCCGCGCGAGCCGACGCTCGACAACTTCACAACGCTGTTCGGTCGACTGGACTTCACGACGTTCTTCATCAACAGCATCGTCGTGGCGGTCTTCGTGACGCTCGGGAACATCGTGTTCTGCTCGATGGTCGGGTACGCGCTCGCGAAGCTGCAGTTCCGCGGCAAGAAGCTGCTGTTCGCGCTCGTCCTCGGAACGCTCATGGTGCCGGGCGTCGTGACGTTCGTGCCGCTGTTCGTTCTCACGGCGAACCTCGGTCTGGTGAACTCCTACCCCGGGCTCATCCTGCCGTTCCTCATCACGCCGCTCGGCGTGTTCCTCATGCGGCAGTTCATGCTGGGGCTTCCCGATGAGCTCATCGAGGCGGCGCGCATCGACGGTGCGAGCGAGTGGCGCATCTTCCTGCGCGTCATCATGCCGCTGTGCGGACCGGCGATCGCGACGCTCACGATCCTCACCTTCCTCGCGAGCTGGAACAACTTCCTGTGGCCGCTGGTGGTCGCCACGACCGAGGACATGTACACGCTCCCCGTCGCGCTCGCCCTCTACTCGGTCGGCCAGAACGCGGCGCGGTACGGGCTCATGATGGCCGGCGCCGTCGTGGTCGTCGTGCCGGTGCTCATCGTCTTCGTGGTGCTGCAGCGGTACTTCGTGCAGGGCATCGCGCTCACCGGCATCAAGTGAATCGAAAGGACTCCCTCCGCATGGACTTCCCCGACGGCTTCCTGTGGGGCGCCTCGACCGCGGCGCACCAGATCGAGGGCGGCAACATCAACTCGGACTGGTGGCAGCGCGAATGGGGCCACTTGCCCGGACCCGCGATCGCGGAGCCGTCGGGAGACGCCGCCGACAGCTACCACCGCTTCCCGCAGGACATGGCACTGCTCGCGGAAGCCGGGCTCGCGGCGTACCGGTTCAGCATCGAATGGGCGCGTATCGAGCCCGAGAAGGGCTGGGTGTCGCGCGCGGCGATCGACCACTACCGGCGCATGGTCGACACGGCACGGGAGAACGGCCTCGAGCCGGTCATCACGCTGCATCACTTCACGAACCCTGTGTGGTTCGCCCGTGAGGGCGGATGGCTGACGGATGCCTCGGTCGACGCGTTCCGCCGGTACGTCGAGGCCGCGCTGCCGGTGCTCGAGGGCGTGTCGCTCGTGTGCACGATCAACGAGCCGAACATGGTCTCCGTGCTCGCCGACCCCGAGGTGGGGTTCCCCTCGATCGGACTCCCGCCCGGTGTTCCGGACGTGACCGACCGCCTCATTGCGGCGCACCGCGCCGCCGTCGAGCTCGTGCGATCCACCGGATCCCAGGCGGGATGGTCCGTCGCGACGCAGGCGTACCAACCCGAACCGGGCGCCGAGGAGGTCGCGGCCGAGTACGGGTGGTCGCGGGAGGACGTCTTCCTCGAAGCCGCGAAGGGCGACGACTGGGTCGGCGTGCAGGCGTACACGCGCACGGTGATCGGGCCCGATGGGCCGCGGGAGATCCCGGATGCCGCGGAGCGCACGCTCACCGGGTGGGAGTACTACCCGTCGGCTGTCGGCGACGGCATCCGCAATGCGTGGAAGCGCGCGCAAGCGCCCGTGTACGTCACCGAGAACGGCATCGCGACCGCCGACGACCGGCGCCGCATCGACTACACGACCGGCGCGCTGGAGGCGGTGCACGCGTGCATCGTCGACGGCATCGACGTGCGCGGCTACCTGCACTGGAGCGCGCTCGACAACTACGAGTGGGGCAGCTACCGGCCCACGTTCGGGCTCATCGCGTGGGATCGCGAGACGTTCGAGCGGCACCCGAAGCCGAGCCTCGCGTGGCTGGGCGGCGTCGCGCGCGCGAACGCGCTGCCCGTGCCGCCCCCGGGTCGATGACGCGCGCTTCGTCTGGGTCGCTGCGCTCCCTCGCCCAGCGGCCGGCGCGGCGTCAGGAAGTCTGGGGGCGCAGGTAACCTCGCACGAACTCCTGGAACAGCGGCACCATGTCGACGGTCTCGTCGAGCAGCCACTGGAGCTGGATGCCGTCCATCACGGCGCTGATGAGCCGGGCGGCGTGGGCGGCGTCGATGTCGGCGCGGATCTCGCCGGCCTCCTGGCCCGCCCGCAGCAGCTCCGCCCCGCGCGCCGCCGTCTCGCGGTAGCGCTCGGCGAAGTCGTCGTGGGAGGGGTGCTCGGAGTCCGTCGCCTCGGCCGACACGATCGCGTAGAGCGAGGTCAGGCCGCGGGAGGTCTGGTTGTACGCGACGACCTTCTCGGCCTGCTCGATGAGCGTGTGCTCGGCGGGATCGCCCGCGGCCGCGCGGACCTTCTCGTCTCGTTGCCGGAGGACTTCGGTGAAGAGCTCCTCCTTGTCGGCGAAATGGTGCATGAGGCCCGCGGGGGTGAGCCCCACGCGTTTGGCGATCTCGCGCAGCGAGCTGCTGTGGAACCCGGTGCGCGAGAACACCGCGATCGCTTCATCGACGATGGCCTGGCGGCGCGCCTGGCCCTTCGCGTAGCTGCCCCGCGTGCGGCGCTGCCCACCCGTGTCCTGCTCCTGTGCGCTCACGGCGACCTCCCTCTCGAGCGAGCGGAGGAATGCCCGACTCAGCCGCGCTGACCGTGACCAGGCGTTCCCCACGACGACCCGAAGTCCTGCTTCCGCATCGCCGGACGGAGGCGCTGCTCCATCTCGCGACCGACGAAGTAGTCCTTCAGCGTAGCCCCCGTGGGCTCGATCCCGATGGGTCGCCGCGAGCATCCACCCTCGGTGGGGAGAACCTAACACTCGACAGGTATTACGGGAAACCCCGTCGTCGCCCTTCCCGGGTTCTCACGCGCGCGCCGCCTCGGCCCAGTTCGGGTCGGACTGCGTGAGGGCGATGAGGCCGCCGGCCTCCAGCATCCGCAACAGGAACGGCGACGCCGACGGCACCCGCCGCTCGACCCCCCTCGTCTCGTTGCGGAAGAGCCCTTCGGCGATGTCGACCACGACGTGGTCGCCGTCGTCGACGAGGTCGGTCGCATCGGGAACCTCGAGCGACGGCAGCCCGATCTCGAACACGTTGCGGTAGAACGTCCGCGAGAACGCGTTCGACACGACGCATCCGATCCCCGTCGCCTTGAGCGCCTTCGCGGCGATCGCCCGGCCCGAGGACTGACCGAAGTGGTGGCCGGCCACGACGATGTCGCCCGGCTGCACCTCGAGCGGGAACCTCGGGTTGTGGTCCTCCAGCACGTGCTTGACGATCTCCTCCATCGGGTCGAACACGTACGCCGACTTCACGAGCGCGTCCGTCGGGATGTTCGCGCCGAATGTCCAGCAGCGCCCTTCGAAGCGCGTGACGAACTCACTCATGCGGGTTCCCTTCCGAGACGTAGCGGCGCGGGTCGGCGATCCGGCCGGCGACGGCGGATGCCGCGACCGTGAGCGCCGACGCGAGGTACATCGACGCCTCGGTGCTCCCGTTGCGCCCGGGGAAGTTGCGCGAATGCGTCGAGATCATCGCCTCGCCCGCCGACATCGCGCCCATGTTCGCGGTCTGATTCGACCCCGTGCTCGGCGGGAACCACGTGCCGCCTGCCTCGTGGAGGTCGGCGACGATCCCGAGCTCGAGCGCCTGCCGGAACACCTCGCGATTGCCGGGGACCAGGTTGAGCTTGACGTCGGGGTGGATCCGGCGACCCCGCAGCACCTTCGCCGCGAGGATGAAGTCCTCCAGCCGTCCTCCGCCGTGGCCGCCGAGCTCCGCCCACTGCACGGGCGTGCCCACGACGTCGTCGACCGGGTGGACGTTGCCGACGGTGGGCGGCGCCGCCACCTGCGGAGGCAGGTCGCCCACATCGAACCGGCGGACGTCCTCGACGGGATCGCCGTCGCCGTTGACGAGCCGGTCGACGCTGCCGTTCGGCAGGGACTCGACGAACGCACGCGTCACCTCGTCGGGCTCGATGTAGCCGCACTTCGCGCCGAGATCGACGCACAGCACGGGGAACAGCCAGCGGTCCCAGAAGTCGAGGCCCTTGATGAACGGGCCGGTGAACTCGAGCGCCTTGTAGATGACCGACCCCTCGCCGAGCTCCTTCACGAGCCACAGCGCGACGTCGCGCGGCGTGGTGCCCGGCCGCAGCTCGCCCGTCAGCTCGATCTGGATGAGCTCGGGCACGCGGAACCACGCCTTGCCGAACGGCATGACGGTGCCCGCGTGCGAGTCGTTGCCGAGCGCCACCGCGAGCGCGCCGACGGCCCCGTGCACCGGCGTGTGACTGTCGGAGCCCACGACGATCTGCCCGGGGAGCGCGAGCCCGTGCTGCACGAGCACGTTGTGGATGTTCCCGCTTCCGCAGTCGAACAGCTGCGTGCCGCGGCGCCTGGCCCACTCGCGGTTGCGGTTGAGGACGTCGGCCTGGTGCTCGGTCGGCGGCGAGAAGTGGTGGTCGAACACCGTGACGACCCGGTCGGGGTACGGCAGGTCGACGCCGACGCGCTCGTCGTACACCTTGCCCGTGAGGTAGGCGCTGAGGTCGTGCATCACCAGCCGGTCGACCTCGGCGACGACGACGTCGCCGGCCGACACGGATTCTCTTCCGCTCGCGCGCGCGAGGATCTTCTCGACGAGGTTCATGCCGGCACCGCCACGTGACGCGGGTCGGTGATGACACCGGTGACCGCGGATGCCGCGGCCACCGCGGGGCTCGAGAGGTAGATGCTCGACTCGTAGCTGCCCATGCGTCCGCGGAAGTTGCGGTTCGCGGTCGAGAGCGTCACCTCGCCGTCGGCCATCGCTCCGCCGCTGCCGGCGCACGCGCCGCATCCGGGGTTCGTGATGAGCGCGCCCGACTCGATGAGGGTCGTGACGATGCCGTCGGCCGCGGCCTTCGCCATGATGTCGGCGGATGCCGGCGTCACGACGAGCCGCACACCGGGAGCGATGCGGTTGCCCTTGAGGTACTTCGCGGCGATCGCGAGGTCGTCGTACTTCGCGTTCGCGCACGAGCCGATGAACACCTGGTCGACCTTGGTGCCGGCGACACCCGAGATGCCCACGACGTCGTCGACGTTGTGCGGGATCGCGATCTGCGGCTCGAGTTCGGTCGCGTCGAGCTCGATCGTCTTCTCGAACACCGCGTCGGGATCGGATGCCAGCGGCTGCACGGTGTCGAGATCGACGCCGTGCTCGGCGAGGTAGCGCATGGTCTCGGCATCCGGCGGCACGACCGCGTTCTTCGCGCCGGCCTCCATCGCGAGGTTGCACAGCGTCATGCGCTCCGAGGTGGAGAGGGACTCGACCCAGTCGCCGTGGAACTCGACGGAGTAGTACGTCGCGCCGTCGGCGGTGATGTCGCCGATGAGCTTGAGCATGACGTCCTTCGGGTAGACGCCGGCGGGGAGCGGTCCCTTCACGACGATCTTCATCGACTCGGGCACGCGCATCCACAGCTTGCCGGTGACCCACGCGGCCGTGATCTCGCTGAAGCCGACACCCGTGCCGAGCGCGCCGAGCGCGCCGTAGATCGTCGAGTGCGAGTCGGTGCCGATGATGAGATTCCCGGGCTTGACCAGCCCGTTCTCCATCAGCACGACGTGCGCGATGCCCGCGTTGACGTCGAAGAAGTTCTTGATGCCCATCCTCTCGCGGAAGCCGCGGGACAGCCGGTGGTCACCCGCGATCTTCGCTGTCTGCGCGGGCGAGATGTGGTCCATGACCATCGCGATGCGGTCCTTGTCGAACAGCTCCGGCTCACCCATGCGCTCCCACGTCTTGATGCAGCGCCAGGTCGCGGTGTGGCTCATGTAGAGGTCGGGGTAGGCGTCGACGATCTGACCGGGAGCCAGCCCCGTCTCCCCCGAGGCGCGCTCCAGCGCCTTGACGGCGAAAGTCTTG